>DYPH01000053.1:18602-36820 GCA_020720045.1 Sorangium cellulosum | reverse complement strand
CACGGACGGGTAGGGGGTGGCCCCGAGCGAATTTGCCTGGCCTGGGCCAGGGGGGACAGCGCACCAACGGCCCGCCGGTACTCTCCCTGTTCGCGGTGAACACCACGGTCGACGCGATCGCTGGAGACGTCCCCGCCGCAAGCTTCGTGATCGTTGGCGCGGGGGGCGACGTGGAGGGGGAGATACCGGGAGTCTCGTCGGGTCCTCGCCGGGAAGATCGGGTAGAACGCGCGGATGCGTCGCTCGCCCGGTGTCCTTGCCGCTCTCGTTCTTCTTCTGGCCGCGACGACCGTTCACGGAGAGACGCCCGCCGCGCCGGTCAGTCCCCTCGATCCGGGGCGCCTTGCGGCGACGCTGGGGCAGAAGGCGACTGCCGCGCTCGTTGCTCCACAAACCGGCGTACCAACAGCGCTTTTTGCCCTCCCGGTCGGCCAAGACGCCGCCAGCTTGGGGCTCCTCCCGGCGGCACCCGGCTTTGGGCGCGCCTCCGGCTGGGGGGCGATCTCTCGCTTTCAAGCCGGGCATCCGGCGGTCGCCGGCGAGCTCGCCTTTCCGGTGAAGCTCCTCAACAATCAGATCCATTCCTCGGCACGCGTCGACGTCGCGCGGGCGGCCGGCCTCGACGGGACCGGTGTGATCGTTGGCGTCGCCGACACCGGTCTCGACGTGACTCACCCCGATTTTCGCAACGCCGATGGATCGACGCGCGTCCTCTGGATGCTCGATTTTTCCCGGGCGCCGGTGAAGGTCCACAGCGATCTCGAGAGCCGCTTCGGCCTCCGCGGGAGCGACGGGAGCGTCATCGCCGGCGCTGTCTACAGTCGGGCAGATATTCAGCAAATCTTGGGGGGTAACGGCGTCGCACCGACCGATGAAGTCGGTCACGGGAGCCACGTTGCCTCGATCGCGGCCGGCGCCGACGGCACCTACGGCGGGATCGCCCCGAAGGCCGATTTGGTCATTGTTCGCGTGAGCGGCATCAACAGTGATGCGATTGACACCGACAATCTTCTGCGTGCCGTTGAGTTTATCTTCAACCGCGCCGACGACGCCAAGAAGCCGGCCGTCGCCAACCTCTCCCTCGGCACCGACTTCGGCCCCCACAACGGCGGGCTCCTCTGGGAGCAGGCGATCGCCTCCTACGTCGGCAACGACAAGCCGGGCCACGTCGTCGTCGCCGCCGCCGGGAATAGCGGATCGATCGCCGAGCTGCCGGTCCACCAGGCGGTCCACGTCGATCGCCACAGCACGATGCGCGTGCCGGTGACGACGTCCGGCGCCCAGTCGGGGACCGTGCAAATCTGGGTACAATTTAAGAAAGGTGCGACGCTGAAGGTCGGCCTTGAGGGGCCCGACGGCACCTGGATCTCTCCGCAGGGGCTCGGCGAGCAGGCGGGGCGCAACCGCTCCGGCTACAACGCGAGCGTCATCACGACCGGGAGCGGCACGCCGGTGATCCCCGATGCCCAGCGGGCGGCGGCGGTCGTCTGGGCGGGCGCCTGGCCTAGCGGCACCTACAACATCGTCCTCGAAGGGGACGGCGACGCCGAACTCAACCTCCAGGCGGGCGGCGATGTCGGCCCCTACACGCGCACGCCGGCCGGTTTTCGCGACGGCGTCCGCTCGGGAACGATCAACTCGCCGGCGGCCCACCCGTCGATCCTCGGCGTCGGCTGCACGATGAACCGCGCCCAGTGGACGAGCCAAGCGGGGACCGACGTCGCCCTCCGCGTCCCCCAACTCGACGGGCCCGGCGGCGTCTACTTGGGGAGTTCCGCTCGGCCACAAATTGGCGATATTTGCTGGTTTTCGAGCGCAGGACCGAACGCCGACGGCATCGCGAAACCGGAGATCTCGGCGCCGGGCGGGATCGTCGCCGCTGCGATGAGCAACCAGGCACGCCCCGGCTCGCCGCGCAGCATTTTTACCGACCCGAGCTGCCCCATCAAGAACGGCGTCCGCGACTCGGCCTGCTTCCAGGTCGACGACCGCCACGCCGTCTCCCTCGGGACCAGCATGGCCTCTCCCGCGGTCGCCGGCGCCGCCGCGCTCCTTCTTCAGGCCGATGCCACCCTCACGCAGGCCCAAGTCACGACGCTCCTTCAGGCAGGAGCCCAGCGATTTCGAGGGGCTGCCCCCTTCGACGACCAGAATGGCGCCGGAGAACTCGACGTCGCCGGTGCCGTCACCGCCCTCACACGGAGCCGCGACCCGAAGCTTGCCCTCCCGGCGGCCGGCCGCTGCTGGTTCACGCTTGCCCAGTCCTACGTGACGCCCGACGCGAGCGCCGTCAACGCCCTCCTCGAGCTCCGAAACGAGGAAGGGGGTCCGGCCGATCTCTTCGATCCCCAGCGCCTCCAGGTCGCGCTCAAGGTCTCCGGGCAGGCGGTGCGCTACGTGACGCCCCAGCGCCGGGCACCCGGGCTGTACAGCTTTCCGGTCACCGCGAACGCCGGCGAAGGGGCCCGGACGATCACGGTGACGCCGCTGTTTGATGGCGTCGCGGTCGCCTCGGCACGCACCTACCCGATCGGTCTCGACGGCTGGCGGGCGAACTATGGCGCGCTCCCCGAGGGGGGCTGTGCAACAACATCGAGTCCCGCAAAGGGGAATCCTTTGGCGGGGTTGCTGCCGCTAGGGGCGCTCGGGCTGCTGGCGCTCCTGCGGCGCCGGAACTGCCGGGGTGAAGAAACGGTGCCTACGACAGTGGCTACAAAGCGTCGTTAAGGATCGAGCCGCCGTTCTTCGGGGCCGGCTTCGGCTTCGGCGGCGCGGCGGTCGTCACCGGCTTTGCGGTTGCAGTCGTCGGCGTCGCCGGGACCGGTCGCGCCGCTGCCGGGGGCGTCGGCTTGGCGGTCGTCGGCTTGGCGGTCGTCGGAGGGGGGGCTGGAACGGTCGCCGTCGCTGCACTCGGCGTTGCGAGCGGGAGGGCGTCGATGGGGAGCGCCGTCGCGGTGATTGGCGCCGTCGGCACCGACTGCGGTTTCGTGGGGGCTGGAACCGTGGCGGACGCGGCGGGCGCGACGGTGATCGGGGCTGGAGTCGCGAAAGATTTCGCGAATAGAGCGATCACGATCACCACGAGGACGCCGATCGCCCCCATGCGCATGCGCTGGGCTTGGGCGGCCGTTGGGTCGACCGGTGGGGCGGCCGGATAGGCGGCCGTCAGCGCGGGCGGCACATAACCGACCGGATCGGCGTAGCCAGGGAGGTAGCCGGAGGCTTGCGCCGGTGGCACGAGAGCGGCTGCCGAGTAGGGCGGGGGAGGTGCGGGGAGGTTCGCCCCCGAGTAGGCCGGGGGAGGCGGCGTCATCAGCTCGCCGGGGGGCGGCAGCGGCGCGGAACGGAGCGTCGAATCGAAGGAATTCGGCGGGGGCGGCGGCGCGCTGCGCGGCTGAAGGCGCGACGCGAGGGCCGCCATATCGAGGGCGCCGGTGAGCGGATCATCGGGGGAAAGGACGGGCGGCGGCGGGGCGGGTGCCGGTGGGGCCGGCGGCGCAGACGCGCGCATCGCGGAGACCGGCGGAATCGGCGGAGCGAGCGTCTGCCTCTTGGGCGGTGGCGCCGAGGCAAAGGGGGACCGGGCCACCGGCGGCGGTGGGGCCGGTGCGGCCGGTGCGGCGGCAGCAAGGCGCACCGAGGGGCGGATCGACGGTCGAAGTGACGGTCGCGGACCGGGGGCTGCGTTTGTGGAGGACTCGGCGCCGTCTCCCGCGTTGCGGACGGACGCCATTGTGAGGGCGCGCGAGGGGCGCGGAAAGGAGAGTTCGGCGGCGAGGGACGCGGCGCTCGGGCGTTGCGCGGTCGCAGCGAGATCTTCGTCGTCGCTGGTCGCCTCCGGGTAGGGGGCCCGCATCGAGTTGGCTCGATCGGCGGCCGAGCGTTCAGACTCGAATTTGGTCGGAATATCGTCGAAGTCTGGGGCGACGGGCGCCCGGAAACTGGCTTGCGATGCGCCCGGAAGTGACTCTCCAACGCGGGTCGGTAGGTCGTCGAATTCGGGGCGCGGCGCCGCGTACCGGATGCTGCGCGGCGGGGACGAAAGCGGCACCGCGCGGAGCGGCTTCGGCGCGGCCCCGGTCGGATCGCGCCCGAGGTCGTTCGTCGGCGCCTCTTCGGCGGGGAGACGGGGCGCGGGCGGGATCGGGAGGAGCGACCGCGGGGCGAGGAAGGAGGTGTCGGCGTCGTCGAAGTCGACGAGAGCCGCCTGGCGGTTGTTCGCGGTGTTGTTCGCGGTTGGGAGCGCCGTGAGCGACTCAAGCGCCGCGTCGAGGCGGGCCCGGCTATGCGCTTCGAAGGCGGTCGTCGCCTCAGCATCTTCACCAAGCGCTACCAGCGGGATCGCCACCGAGCGGCCATCGGTCATCACTTCCATGCGGGTGCTTCGTCGTTCCGCCGTGTCGACGAAATCCTCCGGGTCGAGATCGAACTCGAGGGCATTCGGCGGGGGGACGGGCGGAGGGCTCATGACGCAGGGCGACGTGCTGTCGAACTAGCAGAAAGTAATGGGGCGTTTCGGCAAAACCTCGGCGCCGGCGCTGGAGCACCGCACCACCCTCCCACGATACAACGTCGCGGAGCGCCCTTCCGTGACTTTTTCGCGTGTGTCGGTCGCGGAACCGGAGTTCTCTGGCCATCCTGCACGCTCGGAGCGAGCGACCCATCTGCCCCCGTGCTCGCCCCCCAGGAGAACCCCCGATGAAACGCATCGATATCCTTTCCGATTCTACCGGCGAGACCGCCGAAAAAGCGGTTCGCGCGGCGCTCCTTCAATTCCCGCAGGCCGGTACCGAGCTCCGCCTTCATACGCGGGTTCGCACGCCTGAGCAGGCGCGGGTGATCCTCGAAGCGGCGGCGTCGGATGGCGCGCTCGTTGTCTTTACCGTCGTCGCTCCGGAAGTCCGTGAGAAGATTCATCCGCTTGCCTATGAACTCAAAGTCGAGGCGCTCGACCTGATCGGCTCGTTGATCGGCAAGCTCGGCACCTTCTTGGAGCAGGCGCCCATCAACACGCCGAGCGGAATGATGCCGCTCACGCAGGACTACTTCCGCCGGATTGAAGCGGTCGAGTTTACCGTAAAGAGTGACGACGGCCGCGACCCGCGAAACTTTAAGAAGGCCGATCTGATCCTCGTCGGCGTAAGTCGCACCTCGAAGACGCCCCTTTCCACGATCCTTGCCCAGCGCGGGATCAAGGTCGCCAACTTGCCGCTCGTCCTCGGCGTCGAGCCGCCCCCCGACCTCTTTGAGGCGCCCCAGGACCGCATCGTCGGGCTCACCATCGGCCTTGAGCCGCTCGTCGAGATCCGGCAGGCGCGGCTAACCCAGCTCGGGATGCCGGCCGACTCCGCTTACGGCCTCCGAGCCCAAGTGCGCGCCGAACTCGACTTTGCGCATGATCTTTTTGCGCGCTTCCCGAAATGGCCGGTCATCGACGTCACCGGAAGGGCCATTGAAGAGACGGCCGTGATCGTCCTTGAAGCGCTCCGCCGCCGCGATTCGAAGATCCCGCCGATCAGCGCTCTTTGAGCGGGCCCGGCGCTAGCGAATCGACGAACAGAGGCCGTCGGCGACCCGGGAACAGACCGATAGCTCGCTGTTTTGATTAAGGAAGGTTGCGAAGTCGGTGCAGCGAACCGCGGCGACCCCGGGGCAGAGCTGCTCGCCGTTGCACAGACAAAGTAGCTGGGCCGTGTTGCCGGTCACGCGGAAGCCACAGTCCGGGTAGAGGGTCTCGTCGACGTAGACCGTCGGGCAGAGGCTCGTCGCTCGACAAAGGACAATTCCGCTCACCTTGTCCTGGAAACAGTCGGCGGTCTGGATGCCGGAGGCGTCGGCGTCAGCCCCGGCGTCGCTGGCGGTCGCGCCTGCATCGGTCGGTGCGAGGCCGAGTTCGAGGCAACCCCCGGCGCTTGTGAGCACGAACGTGAGCGCGAGGAGCGTCGTCGTCGTGGCGGCAACGGCGGAGAGGGGGCGGGCGCGCATGCCCCTCACGTGCACCGAATCGGCCAAAAGTGCAAAGTTCCGAGGTAGCTTTACGAAAGCCATGACCCAAGACGCCTACGCCCACGATGCCTCTGCGGCCCTCGCCGTCTTCCTTCCGCTCCTCTGCGAAGACCTGTTCTTCGCCCTCGCGAGCGGCCTGACCGACGACGGTGAGGCGGAATTTGCGCGGCGCCGTGGAGAAACCTACGTCGCGCTCCTCTCGGGCAAGCCGGTCCCGCGGGCCGATTTCTCGAAGCCCTGGCAAGGGACCGACACCCCGCCGCTCGGCGCGTTTTGGGACGACTACCACCTCGCCCTCTGCCGGGCGCTGGCGACGGTCGCTCCGCCGCGCCACCTCCCGATGGGGCTCCTTTTTTCTGAAAAAGTAACGCTGCTTGCCGGTGCTGGTGGCCTGCGTGGCCTCTTCACGTCGAAGCCGAGCGACAAGGAAGTCCAGCGCGTGAAGCGCCTCGGGAGCCTCGCCGTTCGCGCCCTGAAGTGCGTCTACGCGGCCGACGCTGCCGAGCTCGACGCCGCCGAAAAGCGGGTCATTGCAGCCGTCGTGATGTCGCTCGGGCTGCCCGACTCGGACGCGAAAGCGCTCGTGGAGGAGCCGGTCCTGCCGGCGGTGAGCCTCGATGTCTACGGGGACGTCGACAAGGACCTCGCCCGCGCGATCCTCCATGGCCTCTGGCTGGCGGCCGCCGACGACGCCATCGATCCCCGGGAGGAGGAGGTCATCAAGACGCTCGCCGAAAAGCTCGCCGCCCCCCACGAACTCGTCGAGGAGCTCCGTGCGGAGGCGAGCGCGCTTCTGGATGCCCGCCGGGCGCAGGGGCTCGCCGCCATCGACGGAATTCGCTTCGTTCTCGCCGACATGCTCGTCCCCTGGGGCAACGGCCTCGCGACGGAAGCGGGGCTCCTCCTGCTGCCGAAGCGCTTCCACGGCGAAGTGCTCGCGCAGGTCCAGCTCGGGGCGGTCCCGACCCTTGGCAAGCGGCACAAGGACCTCACCGGCGCCGGAAAAGAGCTCGTCCTCGCGCTCGCGTGGACGGCAGCCCTCTGGGCGAACCCGACGCTGGCCCGTCGCGCCGCTCTTCGCGCGCGCCATGATCGCTTCGCGACCGACCTCGGCGGCAACGGGGAGAAGGCGCGCGCCCGCGTGGAGCGTTTCTTGGAAGCGACCGCCGCCCCCGCCGCCTTCCAACTCGCCGTGGGGAACGTGTAGGTTTCCTACCGCGCGAGGTAGCCGCTGGAGAAGTCGGCGATGCGCGTGATGGCGTCGTCGCAGCGTGGGAAAAGGGCGGCGAAGAGGGGCCAGGCGTGGATCATGTCGGCGCCGATATGGAGCGTCGTCGGCACCCCGGCCTCCTCCGCGCGGCTGGCGAGGAGGCGGGCGTCGTCGAGGAGCGTCTCGGCTTCGCCGGCAAGTACAAAAAGCGGTGGGAGTCCGCGGAGATCGGCGTCGACGGAGGTCACGTAGCGGTGGGTGATCGCTTCGGTCGTCGTCGCGTAGGCGGCGACGTAGGCCTCGAGCGTCTCTCGGGGGACGTAGTCAAACCGTCGATTGCTCTGGAGGGAGGCGCCACGGAGCGTGAAGTCGACCCACGGGGAGATCACCGTCGCTGCCGCCGGGAGCGGAAGGCCGTTCTCCTTGGCCCGGAGGAGCGTCGCCATCACGAGGCCGCCGCCCGCCGACTCGCCGGCGAGGACGATCTTCGCCGGATCGACCTGGCGGGTGAGCGCTTCGTAGACGGCGTAGGCGTCGTCGGCGGCCGCCGGGAACGGGTGCTCGGGCGAGCGCCGGTAATCGATGGAAACTGCTCGAATTTTCGTGGCGAGCGCCAGCCGCGCGACGAAGGGGCGGTGGGTGGCGATCGAGCCGAGCGCATAGCCGCCGCCGTGCATGTAGAGCAGCGTCGGCGCGTCTCCCGCCGAGCTCATGGCCCCGGAAAGCTCGGGGAGAACCCACTCGCTACGCACCCCGCCGACGCGCGCCGGCTCGTAGTGGACGATGCCGGGGAGCGGTCGCCGCCGCGGCGTCACCAGCATCTTCCGCTGGACCGGAAGCGGAAGGCGCCAGATCTGCTGGCCACTGGACCGCATCATCGCCGCGAAGGCCTCGTAGGGGACGTCCCAGCTTGGGCGGAGCGGCCCGCGAAGGGCGCGGCGCGCGATCGTAGCAAGCCGAAATCCTTCGAAAACTGGGCGCAACGAGGAAGACATGCCTCCGGTCCTTAGGCGATTCACGGCGCCAAGAGGGGGGCAAGTCGCGCGGCGAGTTCGCCAAGGAGCACCGCCGCGAGCAGGGTCGCGATCCCCCGACGGAAGCCGAAATCACCGAGGCGGTCGACGGCGCCGTCGCTCACCTTGGCGGCGAGGGCGAGGAGCATATCGCAGAAAAGCCGCGCGAAGAGCCACGGAGCGGCGAACGTGGCTGCGAGGCCGATGCCTGCCACGAGCGTCGCCGGGAGGTGCTTCCAGAGGCCGAGACTGGCGAAGGTGCGGTCGCTGGCGCCAAGAAAATCGAGGGTTCGCGCCACGGCGCCGCTCGCGAAATAGACGTAGCCGGCAAGCACCGCGGCGAGCTCGGCGAAGGGCCCACGCCCGGCGCCAGCCCCCGAGGACGGCGCGAACCCGGCCAGCGAATCGCCCAAGGAAAATGAACCGCTTGCGGCTACGAGGACCGTCCGCGCGACCAGCGCCACCGGCAGCCCACTTAGGGCGGCAAGGAGGAGCCCGGCGAGCCCGCCGATCCCGCCGAAAGGGCCATGAAAGGGGCGTTCCGTGGCGGTGGTCGCGAGGCCGAAGGCGAGCAGGAAGGCGAGCGCCGCCCGTTGCGCGCGCCCACCGACGGGGGCGAACGTCGGCACGAGGAGGGTCGTCGGCAGGAGCTTCGCCGTCGCGAAGGCGAAGGCCTCAAGCGGCAGCGTCGTCAGAGCGGGCGCTTCGAGCAGCGCCGCGGGGCCACTTGCATCCTGCACGGGCCCCTCCTACCGAAAGGCGGTCGCTTGCGGTCCTGATTTCGGCGTTCCGCCCGTTTTCGGTCCCCCCTCGGCGCCGCCCGCGCTATTTGCCCCGGCCGATGCCCTTCGACCTGACTCTCGCTGGCGTTCCCACGGCCCCGACCCCGTTCACCTACACGTGGAAAGACGCCGCTCTTTACGCGCTCGGTGTCGGCGCCACCCCCGACGAACTTGCCTGGCTCTATGAGAAGACCGAGGGGGGGATGCGCGTCCTCCCGAGCTTCGCGGTGGTGCCGACGTTCGCGCCAATGTTTGATCTGCTCGCGAAGACCGGTGGCGACCTCTCGCTTCTCCTTCACGGCACCCAGCGCATCACGCTGCATCGGCCATTCCCCGCCGACGCGACGGTCACTACGACGGCGAAAGTTCGCGATTTTTATGACCTTCGTCGCCTCGCCGTCGTCCTCGTCGATACGGAGACGAAAGACGCCGAAGGGGCGCTGATCGCCGAGACGACCTACACGCTCATCTTCCGTGGCGACGGCGGCTTCGGCGGCCCGACGCCCCCGAAAGAGGAGAAGATTACGGCGCCGAAGGGGGTCGAACCGACGTTTGTCGTCGAAGAGGCAACCCGCAAGGAGCAGGCGCTTTTGTACCGTCTGAATGGCGATACGAATCCCCTCCATGCCGACCCGGTCTTCGCGGCGAACGTCGGCTTCACCCAGGGGCCGATCCTCCACGGCCTCGCCACCTACGGCTTCCTCGCCCGCCACGTGACGCGCGCCCTCGCCGCCGGCGACCACGGGAAGCTCCGTGTCCTTGAGGCCCAGTTCAAGAAGCCGGTCTGGCCGGGCGACACCCTCGTCACCGAGGGCTGGCGGCTTGAGTCGGGCAAAATCGCCCTCCAGGTGAAGGTGAAAGAGCGCGACGAAGTCGTCGTCACCGGTTTTGCCGAGCTTTTCTGAGTCTTTGCCCCGTCCCTAACCCTCCTCGGAGTCGTCCATGTCCCCCTCGATCGTCGTCCTCGCCGCGAAACGCACCGCCGTCGGAACCTTTGGTGGCACCCTCAAGGGCTGGAATGCCAATGATCTCGGCGCAGAAGCGGCGAAGGCTGCCCTCGCGCAGGCCGGTCTCGTCGGCGACGAGCTCGCCTTCGTCGACCAGGTCATCGTCGGGAACGTCCTCCAGACGAGCGCCGATGCCATCTACTGCGCGCGCCACGTCGGCCTGAAGGCGGGGCTCCCGATCACGGTGCCGGCGCTGACCGTCAACCGGCTCTGCGGCTCCGGCTTCCAGGCGATCGTCAGCGGCGCCGAGCAGATCCTCCTCGGCGACGCCAACGTCGTCCTCGTCGGCGGCACGGAGAACATGAGCATGGCCCCCCACGTCATGCGCGGCGGCCGCGACGGCTTCGCCTACGGGCGCGCGCCGGCGATGGAAGACATGCTCGCCGCCGCCCTCATCGACTCCTACGTCACCAACGGAAGCGGCTCCGGCACCCCGATGGGGATCACCGCCGAGAACCTCGCCGTCAAGTACGGTATCTCCCGAGAAGACTGCGATAATTTCGCGCTTCTCAGCCAGGCGCGCACCGCCGCGGCGAAGGCGGCTGGCGCCTTCAAGGACGAAATTGTGCCGCTGACCGTCTCCACCAAGAAGGGGGACATCGTCTTCGCCGAGGACGAGCACCCGCGCCCGGCGACGACCGCCGAGCAGCTCGCCAAGTTGAAGCCGGTCTTCAAGAAAGATGGCGTCGTCACCGCAGGCAACGCCTCCGGCATCAACGACGCCGGCTGCATGCTCGTCCTCGCCCGCGAAGACTGGGCGAAGGAGCACGGCAAGACGCCGATCGCCCGCCTCCGCGGCTGGGGCACCGCTGCCGTCGACCCGTCGATCATGGGGATCGGCCCCGTCCCGGCGATCAAGCTCGCCCTCGCCCGCACCGGTCTTTCCCTGGCCGACGTCGATCTCGTCGAAGTCAACGAAGCCTTTGCTTCTCAGTACTTGGCGGTGGAAAAGGAGCTCGGCCTCGACCGCGAAAAGACGAACCTCGACGGCGGCGCGATCGCCATCGGGCATCCACTCGCAGCGAGCGGCGCCCGCATCACGGCGCACCTCTGCTACGCGCTCGCCGCGCGGAACAAGAAGATCGCCGTCGGTTCCGCCTGCATCGGTGGCGGCCAAGGGATGGCCGTCGTCCTGGAGCGGATCTGAGGTGACAGCGACGCTCTTCGTGCCGGTTGTGTCCATCGCGCGCACGAAGCGCGGTCGCTACTTTTGGGCCGCCTGGTGGACCGGTACGCCGGTCCCCTGTGGAAGTGAGCCTCCGCTTCCAAACGAGAAAACCTTCAAGAAACCGGATGCTTCCGGCGGAGGTCTCCGTTCCCACGAAGAGGCGTTTACCGCGGCGGCGCGGGCGGCGGCCGGGGCCCTCCCCGGCAATCCGGCGGCCCACCGCGGGGGCGCCCCCGAGGCGTCGCTCGTCGAAATCGATGCCCGCTGGGCGAACGGCTGGCTCCGGATGCTCTCGGATTTGCCGCCATTTCCGAAGCCACGCCCGGAAAAGCCGCCGGAACCGGCCGCCGCGCCGGCGGGCACACCGGCGAACAATCCGTCCCTCTGGGAGATCCTCGGCATCTCGTCGAAGGCCCCCTTGGAAGAGATCAAAGCGGCCTACCGAAAGCGCGCCCTCGAAACGCACCCGGATCACGGCGGCGACCCGAGCGCCTTCCGGGCCCTCGTCCGCGCCTACCAAATGGCCCTCCTCCGCCGCCGCTAGGCGCGAAGTTTGATGCAAACGCGCGCGCGAACCGTAGACCGCTCGGTCTGCCTGTGGCATCGTCGGCCGGTGAATTTCCGCCGTCGCTTCGCGGTCCCGCTCGTGTTCCTCCTTGGTGCGTGCGGCGAAGGGGCAAGCGGTGAACTCGTCGACGACGATTCGGCCGACGCCCCCGATAGCGCTCCCCGCGACGCCGGTTTCGTCGACCTGACCACCGACGCGCGACCGGCGGCGAGCGATGCCCGTACGGCCGACGCCGACGAGCAGCCAGATGCCGACGAGCAGCCTGACGCCGGCGAGCAGCCCGACGCGGAGGACCCGGCTGACGCAACAGTCCTGACCGACGCCAGCACCGGCATCGACGCAACCGTGCCTCTCGATGCCGGCCCGCGGGATGCTGGTCCCCGCGATGCCGGCCTGCTCGACGCGAGCCCTCGGGATGCTGGTCCCCGCGATGCAGGCATCGTCGACGCCGGTCCGCGAGACGCCGGAGCGCCCGACGCCGGCAACCCAAACGACCCTGGCCCGAAGCCGAATCAAGTCTGCAATCCGGCGGCGATCAATTCGCCCGGTTGGCACACTCACCTCAAGAACATGAACGTCCCCAATGGGACGAACTATACGATTCATATCCCGAGCAACTACAACGGAACGCAGGCGCTTCCCCTCGTCATCGGCTTCCACGGCTGTGGCGACACCGCCCAGAATTATGCGAGCCGGGGTCTGGCTTCCGCGGAAAATCACCAGAATCTACGTCATTTTAGCGTCTCGGTCGGCGGGAAAGACGGCCAATGTTGGGACCCGGTCGCCGACGCACCGAAGGCGGCGGCCGTGCTCGCCCACGTGAAGAGCTGCTACTGGGTTCACCAAAAGAAAGTCACCATCTCTGGCTATTCTTCGGGGGGCGTACTCGCGTACAACGTCGGTCTCCAGAACGCGAACACCTACGCGGGAATCCTGATTGAAAACTCGGCGGTCGGCGCCACACGTGCCGCGCGAATCGCCGGGGCAGCGCGGAAGATTCCGATCGCCCATCGGCACGCCGTCGACGACTCGAACTTCGCGATCGCTGGCGTTCGCGCCGACTGGGCCGCCTTCCGCGCTGCCGGTTTCCCGATGACGACGAGCGAGCGCCCGGCCGGCCTTGGCCACGAAGGCTCGAAGGACGACTGGACGACCTACCTGCTCCCGAAGGTCGGCGTCTGGCAGGCGCCGTGAGCGGGCCGTCCGGGTTCGTGGTAGAACCGCTGGCCGTGCCCGTCATCTCCGAGTCGGAAACTCCGCCGCAGTCGTCCCCGGCCTCGCACGACATTTCGATCCCCGAGGTCGCCGCGCTCCGAATTCTCGAGCATGATCCGCATGTTCCCGCGGCGGGAGACCCGGTGACTCTCGTCGTTCATGGCTGGCACAACGTCCAACCGGGGACGCTCCATTGGCACTTCCCCGACAAAGAGAGCGCCGTCAAAGCGGCCCGCGCCCTCCGCAACGCCACCAAGTGGGCGATCCTCGCAGGGCGAGACCGCGACGTCGAAGCGGCCCGCGCCCGCGGTCTGGTGCTCGTCGAACAGGCCTAAATGGCCGATACTACGTTGCTTTCGGAAGCCGCAGACGTCGCTAGCCCGTGTCCCTGATGCCGCTGCGCCGGCCATCAGGCTGAAGGCGCTCGGGACGCGAGACCGAGCGGCTCAGTGGCAGCAGGTCGGCTTCGCGACGAACCAGATCGTGTACAAAAACACCACGGTGCTCGTGCAAAGGAGCGCGTCGACGCGGTCGAGGATCCCGCCGTGGCCGGGGACGAGCGCTCCCGAGTCCTTCACGCCGACGGAGCGCTTCAGCAACGACTCCCCGAGGTCCCCAAGGATCCCAAGGATTCCGGCGACGACGGCGAGTGCGAGGAGGTGAACGAGAGGGACCGTTGTGAGCAGAAAGTGCTGGAGGACAAACGCGGCAACGAGGTTTGCCGTGAGACCACCGAGGGCCCCTTCAATGGTCTTCTTGGGCGATACTGCTTCGTAAAGCTTGTGTTTTCCGAGGAAACGCCCCGCGAAATAACCGCCGGTATCGGCGGCCCAGGCGAAACAAAGAGCTGCGAGCACCCAGGCAGAACCGGCATTGTTGAGATCGCGCCGCATCATCGCCAGGAGCGTCATCGGCCCAGCGACGAGCAGCGGACCGACACTCATCCCAAACGCGCGGAGCGCCGCCGACGGGATATCACCGAGCCGGGCAAGCGTGAGGAGGGGCCCTGCCACCGGGACGGCGACAAGGATGGTGAGCGCGACCCGCGGATCCGGGAAGAAATAGAGGCTGAACGAGACAAGTCCCGCGAGGAGGACGCCGAGCATCTGGCTCGGTTTGTCTTCCGGGTGCGTCATCGCGAAGAGCTCCTGGGATCCGAGGAGAACCGCAGGAAGAATCAGCGCATAGAAGCCCCAGGCCGGCCCACGGAAGAGGAGCCCGAGAATGATCGGTACCGCAATCAACGCGGTGATCACGCGGAGGAGCAGGTTCGAAGCTTGTGGCCGCGCCGGTTTGTTCTCCGCGATTTCGCTCATCGTGGCGCTCGCTTACTACTGGGGGGCCGTCGGGAACAACGAAAGCGTCAATCGCTGACGATCCGCCGAAAAGTCACGCTGATCCGCGCCGCCGTCGTCGGGTCTGCGGCGGGGAGGGCGTGTTGCCAGGTCGCCTGCATCGGGAGCGACATCCGGAGTAGGCTCCCCGCGGGGAGCACCAGCGTGTAGCGCTCAACCGAGCGCCGAAAGACGAGTTCACGGGCGGCGCCGAGGGAAACAATGCCTACGCCAGAACCGCTGGCGAGGGCGGCGCTGCTGTCGCTGTGAAAGCCCATGCCTCCGTCGCCGGCATACAGGTTCAGTAGGGCGTTGTTTGGGAGAAAGCCGAGGGGCGGTGTCGCGCGCTCGGCCAGGGTGGCGATCGCCGGTGGAAACGGGAGCTCTGGGTAGGTCAACCCCGAGTAATTGTAGGGAATTCCAAAAGATGCGGTCCGAAGGCGCGTGTCCCAAACGACCGTCGCCAGGAGTTCCTCAAAAAGGCGCTCGGGCGCGTCCAAGAAAACTGGAAAGAACCGAAGTTCGTCGGCCAAGTCGCCAGGGAAGTCACGGGGCAGCATCCGTCTAGTGTAGTCGCGAGCCCGCTGTGAGTGCCTGTTTTCGCTCGGCTTCTACACCCACACGATTTTTCTCGACGCTTCCTGAGCCTTCGACCGATACTTCCGACAACGTCTGCGCAACGCAGGCGCCGGTCGGCGCGAAACGACGCGTCGTTGGGGCTCTCCATCTCCGGGGGCCCAATGCTGGAGGGGCGTGAAATGATAGGTTATCTCCCGGGAATTCGGCGCGGCCGACTCTCAAAAGCTCTCGGTTTTTTCGCATTCGTCGGGGCGCTCTCGCTGGCCGGTGTCGCGGCTGCGGCGCCGACGGCTGCGCTTGACGCGACGTTTGTGGAGGCCCTTCGTGGCGGCGTCGTCGCCGATTCGTGGGCCGGGACGAGCACCGCAGCGACTTTCGCAAGCGGTGTCGTGAAAGTGCAGATTCCGAAGGGGGCGAAGGTCAAGAAGGCGTTCCTCATCTCGGGTGGTATCGGCGGCCTGAACGGCGCGGGCCTCCTACCCGTCGTCGCCGCTACACCCCGTGGCGTGATCCTCGGCGGCGCCGCGAACGCACCGCTGACGTTTCCGATCTCCGGTGAGGTCGCCCACCGCGATGGCGACTGGTGGAACTACGTGAATGACGCAACGGCCGCTCTGAAGCCGTTGATCGAAACCGACAACGGTACTGCGACCGGCGCGTTGGTCGATATTGCGATTCATGAGCGCGGCGATACCGCGCCTGAAGATCAGTATGTCTACCCGAAGCTTTTCGGACATACGCTCATTGTCGTGTACGAGCTTGCGGGGGCCCCGCTGCGCAATATCACCGTTCAAACGGGCACCGTAAACGGCAGTTCTGGTGCCGCAAAGGGGACGATCAACTTCCCGAAGCCGATCGCCAACCGATGCCCGGTCAATGATGTCCGCTCCGATCCCTTCCCGATGAGCGCTACAGTTGCCTGGGAATACTCGGGGTTGGAAGAGGCGAGCACCGTCACGATCAACGGGACGAACCTGAGCGTCAATGCGGGGGGCGCCGACGACGGCGCGAAGAACGTCCTCGATCAGCTCTGGACCGGCGGCTCCTTCGGCGCCGATGCTGCCTATAAAGCGATCGGTCTCAAGGGGGACAAGATCTCGAATACAGCCCCTGGCGATGGCCGCCAGGATGACGAACTCTATTCGATGACGTCGGTCATTCCCGACGACGCGGTAAGTGCTACCTACGCCTTTTCTGGCAACGGCGATGAGGCCCTTCATACGCTCGTCTTCCAGGCGACCGCGAAGGTCGCTGCCGGCGATTCCGACGGCGACGGCGTCTCTGACGTCACGGAAGGGAACTGCGCGGTCGACACCGACAATGACGGTGTTCCCGACTACCTCGACCTCGACTCCGACAACGACTGCCTCCCTGACAGCGATGCTCGCGAGGCCGGCGCAGCCCGCACCGATCCGGCGCTGCCGGTGGCGGCCCACTGCGGCGACGCCAACAAGTCCTTTTGCGCAGTTGCGGCCGCAGTCGGAGTTTGCACCGGCTGCGCGAGCGACTTCGGCGGCGCAGCCGCCCCGATCTGCACGGCGGCGGCCCCGATCTGTCTCAAGGTCGGCAACAACGCCGGCGCTTGCTCGGTGAAGGCCAAGAACGGCGACCCGACCCTCAACGGCGAAGCCTGCACCTCCGCCGGCGCGAGCGGCCGCGTGACCGTGGCGACCTGCGAGAGCGGCGTCTGTGATAAAACGGATAGTAAATGTGGTCTTACGGAAGGGGTCGACTGCACGGCGAATGGAGAATGCCGCGCCAACGCCTGCGGCACCGACAAGAAGTGCGGCCTTCTCCTCGGCGATGCCTGCACGCCGAACCCGGCCAACGACCCGTGCCGCGGCGCCCTCGCTTGCGACGCGACGTCGAAGATCTGTGACACCGATACCGACGGCGACGGCCTCACCGACGCCCAAGAAAAGACGCTCGGCACCGACTCGAACAATGCCGATACCGACGGCGACGGCATCAAGGACGGCGTGGAAGTCGGCTCCGATCCGAAGAAGCCGATCGACACCGACGGCGACGGCAAGATCGACGCCCTCGACACCGACGACGACGGCGACGGAATCCTCACGAAGGACGAAATTGCCGACGCGAAGACGGCGAACGTCTCCGACGACGTCGACGGCGACGGCAAGAAGAACTACCTCGACACCGACGCCGACGGCGACGGCATCAAGGATGGCGATGAGAAGACCGACGCCAATGGAAACAACACCAAGGACTACTTGGAGAAGGCGAAGCCAGTGGTGACCGACGCTGGCACGAGCGATGCCGGAGCCGCCGACGCCGGTGCAGTGGACGACGGAGCGACGATTGAAGGTGGTGGCTGCGCCGTCACTCCGGAAGCCTCCGGCGCGACCGGGCTCTTCGCCATTGTGGGGCTCGCTCTCGCCGGAATCTTCGGCCGGAAGCGCAAGAAGAACGGGAACTGATCCTCACGGATCGACGAACCCCGAGGCCGATCTTCGGTCTCGGGGTTTTTCTATTTGTTTATGCCGAAGAAGTCTCGCCAAAGAATGCTTCAAAGACGGCGCGATTCTCGTTCGGCTCCTTCCCCCACACGGCAAAGGTAATGGACGCGAAGCTGCTGGCGATGGACCTGTGAGGAGACGGCGAGCACGGGAGCAGATGCTCGGCAAATGCGGCAGCTACCTCCCTAGGATCGTTGCGGAAAACGCCACAACCCCAGGCGCCGAGGACGAGGTGGCTCCCCGGTGCTTCGGCGGCCGCGACGGCGAGAACCTGGCTCGCCCGTCGGCGGAGCGTCTCCCGGATCGCTGCGGTCGCGACTTCCGTTCTGCGCGCCGTTTCCTCACCGCCAGCGGCGGCGGGATCGCTCGCCGCGCGGCGGTACTCCCCGGCATTCGGCGCCGGCGAAGTCACGACGTTTGCATGAAAAACCTCCCCTTCAGGCAGCCACCGGTGCGCGTCGTCCCGAAAGAAGGGGACGCGGGGCGACCAGAGGAGGTGATCGGTGTAAAGGAGCGATTTTTCACGGCGATTCGCCGCGTAGAAGGCAGGGTGTGCGCACTGGCAGGCGTAGAGCGCCGACGCGCGGGCGAGGTCTTCCTCTTGCGCCTTTGCGTTCCCAAGGAAGCCGCCCCCCGGGTTCTTCGCGGAAGCGAAGCAGAGCAGCGTCGTCGGCGTACCGGTTCGGGCCAGGCGCGCGCCCGCGGCCGTCGTCGTCTCGCCGGTCACGTTGACCCGCGTTGCAATCCTGGCGGTTCCGGGCGGACGCGCGGTCTCGAACTTGCGCGCCGTTTCCTCACCGCCTTTGGCGGTTCCGGGCGGACGCGCGGTCTCGAACTTGCGCGCCGTTTCCTCACCGCC
>DYPH01000053.1:0-18502 GCA_020720045.1 Sorangium cellulosum | reverse complement strand
TTTGGCGGTTCCGGGCGGACGCGCGGTCGCGACGCTATCCCTCGCAGATGGATGTGCGTATTCGCGCAAATCGGCAACCGTCCCCGGGCGCACAAGCTTCGTCCCGGCGACCGCCGCCGCAACGGCGCTCTATTTTATGCGCGCCGTTTCCTCACCGCCTTCGGCGGTTCCGGGCGGACGCGCACCGGCGATCGACACCCAGGTGCCGTCCTCGGTCCGATAGCCGCCGGCCGCGACCGCTGCGACGGTCTCTTCTCCACGCGTTGTCATGATTGTCTCCGGAGAATGAGTTTTCTATACTCTTTCTCGTTTGAGCAAGAAAAAAGAGTCGTGAAGACTCTTTGTGCTGGGGTTTCCTCGGAAGTACTTCGAATTACCGCTTTTTCGCCGATGGCACCGACGAAGGGACTGAGGGGACGGCGGGCGGAAGTGCCGCTACACACGTCTCGGAAACGTCGGCCCAGCGCCCGATCCCGTCGCCGCTCGCCTCACAGCTCCATTGGCGGATGCACACCTTCGGACCGCCAGCGACCGGGGCTGCTGGCACTTCGTAGCGGCACGACTGCCCCGGCTCCGGGCAGGGGGCGCGGAGCTCGGGCGGCCCCTTGGTGCAGTCAAACGCGGGGATCGTCGGCGCCACGACCGTCGGATGGCCGGCCGGAAGCGGGGACGCGGCCGAACTGGTGGGGGCCGTCCCTTTGGGCGACTCCGTACAGGCGACCGCGAGGGCTGCTGCGAAGAGGGCGAAGTGCCCGATTCTTGGAAGAAATTCGGGCATTTGATGCTTACACCGCGAGTCGGATAACCTGGCCACCGGCGGTCACCCGCTGGGGGGCCGCCTTGCCGACCTTGCCGAAGCGCCGCTCGCGGGCCTGGTAGCTGGCGATCGCCTCGTAGAGGTCCTCCTCGCCGAACTCGGGCCAGAGGGTGTCCGAGAAGTGGAGCTCCGCGTAGGCGAGCCCGTACAGGAGGAAGTTCGAGATGCGCCGCTCGCCGCCGGTGCGGATGACGAGGTCGGGGTCGCCGACGGTGAGGCTCGGCATCAAGCCGTGGAGCGCCTCGGCGGTGATCTTGTCGGTCTCGAGGGTCCCCGCCTTGACACGCGTCGCAAGTTCGCGAGCTGCTTGGGCAATTTCTTCGCGCCCCCCGTAGGAGAGGGCGAGGGTGAGCGTCATCGAGTCGTTCCCCTCGGACTCGCGACGGAGCGGCTCAAGGACGGCGCGGACGAGCGCCGGGAGGCGGCCGATGTTGCCGATCGCGTTGAGTCGGATGCCGTTGCCGAGGATTTCGTCGCGCTCGCCGAGGAGGAACTCGCGGAGGAGCCCCATCAGCGCATCGACTTCCTGCTCGGGGCGAGCCCAGTTTTGCTCAGAAAACGCGTACAAAGTCAGCGCTTTGAGTCCGAGACGGCGGGCGGCCCGCACAATCCGGCGGACGGCGGCCGAGCCCTCACGGTGGCCGGCGGAACGATCGTGCCCGTGGGTTTGGGCCCAGCGGCCGTTGCCATCCATAATGATGCCAACGTGGGACGGAAGATTGCGTGCTTCGACGAAAACCATGGGCGGAGCGTGCCGCTAACACGGGTGCAGCGGGGCCGCAACGATCGCCGCCGGCGCTGACCGAACGCTGACCGGCTCCTTAACGTGCGTGAACGGCACCCTTGCCGGGGCGCGGCGTTTCGTGATGCCCCCCCGCCGTCCCCGCCCTGGACGACGAACTCCGTCGAGTCGGTCCTCCGGCATCGGCGGCATTTGCGAGTTATTTCTGGGAAGTAGAGGCTGCAGGCGCGAGGCGAATCCTCGCACGTGCCCCGGTCCTCTGCCCGAGTCGTTGAAGAAGGGGCAACGGAGCGTTCGCCAGAAGACCCGCACCGCGGCATGCTTGCGTCGTCATGCAACGAACTCTCCTCGCAGCCTTGCCGCTGCTGCTTGTGGCTACGCCAGCGTTCGGGGCGGGGCGCGCGTCGGCGAGGCTCGAAGGGAGCGTCGGTGCCTCCTGGTCGAACGTCGGCTTGACGGCGGCGAAGATCACCGAACCGGTGCCGGAGACAGGGCGTCTGTACGCCCCCGGCGCCCGGCTTGCCCTTCCGCGGGCGAATTTTGCATTGATCACCGCTGGTACTTCGTTTGTGATTGGCGACCGTTGGGTCATCCCGCTCCTCCAAACCTCCCTCGGCGGTGTCGCCGGACAGACCCCTACCGCCGCCGGAACCTTCGACGGCGATCCGGCGCGGGTAAACCTCCGCGGCGCGTTCCGAACCGATCTTGGGATCCTCGGGTTCGGCGTGCGCGGGAATCACCGGCGGTGGTCGGGCGGAATTCGTGTGGTACCGACGGCGGTTATCGTGGCGAACGTCCGCGCCACCGTCCCCAACGGCGTCGGCACGAACGAACTCACCATGAACACGATCTACTTCGGCGTTCGGGCCGAGTTCGAGGGGTGCCGTCGCCTCGACCCAGTCACCCGCTTTTGCCTTGTTGGCGCCCCGTCGCTCTTTGATGGTCGCCCCTTCAATGGATTTACCTTCGGTTTTCGAATGGACCTAGGTCTATGAATCAAATGCGATGGACTTCCCGCCTCTCGCTTCTTCCAGTGCTGCTTCTTTCCGCAGGCGGTTGCGCCTGGGATAGGAGCGAAGACGCGCCAGTACGCCCCGCGCTCGCGTGTGCGGGCGCCTTTTGCGACGACCCACGCGGCGACGGGAGCCCGCTCCCGCGGCGCCGGGGGACGATTGTGTCCGACGGCTGCTTCCCCGACGCAAGGGCCCTCGCCACGCTCGCTGCCCCGTCGACCCGCCAAATCGTTGAAGAAATCGTGCTTCTTTGCCTCATCCCTCGTGGCGATGGGGCGATCGCACCGACCGATGGCGCCGCTCGCGACGAGCTACGCCGCGTCGTTGCATCGGTGCAGAATGCAGGTATTCGCGCCGGCGGTGCCCCCTACCGGGTGTCGCTCGGCGTCTCGTTTACCGACGAGACCGGAGTCCGCTTCGACGGCGCCCAGACCGCCGCCCAGTTCGCCGATTCGCGCGTGCGGGGCGGGTGGGCCGACGCCCTCACCACGCTGCTCAGCGGCCCGAATTCCCTGGGGGCCGACGCCATCGACCTCAACGTGGAAGCGGTCCCGCCGGGCGTTCGCAGCGACCTCACCCTCTTCACCGAAGACCTCGCCGGAAAGCTGCATGCTGCACCGAAGCGCGTCGCGGTGAACCTCTTCGTCCCCCCGTCGTTGCGGAGCCCGAGCGACCTCCCGAGCGGCGATGCCTTCAACGTCCCTGCGCTCGGCGCCGTCGCCGATCGCCTCCGCGTGATGACCCTCGACTATGCCGATCGCAGCACCGGGCCAGGGCCGACGATCGTCCCCGGTTGGGCCGTCGATGCAGCCCGCTTTGCCCGTCGCCAGACGTCGGCCCCCCTCGACGTTGCAGTCCCCCTTTATGGTAATGATTTCGGGCCTTCGACGACGCGCGGCGTCTCGTACCTGGAGGCGGCCGGGCTCGCCAGTGCCGCGAGCGCCCCCCCGTCCCGCGGAATCACCGACGCCATTACCTATGTGTATTCTGCATCTGATGGTGTTCACACCGTTTGGGTCGACGACGCGCGCTCCCTCGCGAGGACTCTCGGCGCCTGGCAGACGCAAGCTCTCGGTGCCGATATCGGTGTCGTCTATTTTGGTCTCGGCGCGGAAGAACCCTCTTTGTTCTCCACGCTGGCTGGGCGGACGCCACGATGATGGTCCAAGCCCCGCTCGGCGACCTCAGGGACCCGGCGCTCTTCCGCGCCGCGAATGACGAGTTTCTTCTATGGGATGCCTTTGTTGCTGGAAAACCGCGTGTTTCCCTCGCTCCACTTGTGCTGAGTCCTTCGATCCACGAAGCGGCACGCACCGCGGCGGAGGCGGTGATTGCGGCGACCGGTCGTGCGTCAATCGCCGCGTTCTCGGACGCCCGCGAAGCCGAAAAGTACGGTTTTTCAAAAGACGTATTAGCCCTCGCGCGCGCCTCCTTCGCCGCGTCTGACGACGCTCAGCTTGCCCGCGTCGATCTCCTTTGGACCGGTTCCGACTTCGTCGCCTGCGAGGTCAACGCCGACTGCCCTGGCGGCCACAACGAGACGGTCGGTCTCCCGATCCTCACGCGCCGGGCGAGCTACGCGAGCCCCGAGCGCCTCGCCGGCCTCGCAGACCCGACCGAGGTCGTTCCGGCTCTGGTGGCACGCATACGTGCGCTCTACAGGGAACGGGCGGGCGATTCTCCCGAGCGCGAGGGCGTTGTGGGGCTCGTCTACGCGACCGCCTATTCAGAAGACCTGCAAATTTGCGCGTTTCTCGAGCGTGAACTGCGACGAGCCGGCCTGGCGACGAGCGCGGCCGGTGCGCACGCAAAAACTGAGAATCCCAAGACAAATTTGGAAACCTGACGGATGCATTTCGAAGCGTTCATAGAGTCCCTCAAAAAAGTTCGCGGGGATGAAGAGTCCCGCAGCCGTCGCCAAGATTGCCACGAACGGACGAGACCTCTTCACTTTTCTGTGGCGCCCGGTGCCAGAGGCCGCGGCCAGCTAAGGCGCAATCGGCGGTCGTCAAGCGATGGACGTTTGACGTCGATTGACCTCACTTTGAGGTCCGTGATGATATGACCGAACCATGTCCAACGCACCTGCCGGCACCAAAGGCGAAATTCGCGGTTTCATGTCCTTCTTCGGACTCCACCTCATCACGTGCGGCCTACCAGACCTTCTGGTGGTTCAAGGTCGCCGGTGAGATCAACACCTTCCTCGGCCAAGAGCGGATGAACGCCGGCAAGCTCCTCGGGCTCACGTCGCTCACCTGCGGGATCTATATGATCATGTGGCAGTTCGGCGAGGGGAAGAAGATCCTCGCGGAAGTCCAGCAGAAGGCTGGTCTGCCGGTCAACGTCCCCTTCCTCCTCGGCCCCTGGCCCCTCCAGCAGGCGCTCAACAAGGTCTGGGAGTCGGTCCCGGGCTGATTCGGTTTCTCAAGTTTCTACTCACGAACCCAGCAGCGATGCTGGGCTCTTTTCTTTGGTCGACCGGCTCGCGAATTGGCGTCGTCGATGGCCGGAACCACGCAACGGTGAGCACCCTCGCCGTGACGCCCGGTTCACAGGGCCGCAAACGGCGCGCGGGCGCCGGTACACCGATTTCCGGAATCTGCTTCGATCCCCACCGCTTCGGGGCATCGCGCACGCAGCTTCCGTTTCGGCCCAAAAACTGCAAGCGTCTCTCGGGGCTCGTGTGCCCTTCGGAGGATCTATGTCGCTCACCCATCGCCTCGCCTCACTCGCTGCCGCACTTCCGTTGCTAACGGGATGCATGGCGTCGGGCTCAGGCTACATGGTCGTCGAACCGGCCTCCCAACCTGCCTATGCTGGCGCGTCTTATGCGCCAGCGGCGGGACCGTCCTCCGTCTATGCCGAATCGGGCACAACGACCGTCGTCCCTTCTGGGACCGCGGTCACCGTCGACGCGCAGAACGGTTCCACGGTGGTCGTCGAATACGCCGACGCCGATCCACGGGCGCTCACCGATTTCCGTGCCCCGCTGGAGCCCTACGGCACGTGGGTCGATGACGGAACCTACGGAACTGTTTGGGTGCCCCGCGCCGAGGTCGTCGGGTCCGACTTCGCCCCCTATGTGTCCAGCGGTCACTGGACCTACGGCGACGACTACGTTTGGGTCTCCGACTACTCCTGGGGCGCGATCCCCTTCCATTACGGTCGCTGGGTCTGGATCGCCGATCGTGGGTGGTCCTGGATTCCCGGGCGCCAGTACCGCGGAGCCTGGGTTTCGTGGCGCACCGGCCCCGACGGCTACGGGTACGTCGGCTGGGCTCCGATGGCGCCGAGCTGGTACTGGATGGGCGGCTCCGTCTACTACCCGACCTACTACCCGCCGGCCCCCTACGTGTTTTGCCCGACGGGGGACCTTTTCCACGGGTCGGTCGGTGGTCGCATCGTTCGCGGACCCGCCGTCGCAACGATCGGTGCAGGTACGTCGGCCCATGGCGGGCGAACCCTCGCCGCGCCGAGCGTCGATGGCAGCGGGCGGACCGTCGCCGCACCGAGCGTCGGCCCGGCGCCGAACCGCCTTGGGATTCCACAGACGCAGGTGATCGCGACACCGATGAATCATCAGGGGCTGTTGCAGGCCCAGTCGCTTGCAAGGCCACGCCCAAGTGCACCGAGTGGCGCCTTCCAAGGCTCTGGATTTACTGGTGTTCCGACGCGGATCGATCACCCGGTCGCCGTCGCACCAAGCTTCGTTGGAGCCGGCGGAGTCGCCGTTGCCCCACGGCCGGTCTTCACGGAACGCCCCGTCGCAACCGAGCGCCCGACGTTTTCCGCGCCGCGCCCGGAGAGTCGCCCCAGCTTCGGGTCGAGCGTCGGATCGGGCTTCAGCCGGGCGACGCCGACGTTCACAGCACCGCGCCCGTCGACCTTCGGAAATTCCGGATCTTCCCCGACGTTTCGCAGTCCGCCCAGCACACCGAGCTTCAGCAACTCAACACCGATCTTCCGCAGCCCTTCCAGCACACCAAGCTTTGGCAACTCATCGCCGAGCTTTCGCAGCCCCTCGGTCGCCCCGAGCTTCCGCCCGTCCGCGCCGTCGACGTCGCGCCCGAGCGTTCGCCCCTCATCGTCTTCCACCTTCCGCCGCCGGTGAACGCCATGAACCGCATTGCCGCCTTCCTCGCCCCCGCGTTCTTTTCGCTTCTCGGCACCGGCTGCCTCATCGAAACCGGCGACCCAGCCCCCCTCGCGAACAGCACAGAGCCGGCGCCGCAACCGGCCCCATCGTCGCCCCAGGTCGCTGTCGTCGATCCCGACCGAACATTGACGGCAAAGGCCGGCGACGGCGTTGGTGTGTTCGTGGAGTATCGTACCGGCGGAACCTGGACGATTTCGTGGACCTGCGACACGGCACGCAGTTCCCAATCGTGCCCGTTTACGATTCACGTCGCCGGAAGCGAGCTCACGCTGGTCGATAAGAGCATTTCAAAGGGGACCGCATCGGCGACCGCGAGCACCGTCGACGCCTCCTCCGAGACCGATTTTACCGTCGATTCGATGACGTTCCGCGGGAAGCCGGGCGGGCGGATCCTCCTCGACGCGACCGTCGGGGGGCTCCACGACGGCAGCTACCTGTTCTTCGTGCAGGACGGAAAGGTCAACGGCGGCTACGCAGGGACGCTCTCCAACCCGATCTACCTGGAACCGAAAAAGCCGTAGTCTCAAGCTTCTGCGGTACAAAAAGAAGAGAGGCGCTCGCTTTTAAGTGGGTGCCTCTCTTGTCTTTTCGGCGGTCAGAGCCCGAATTGACGCAGCTTCTTGTGGAGCCCTTCGCGGGTGATCCCGAGGGTCTTCGCCGTCGCCGTCTTGTTGTTTCCGTGCTCGCGCAGCGCCTCAATGAGGAGCCAACGCTCCACCTGATCCATCTGCTCTTTGAGCGTCCCTTTTGCCGGTTTGATCCGCTCGAGGGTCCCCTCGACTTGGCGAACGCGCGGAGAAAGCAGATCGGGCGTGATGAACGCACCAATATCGACTTGGATCACGAGGCGCTGCACTTCGTTCTGCAGCTCACGCACGTTTCCGGGCCACGCGTAAGTCTGCAGCAAATCTAGCGTTTCTGCGGCAAATCCCTCACAAGGCTTCCCCATTTCCGCGGAGAAGCGCTCGAGAAAATGCTTCGCAATCAGTGGAACATCTTCCCGACGCTCTCGAAGCGGCGGCACGCGCAAGGGGAAGACCTTCAACCGATAGTAGAGGTCTTCGCGGAAGCGCCCCTCGGCGACCTCTTTTTCGAGGTTTCGGTTCGTTGCCGCGACGATTCGGACGTCGACCTTCTTCTCGTGGACGGAACCGACAGGTCGAATTTCGCCCTCTTGAAGGACACGGAGCAGCTTCGACTGAAGCGAGAGCGGCATTTCCGTCACTTCGTCGAGAAAGAGCGTCCCACCGTCGGCGATTTCAAAGAGGCCGCGCTTGTCCTCGTGGGCGCCGGTGAATGCCCCTTTTTTATGCCCGAAGAGCTCACTCTCAAGCAGATTTTCCGGCATTGCTGCGCAGTTCTGCCCCACGAAGAGCTTATCCCGGCGCCGCGAACGGTAATGGACGCTCGCGGAGACCAACTCCTTGCCGACGCCGGTCTCCCCTTCGACGAGGACCGTGACCTTCGTATCGACGACCTTGTCGAGTTGGGCGAGGAGCTTGGCCATCGCCACGCTATCCCCAATAATATTCGGGGTTTTGTCCCCACGTGCCCCGGTCCGTCGCTCCTGCTCTTTCCCCTTGAGGAAGACGTTCTCTTTGCGGGCGCGCTCCTCGGCGGCACGCAGCTTGCGGAGGAGCCGGGCATTGGCGAGCGAAAGCGAAGCGGCATTGGCAAAGAGCGCCATCACATCGAGATCGGCCGCGGTGAACATCCCCGCGCTCTCACGATGATCGAGCTGGATCACTCCGAGAATCTCTTCACCACGCCAGAGCGGCACACCCAACGTGGAGCGAATCTTCGCCCCCATGAGCGACTCCGAAGAACCGACTTCCGTCGGTGCGTCGGCCGCGAGCACCATCGCGCGCTCATCGACGACTTTTCGAAAAATACTTCGGGTAATCGGGATCGGCCCGGGGAGTGGCCCGGTGGCCGCTCGACTACGCGTCAATACCGGTACATAGCCGCGAGCGCGCGCACGCTCATCGTCACTTTCTTCCTCGCGAATCACAAGGGTGACATGAGTCGCTTGTGGCACAAGCGCTAGCGAGGCATCGGCCAAAGCCCCAAAAAGATCGGGCAGTTCGGTGACCGAGCCGACACGCTTTTGCGCCTCGTAGAGCGCCTTCAAGCGCGGGGCATCCCGCTCCATCGAGCGCTCGGCATTCGGCGCAACGTCCTCAATCTTTTTTACTGCGAAAATCGTGGCGTCGACGCTGTCTTCGCCGAGGCGTACCTCCAAGAATACCCCGCGCCCTTCGGCACCGAGCTCAAGGACGTCCCCATTGAAAAGGGGCGCACGACGACCGTTGCTCTCATCAAGAGCGATCGTCGTGCCTGCGCGGAGGATGCGCGTTCCGTTCGTCGAATTGCGGTCAATCGCGAGGAAGCCTTCCGTGCTCCACACAATATGGAGGTGCTCGGAAGAGACGATGCCGTCGGGGAGAACGACGTCGTTCTCCGGCTGCCTACCGATGCGCACCGTGTCTTGGGCGAGCGAAAACCGCTCGCCGTTCTTCTGCCCGCCGCGGACCGCAAGGCGAATCACAGGGCGCGCGCCCGGAGCTTCGCGGCGATCTTCACCAGGGTGTCATCGCTCGGAGCAGGAGACTTCACGTTCGCCTGGACGATTTTGTCCATGGTATTGGCGATTTGCACGTCGCCCTTGGGGGCGAGGTGGTCGATGGCGAGCGCCAACGCGATGCGAATCGCATCGTCCTTGACCGTCTCAAGCTTGCCGCCAAGCGTGGCGCGGGTCGCGTCGTTGCCGAGCGCCGCAGCCATGTAGGTCGCCTTCACGAAGCGGAACTTCTGGTCGGGAGCGCCGACGATCGGCTCGTCGAGGACCTTCGCGTAGCAGGCGGCGTCGCTCTTGCAGCTGTCGACGAGCTTGGCAGCGGTCGCGAATTTCGCCTTGTCGGCAGGGAGCCCGAGCTTGTTCACGGCGTCTTCCGCCGCCTTCTTCTGGCTGTCGTCGAAGAGCCGGAGGATCGTGTTGGTGGCGTTCCCCTTGATCGCTTCGGCGGTCCCTTCGGAGGCCTTCGTCGTCGTCCCTTCTTTGATGGCCCAATCGACGATTTTCACGTCGTAGAGGTTCGCCGACACGTTCATCAGCGTCCCCTTCGCGGCCTGCGTCTGGAGGAGCGTTTCGTCACCGATCTTCTTGTAAACATCCAAGAAAGCGGTCTCGGCCTTCGGGTCGCTCGGGAAGTTGACGAGGGAAAGCGCCATGCCGGCGAGGGCGGCGTCGTTGTCGATCTTCGCGAAGGAAGCGACCACCGCGTCGCGGCCGGCGGCGGTGCCGACGTTGCTGAGGGCATCGGCGAGGAACGTATAGGCGACCTTGTCGGGCGACTTCGCAATGGCGGCGGCGGCCGCTTCGTCAGTGCCCTTCAACGCCGCAATGAGCGCCATATCGGCCTCCTTCGGAATCCCGCGAAGCGCGTTGACGGCGGGGCCACGAAGCTCCCCCTTTGCTGGGTCGAGAAGAACGCCGACGAGGGCCTTCGCCGCGCTCGGCTCCTTGAGGTCAGCGAGGACGCGGATGCTTACAAGCTGCCAGAAATAGCAGTCGCTCTTCGCCTTGTCGTCGTAGGGCGTTTCGATTTTGGCAATCGCCTTGCGTGCAAACGACGGGCTCTTCGCCGAGCGAACGGCATCTTCGAGGGCCTTATACGCCTCGCTCAACTTCGTTTGAGAGATGCGAAACTTCGCAAAGCAGTCCCAAAGAGCGTCAAGAACGACCGGGTCTTTGACTTTGCCGTCCTTGAGGAGCTGCGCGAGCGATTGTGCAGCGTATTTCACATCTTCGTCGCTCTTGTTCGGCTCCCACTCCTTGAAAGCCTTCTGGAAGAAGGGGGCGGTGCGCTCGTCGCGGAAGTCGGCCAAAGCCTTCGCGAGGTCTTTGCGGCTCTTCTCATCAAGACCCCCTTTTTCGTAGGTCTTCACGAGCGGCACGATGATCACGTCGTCAATCGCTTTGACTTTGGGGTCTTCTTTGTTCCCCTTGGCGGTCGTCATTGCATCTTCGTGGAAGAGGCTGAGGCGCTTCACCGCCGCCGTCCGCTGGGCCGGATCGTCGAGACGCTTGACCCACGTGGCCGGATCCTTTTCGTCCGCGCAACCAACGACGAGAGCGCTCGAGGCGAGCAGGGCGACGGGCAACGCGGCACCAAGCCGTGCTGCGAGGGCGTACCGAACAACGAGCGGGCTCAACGATTTCATGAGTGGGTCTCCTGGACGACCTGCGCCGGACGGGGCGACGGGCGGCGCGAGGGTAGGCGGCCGCCTTCCGCGCTGTCAACGAAGCGATCGGAACGAACCCTGAAAAAATCCAGGGTGACGCGAAGCGCCAGGCCACCAAATCGCCGCCTCTGCGGAACGGTTTCGCACAAAAAAACGGACGCCGCGTTCCGCCCGGCCGAACGCGTGAGCTGCTAGGTAGACGGCGTGCCTGGCTCGACCGCCCCCTCCGTGCTGCCGACTGCGCTCGGAGTCGCGTCGGTGACGGCCGCGGGGATCGCCGGACTGTCCTGGGTTCTTCATCATTTTGCCCCGACGACCGCCGCGCTGCCGGCCCTCTTCGTCGCCCTCGACCTCGTCCCGACGGCAGTCGCCGCGACCCTCGGAGGCGCCCCGACGCTCGCGTCGCCGCTCTCCGAGAGTTCGCTCCCCGTCGCGGGCGGCGGCGTTTCGGTGCTGGTGGCCGCCTTCAATGAAGAAGCGTGCATTTTGCACACTCTTGCGAGCCTCCAGCAGCAGGCGACGGCTACTTTCCCCGTCGAAGTGATCGTCGCCGATGACGGATCGACCGACGGTACCGCCGAACGCGTCGAGCACTTTGCCGCGACGCTCCCGACAGACGGACCACTCTCTTTGCGCCTTCTTCGGCTCCCTCATTCGGGAAAAGGGGGCGCTCTCAATGGGGCTCTTTCCGCAGCAAGCTATCCAGTGGTTGTGACCGTCGACGCCGATACCGAACTCGACGCCGAGGCCCTTCGCCGCCTCGTCGCGCCGTTTGTGGAGCCGGCGGTCACGGCGGCGGCCGGTGCGGTCGTCGTCCGAAACCCGCAGGGCTTTCTCCTGCGCCACCAGTTCGTCGAGTACCGAAAAAACACCCTCCTGCGCCGCGGATGGTCGGCGCTGGGCGCGTTGGATCAGGTTCCGGGTGCGTTTGGCGCCTACCGGGCCGCCGAGCTCCGTCGGGCCGGCGGCTTCCCGACCGACTCGCTCACGGAAGACTACGAAGCCATCTTCCGTCTCCGCGCGCTCGCCGCCGGCGAGGGGCGAAAGGTGCAGATTCCCACCATCGCCGACGCTCGTGCCTACACGGAAGGGCCTTCCACACTCGCCGGGTTCGTCCGCCAGCGCACGCGCTGGTTTGCCGGTTTCCTCAGCACTCTTTTTCGATTTCGTGCATTGATTTTCGCGAGGAACACCGGTTCATTTGGCCTCTTAAAACTCCCTTTGAAGCTCGTTGATGCCGCGCTCCCCGTCGTCGGGCTATTGGCGCTTCTGCAGCTGCTCCTCGGCGTCGCGCTCGGTACACATAACCCGTTGCCATTGCTCGCATTTCTCGCGTTTCGTGCGCTGACCGACGCCACGATCTACCTACGCGCACAACGCCTGGCGGCGGGTGACCCGCGCCCAGCTCCCCGCCTTGCCGTCGCCAACGCGCTGGCGGAGCCGTTTGCGTTCGCGTGGCTGAAAATGCTCGCCGTTCAGCGAGCCTACGTCTGGGCGGCGAGGCGCACAGAAACCTGGGAACCGTCACGAATTTCCCCGGTAGAGATCGGCAACTAGACCGATTGTTAGCCGATGATCATCGCTTCCGAGAGCAGCTTCCCTTCCCGGAAGCGGCGTAGGTTCCAGCGCTCGAGGAGCGGCGTCATTTGCCCCGTCGCGATGTGCTCGGCGAGGAGCCGTCCGATCACCGGCGCCATCATAAAACCGTGCCCCATAAAGCCGGAGGCTTGGAAAAAGCCGTCGATTTCATCAATCGGACCAAATACCGGGTTCTGATCCGGCGTGAGATCGTAGCAACCGGCCCACTGGCGGAGCACTTTGACGTCGGCGAGGCGCGGAACGGCGCCGACGAGGCTCCGCCCGTAGCGGGCGAGGAAGGTCGTCGATGAGGTCTGGACGAGGCCGTGGGGTGCGTAGTCATTGCCAATTCCGCCGACGATTTCGCCGCGCGTCGACTGGCTGAAGTAGAGGCCGTCGTCGAGATCGGCGACGAGGGGCCCGAGCCACGGCTTCAGCGGCTCCGTCGAGCAAATTTCGTGGCGGTGGGGGCGGTTCGGAAGCGGCACGCCGACCATCGCGGCGAGCTCCGGGGACCAGGCGCCGGCGACGTTTACGACGGCGCGCACGGGGAGGCGCTCGGTCGCCTTCGTGCCCGTCGCGTTCGTGCCTGTCGACGTCAGGACCGCATGGGTGATTCGCCGACCGTCGGTTTCGAGGGCATCGATGCGCGTATGTGTTCGAATTTGTGCGCCAAGTCGGGATGCCTGCTGGGCGTACCCCCAGACGAAAGGCCACGGGAAGACGACGCCGTCATCCGGGTTCCATGCGGCGGCGACGAGCCCCTCGGTGGCGAGCTCGGGGACGATTTTCCGCGCGCCGACGGCGTCGCGAAGCTCGGTCCGATTCCCGAGGGATTGTTGCATTTTGCAACTTTCCTCCAGGACGCGCGCCTTCTTCGCGTCGCGGGTGAGGAAGAGGTACCCGCCCCGTCGGAACCAGACGTTGATGCCGTGATCGCGGGCGAAGCTCGCGCAAAGCCGCAGCGATTCCTGCATGATTTCAACGTTAACCGCCGAGGACCACTGGGCGCGCACGCCGCCACCGTTGCGGCCGCTCGCGCCGGCGCAGAGGTAGTCCCGCTCGACGACGACGACGTTCGGCGTCCCAAGCTTGGCGAGGTGGTAGGCGATCGACAGGCCGACGATACCGCCGCCGACGATGAGGAGCGCCTCGCCGCTCACGACCGAATCACCTGCGCCTCACGGAGCGCCTTGAAGCGGGCAAGCACGGTGGCGTGAAGAGCCGGGTTGGCGGTGACGATGCCCCGCTCGTTGTCGATGTCGGTCGTCCGATAATCGAAGCGATTTCCATCGGTATCGGTCATCGCGCAACCGGCGGCGACCGCGATCGCTTCCGGCGCGCAGGTGTCCCAGCGCTTCCCGGCCCGCGAAGGATGAATGAAGAGATCGGCCTCCCCTTCGGCGACGAGCACCGCCTTGATGCCGGCGGAACCGCGAGGAATCAAATGGCGAAGTCCGAAGGCACGAATGCGGGAATCCCCCTCGGGCGTCCGGTGGGAACGGGAAAGGACCAAACGGGCATCATCGAGGGCCGTGACGCGACTCGGCGTCAGCGGAACATCGGCACCGCCGACGCGGCAGAAGGCGCCGATCCCATCGCCGCCAAACCAGACGCGCTGAAGGGCCGGCGCCGCAACCACGCCAAGAATCGGGACACCGTCCTCGACGAGCCCGATCATCGTGGAGAAGTCGCCGTGCTTGCCGATGAACTCTTTCGTGCCGTCGATGGGGTCGACGAAAAAGGCGTGGGGGGCGGTCGCAAACGCACCAAACGTCGAAGGGTCACTCTCTTCGGCGACGATCGGTACGCCGGGAAAGCTCAATTGAAGCGCCTGTAGGAGCGCTTCATTGGCTTCTTTGTCGGCCGTTGTGACTGGATCGTTGGGCCCTTTGAGTTCCACAGAGAAACTCGACGCTTCGTAGTGGGCAAGGACGACCTTCGTCACCGCGTCGGCGATACGCAGCAGCTCGTCCATCGCCGCTTTTCGGCTCTTCATACGCGCACCCCTGCCTGCTCAAGCACTCGAAATACCTCACGAACGTCGTCATCCGAGAGGTAGCGCGGTCCGGCCCCCGCCTCGCGTACGAGCTCGATCAATTGCTGTTCGTTGCGCGGCCCGAGGACCGCGGAGGTGACAACGGTATTCGCCAGGACGAAGCGGACCGCCGCCGCGCGGAGCGTGCGGATGTCGCCGCGGACGAGGAAGCGGAGCTCGTCGACGATGGCGAGGCGCGCCTCGAGTTCCATGCGCGTGAAGCGGTCGCGGCGATGGTCGCCGTCCTCAAACATGCGCTCCGGCGAGAAGACCCCCGACAGAACGCCATAGCCGAGGATGCTGCGCGCAAGGACGCCGGCGCGCGCGATGATGAGGTCGCCGGCGAGGCTCTCAAGGTCGCGCGGATGCCCCATATTGTAGGGAAGTTCAAGGACTTCGACCTTCTTCTCAAGGGCCTCGCGCGCGATGGAGCTGTGGGCGGCAGCGACGCCCCACGCGCGAATTTTCCCCTCGCTCTTGAGGGCGAGCAGCGTCTCGATGGCGTCGGTCTCGACGAGGCCGACGAAGGAGGGATGGTGCAACATGCACACATCGATCGTCTCTCGGCGGAGGCGCTTCAGCGACGCGGTGACGCGCTCGCGAAGGAAGGCGCCGTCGAAGCACTTTTTGGGCGGGTCGGTGCGGAGATCGATGCCGATTCGCGTGGCGACCATCGCCTCTTTCGGCAAACATTTCCCGAGGATCCCCTCCATGCGACCGCCGCCGTAGCTATCGGCGGTTTCAAACAGGGTGATGCCGACGTCGACGGCGCGGGCGACGGTCCGCTCCGCTTCGGCCTCGTCGACGGGGCCGTAGCCGTCACCGGAGAGCCCCCACGTGCCGAGGGTGAGCTCGGAGACTGCAAGGCCGGTCCTTCCAAGGGGGCGAGTTCGCACGGGTCGTCCTCTAGCACGGGGCTGTCGAAGTGGGCCCGCCGTCTCTCGCGCCGCCGCCCCCAGCAAACTCGCTGGCGGTCGCGAACGGACGGGCCCTTGTCGAAGTGGGCCCGCCGTCTCTCGCGCCGCCGCCCCCAGCAAACTCGCTGGCGGTCGCGAACGGACGGGCAGAACGCGCGCTTTTCGGAGGAGTTTACGGCGCGCTCGCGGTAGCACTCGCCGCGATGACGACCGAGAATCCGTCCAATCCGCCGAAGCGCGCGCGCGTTCCGAGCCCCTACCTCCACGCCGCCCGCCTCCCCGAAGGGGAGAGCGTCGATCCGCGCACCGTCATCCAGGGGAAAATCCTGGAGATCGAAATCGGCCCCGGCCGTGGAAGCTTTCTCTACGAGCGGGCGAACGTCTCACCGGACATCGCGATTCTCGGACTCGAAGTCCGCAAGAAGTGGGCACAAATCGTCGACGAGCGCCTCGCAAAAATGGGTCTCCACGGGCGCGCACGCAGCCTCGCGGAAGATGCCAAAGAGGCGCTGCCGCGTCTCAAGCCGGACGGCATCTTCGCGCGCGCCTACCTTCACTTCCCCGATCCGTGGTGGAAGAAGAAGCACACCAAGCGCCTCGTGATGGGCGATCTGTTTATGAAAGAGATTCACCGCCTCCTCGCGGACGATGGTGAACTATTTATTCAGACCGACGTCGAAGATCGTGCCGAGCTCTACGAGCGCCAAGTGAATGATTCCGAGCTCTTCTTCACGAAGGGCGATCAGGCGGGGAGCGCGCGCATTGCCGAAAACCCCTTCCAGGCGCGTACGCCGCGCGAGCACCGTGCGATCAAAGACGGTCTCCCCGTGCACCGGTTTCTTTGGGGGAAGAAGCTCAGCGCTACAGGGTGATTCACCGGCCGATCACTGAAGCGACGACGTGCGGAACGTGATCGGTAGCTCGGCGGGCGGTTCGAAGTCGGCGGAGAAGGCGACGTAGACGGTCGCCGTCCCCCCCGCGGGGATCGAAACCGCGTTTCCGTCCATCAAGCAGGCGTCGCGGTGGTCGAAATTGGCGCATGAATCGCTGACCACCGTTTGGCAGGTCGCACGATTGTTGGGGAGGCCGCCCGCGTAGGAAGCCATGACGACGTCGAGCGTATCTCCACGCGTGCCGCCTTGTTCGTCGGATTGCTAAGTGTGATGTAGCGCCCATAGGTGAGCGTCGCTGCGTCGACGGCGGCCGGACAGGCGAGGTCATTGACGGCATCCGCTTGAAGGACCGCCCGCTGCTGGTCGAGGAGGAAGCCGAAGGTGACGGTCGCCCCGACGGTCGCCGGGATCGGGAGCGGGTTCGGCGCCGTCTTCTTCGTCCGAACATTGAGGGAAAACGGCTGCCCAGCGGCGGTCACCGCCTGGTACTGAGAGGTCTGAACCACCGCCGTGCCGTTCGCCGGGATCGCGATCGCCTTCGGTCCGTAAAGGGCCGACCACTGGGTCCCGCCGTCGTCGGTCATGCCTGAACAGTTCGTCAACTCGGCGTCGGTCACCGGGCGCGACTTGCGCCCCACATACGCGGAAGTCACCGTATCGAAGACGGCCCCGCCGGGAGCGGTGCTCGGGTACACTTCCACGAGGATCGGCGCCGCCGTCGTATTTTTCAAAAGGGCGAAGTGGTACGGAGTGGCGTCTTCCAGACCGTTCACCGGGCAATCGACGGCGTCCGGGTAACGGGAGACGACCCCCGCCGCCGAAAAGCGGAAGGTTCCGACGGCCGTGGAGCCGTCGGTCGGGACGTTGATCGTGTCGAGGGCCTCGGAGAAGCAGGCGCCGTCGGCCACAAATCCGCAAGTATTTGCGCAGATTTGCGGCTGAATGTCGTCGGCGTTGGCGCAGCCTCGGGCGAGCCGCTTCGTGCCGGGGACGCAGCCGCCGGGGAGCTCGTTTCGGCAAAGGCCGACGTTCCACCGGCAGGTGCCTGCGATGCAGAGGTCGTTCGAGGTCCCGCACGCCCCACAGGCGCTCATGCGCGTGGCTCCGGGGAGGCACCGGTCGGCGGCGGTGACCTCGCCGGAGCAGACGGAGTACGCGGCGACAACTCCTCCTACACATTGCGCTTTTTGGGTACCGCAGTAGCCACACGGACGGGTGAAGGACGCGCCGGTCGTGCACGCAGCCCCCTCCGCAGGCGGCTCGGCGCCGGCATCGGCGACCGCTCCATCCACAGACGACGCGTTTCCATCAGGCTCCGCGCCGTCTCCCGCTTCGCGGACGGACGCGTCCTTCGCGGCGTCCACGACGGCCCCACCATCGGTCGCCGCGTCGGAGAGGCCAGCATCGCCACCGGCTCCATCCCTCGCCGTCGCTCGTCGCGCAGGCCGGGGCGAGCCCGAGGGCGAGGGCGCTTCCAAAAAGGAGGACGGCCGGAAGGGCACGACGAGAACGACTGCGAGAAACGGGGGAAAGATGACGCATGCCGCGACGGTGGACCGAAGCCCGGAAGGCGACCGCTTACATCGACGTGACAAGGCGCACGGCGCCGCTAAACGGGGATTGACGCGGCGCGAAGGGCGCGTCCCCAAAGGGCATATTCGGCTTCGAATCCGGGTACTCCCTGCTCCACAAGCGCCCCAACGCGCGCGACCTGCGTCGCAAACCACGCCGCATGAATCGCCGCCGGACAGAGCAGTTTCGGCCCGAGCTGGAACAGTTCTTCCCGGGAAAACGGAGCATTCGCGTAGGCGGGGTCGTCCCCGTGACCGGGAACAAACGCCAATACTTGAAAATAGCGACCGTTCTCCGTCAGCATTACCTCCTTCTGGAGATGCCAGGAGTTGGAAAAGGCCCAGCGGCGGAAGACGTCGATCCCCGAGTTCGGCTGGACGACGATCTGCGCCAACGAGGCGACGACGGTCGGGGCACCGTCGCAGATGCGGGCCATCGTGTCGCCGCTCATCCCGGCGATCGAAAGGGCATCGACAGGCGGTCCTAGGTAGCTGCTCGGAATTGCAATTTACACGGGATGTGATCAAAGCA
>DYPH01000184.1 GCA_020720045.1 Sorangium cellulosum | reverse complement strand
CGCAGCGCTGTCGATGGAGATCGGCGTATTGAGTTCGTAGAAGCAGCGATTGTCTGCGCACTTCCGCGTGAAGTTCCCGCGGAGCTGGGCCGGCGTCGAGGGGCAGTCGCTGGAGGGCGTCATGCGCTCGGAGTCGGTCGGCTCGTAGGCGGTCGGCCCTTCGGCCCGTTCGTCGCGCTGGAGCTGGGGCTGCACGAGCCCGATGCTCCCGACGCCACCGGGCTGGGCGCTCGGCGCGAAGCCGATGCGGTAGAGGCCGCGGTTTGCGACGGTGATGGCGAGGGTGCGGCGCTGGGACAGGGACACGCTCGTGCCGCCCCCCGTCGTGGTGGTGCCGGCCTCAGCGTCGTAGAGCCCGGTGGCGACCGTGTTTCCGGCTTCGTCGAGGGCGACGGCCCGGTACACGGACGACGTGGTGGCGGCGGCGCCGGCGGCGTCGAGGCTGGCGGCGTAAAAGGAGAGCACGTAGCTCCCCGGCTCCAGGAGAACCGCCTGGCTGACGTAGTTGCCGGGGGCGTCGATGCCGGCTTCCGGGGGTCCCTCCGTGAAGCGCGCTTCGTTTCGGAGCCACGTGAGCGCAGCAGCCCCGCCGACGCCAGCGACGGGCGCCTGCTTCGAGACACGCGCGCAGAACGCTTGACCAACCGGGCAGCGATGGGTCGCCCACGTCCCGACGGCCCCACCTACCGGGCTACGCGCGTCTGCAAGAGCGTCGCTCGAAGCCAACAGGTTCGTGGAGACCGACTGGCAGGCGCTCTGGTTCCGGAGCGCGTCCTCCCGGAGCGAAATCATCGTCGTGTCGTCGCCATCGTGGGACGGAAAGGCGATCGGGTAGTAGTCGACGAAGCGCTGGAGGCGGTCGACGTAGTCAGTCACGTTGGACTTCGCGAGGCGCTGGGCCTCCGAGTCGTTCCAGGCGGCGAGTTCGGGATCGGTGAGCTTCTTGCCGTTGGCGCCTAGGATGCTCTCTTTTCGGAGCGCATCGTAATCGACCCCCTGGAGCGAGCAGACACTGTCCGCCCAACCTGACGGGGCCTCGAGGGGGCCGATGGGCGTCGAGAGTTGGTCGAGGCGTTGGCCAAAGCGCTGCTCAATGGCTCGCCGCGCGATGTAGGCGAGGGTACGAGCATCTCGGAGGGCCTGCTCGTAGCGGATCTTCGTCGCCGCAAAGCGACGGTTGAGGACGGTGTTGACGGGGCTCGTGCACTCGATCGGCTTGTTCGTCGCACCATCGGTGGCGCAGACCCAGGCGCCGGCGCCGCTCGCCCGCGCAGCGACGTCGAGCGTCTTCCCGCGTTCGGACTTCAGACGGACCAGCGCGGCCTGGAGGTCGATGGCCGCCTGGCGCGTGTTGGAGAGCGTCTGGGTCTGCTGGTCGGTAAGCCGCCCAGCCTCCTGCGAGAACCGCGCAAAAATTGTACGACGATCGGCATCGTCGGCGGCATCTTCCTTGTCTCGGAGGTCGGCAATAGCCCCCTGCACAAGTCCCGCTCCCGCGGCGTCGGCGAGCGAACTCACAAGGCCGGCAGCGCTCGGACTTGGTCCGAGGACTCCGCCGATGCCTCCCGCGATGCCGGTAACCGCACCACGCACCGCTTGCCAATCGGCCACCCGGCGGGAGGCGTTCTTCACGTCGGCAGCAGCATCCTTGGCGCCAATGTCGGCCTTGAGGATGGCGAGCGCGCGCTGCAGATCGTCGATGTTCGTTACACTTTGCCGTAGCCCGTCTGCCGTCCGCTGGAGGGCACCGCCTACGGCGAGGTTCGCCTCGCCCGCGCGCCCGCCGAGGGCGGTCCCGCCCGTGGAGCGGCTGAGGAAACTTTGGACGGCCACGGCCGGCACGTCCTCGGCGAAGAGGCGAGATAGCACCGTCGCAGTTGCCTTGCGGCGCGAGCGAATCCACCCCTCAAGCGCAGTAACGTCGGACATGCCAGTAACAGCCGGCGCTTCGGGGAGGTCAGTTAGCGGCTTACCCATCGTGCCGATGCACGCGAGGGCAAGCGCGCCGCGGAACTGGCGGCGGCCCTCTTCGGGCGTGTCGAGGTAGCCTGAGTTCACGAAAAACTGAACGCGCTCGGCGGGCGATTGAACACTCGGGAGCCGCTCCGAGATCTTCCCCATGCACTTTCCGAACATATCCGAATCATCGCCGGAGGAATTGCAGGGAAACGTCCGGTCGGTGGTGTAGTAGTCGTCCAGGCTAACGCCGTCGTGATCCGTCCAGTGATAATCGACGGGCGTACTGTCGAGGGTCCAAAGCTCGGTAATGTTCCGATTTCCACTATGGAAACGCCGAAAGTACCCAGGTTTAATCCTGGTACTATTGTTACTCGTGAAAAGTTCTCCCATACGCCCCTGCAGTCCCGAATTTGCCTCGATCCGTCGTCCGTACTTGTTTTGGACGAGGCGGGCCTTGAGAACGCTTAGGAACTCATGGACGGGATTGAAGTCGCTGCGCCACCCGGCGATAGCGCGACGACCGAACGCGTTTACCCCGGGTCCGACGCCGCCCGCGACCCCTGTCTCCATCGCAAGCGCGGAATCAAGCGAGTGAGCCTTGTCGGCCGGGTGTGCGTCGTAGTCGCTCCAGGATAGTGCTGTGCTCTTCGCTGGAATATGGACGTAGTCCACCCACGGCGACTTCTTCCAGCAATCCGTCGACAGAAGCTCCGGTGCGTAGATAGACCGGTACCAACTTGGCATTGTAGCCGCGGCGTTTGACGGCAGCATTCCGAACGTGGGAGCCACTTCGACGACCGCCCCGTCGCGAGTGAGCACTGCGGTCTCCTGCGCTGACATGCTTCCCGCCCATACAGAGTACGCGGGGGCAAGCCCAGGGCCCCAGCGCCCGGTTCCGAGGGCTGAAACAATAAGCGAACAGGTTCCCGATTCGCCAAGCACATTGTCGCTGAACCGTGCGGCCGGGACAGGCGCGAGGAAGGCCCCCTCAGGGGAGCGTCCCGCAATGGCGTGTGCCATATATGCCTGGCCAAGGAGGTCCCAGCGGATGGCCGCGAGCCCCTGCTCCTCGGTGGCGCCGAGGCAGGCGTTCAGTGGGGTCGACGGGGAACACCGGTAGAGTGTGGCGGCGACGAGTTGATTCAGTCGTCCGCGCTCGGTGATGCCGGCGGGGTCCCACTGGCAATTCCCGGCGCCTCGCGCGCAGCCCGGCCAAATCGCGGACGGAACTTGGCCCCCCGTCTCCGGGTTGCGGCGGGTCACGTGAGAATCGACGATCACGTCCCCGGCGATAGTCGCGACGAACTCGCCATCGACCCCAACCTCGACGCGGAGGCCGTCGATCGCTCCAAACACACGGTCGTCGTCGCGCAGAATCTCCGTCTGGAGGGCCTTCTCCAGGCTCGGGGGTGTTGGGGCGCCGGGAGGAGGCGAAGGAGGGGGCGATCCGGGAGGTAGAAGAGAGGCTTCAGCAACTGCCTCGCACTCGTCGGCGGTGCTCTGCTTCGGGTTCGGCGCGCCGAGGAGGCCGAGGGAGGTGTAAAGGAACTCGTGCTCGGCAGGCGTCGTCTTGCCGAGTTCAAGCGGCGCGACGTATCGAGGGATCGACTCGCTGTCGAGGCGGGCGCAGGAAGCCGGGTCGGTGAGGACGTTGTTCGTGCAGCCGAGGACGGTCTTGAGGGCGGCGCGGGCGTTCTCGTTGGTGAGCCCCGTCGGGATCGGGTTCGAGGTCACGAAAACGACGTCGAACCGGCGCTCCGAAAGAAACGCCTCCAGCGGCGCCGGGCACTTCGAAGCGTCAACCACGCCGTTCGTCGTGGTGAGGCAGTCGGCGTTCATCGCGACGCCCGTCGAGTCGAGGATCTGCGAGGCGTAGCCCTCTTTTCGGGTGTCCTTCTCGGAGCCGATCTGAACGAGGTCACGACCGAGGCCGTCGGCCTTCTCGGCGGCCTGGCGCGCGAGGGTCATGTAGTGCCGCCAAGACGACTCGTAGGCGTCGCCATCGCTCGTCGTCTCGCTCTCCATCGGGACGTAGAGATCTCGGGGGACGCCCGGGATACACATGTCCCGCGTGTCGCCCATGCTCGCCCCGAGGGTCGAGGTGTCCTTCGGGAAGGCGAACGCGCGGTCGACGAGTTCCCGACGGAACGGGCTGAACCCGAAGGACGTCAGCTTCGTGGACGCCAGGTTCCCCGAGAGCGCGCCGAGCACCATCCCGGACGCCGAACCGGACGACCCGCGACGCACGACGTAATAGGTCTGGTCGGCGGTCGGCAGAGCGTCGAACCGGAGCGTCCAGTGCTGACGCAAGAGGCCGTGCGCAGGGTCGTTGGTTGCGCTGAGGGTGGCGCTCGTCGCGGTGTACACGTTGCCCACGGGCGACTTGGGCGCAGGGACCGTCCCTGCCGCGACCGCCGCGGCAAAAGGCGCGTCGCGAAGGTCGGACGCCGACACGAGCACGAAGTCTGCCGCAGGAGCGCTCGACTTAAACGACGCGAGATCAATGTCGTAGAGGTGAAGATCGAGGGAGGTGCCCGACTTCGGTTCGGCGATGACGCGGAGGCCACCTGCCCAGGTGTCAAGTTCGGCGATCATCCCGTCGCGCGCATCTGCGCCGACGCCGGTGGAGGGCGCGACCGACCGCAGCGCAAGCGCACGGGCACGGAGCTGCTGCGCGACCGCGAAGGCGTCTTGCGTCGCGAAGGCGAGCTGTCGCGGGTGCCAGAGGTTGTCCGTTCCTGCGAGCGCGCTGGAGGGGAGCGGGGCGTCCCCGAGGATGGCGGAAGACCCGCTCCGTTCGGCGCAGTAGGACGCGACCTGCACGCCGCCCAAGGCCGCCGCCGAATCGGCCACCGGGGCCGTGCGGGAGAGGCCTTGCGACATCCGAAGGAAGCTCCCTGACACGGTCGCCGTTCGGCCGATGCCTTCGATCCCCTTTTGGAGGTCGATGACCGACGCGGACGGGTCGACGTTCCCAGTGACCCCGAGCAACGCAGTCTGGCGGGCGAAGGCCGTGGAGAGGGCGCCGTCCGGGAGGAGGTCGATCTGCTCGCCGAGGCGTGCGGCCTGCCGGGAGTTTGGTGCTAGCGACGCGACCGCCGAACGAAGCTCCGAGCGCTGCAGGGCGGCCGCGACGGGCGCTGCCGGGCTCGTGAAGAGCCCCGAGGCTGCCACGAGCCGCTCGGCCACGAGGTCTTGCTTCGTCCGAAGGATGCGGTCGGAGCCGCGAGCGCTTAGGGACGGAGGGGCGTAGTACTTCCAGACGACGTCGGGTGCGAGCCACGAGGACGTCGAAGGCACCGTTGCGCAACCGGCGCGGAGGCCGGAGTCCTCGGGGAAGCCAAGCGTAGCCTGGCGGCCGTAGAGGACGCGGGCAGCGTGCGCCATGGAGTTGAAGCTGTCGTCCGGGGCGAGCCACAGGGCGCGCATGCGCTCTTCCGACGAGAGCGCCGCGATCTTGTCGGCGGCAGCGGCCAGATCGCCGTCGACGCTCTGTTCGATCAGCTGCTTCGTAAGCTGCGCAGAGGCGCGGAGCACCTGCGTCAGCTGATCGAGCCGCTTGTTCGTCGGGGGCCAAACGTCAATCGGCGGATAATACTTCGCAAAATCGGCGGAGGCTGGAGCGGTGCTCGTGTTGTAGAGCGTCGTATACCCCGCATTGCGCGGCGTTCCGGCAGGCAGCGCGGGCGCGGCGGCGTACAGCGCCGAGCAGGTGTAGGTCTGTCCACTGATGAGGCGGGTTCGCGCGTCCAGAAGCGGGATGTAAGAGAGCGCCTGCAGGGCGAGGTCCCGGGCGAGGAATTTCGTCTTCGGGTCGAGGACCGGGAAAATGATGGGGAGATCACCCTCCTGTACGCTCAGGTCAATGCCAGGACCGATATCAGCGATCGTCGCGAAGCCGCGCTTCCCTGTGACCCCGGGCAGCGCGTTCGCCCAAGTGACGGGGACTTCGGAGTCGGCGAGGCTTGCCAGCCGCTCCGCTGCGCAAAGAAGGACTTCCTCCTGGTCAATTTGCTGGTCGCAGGTCGCAGCTTCCGCGGCGAAAATCGAGAAGCCGGGCGTTGGTACTGGCGTCGCCTCCGTTTGCACCACGACTGGCGTCAGAGACGGAACACCGGGCGGCGCGGTGCCGGACAGGTCGATGTCCCCCTCCGTCGCAGGACCGTATGCGCGATGACTCGCGCGCCTGTAGGCCGTCGGGCGCTTCCCCGTTCGGCCGCCGAGGCCGCACTCGCTGGCCGCCATGCGGAGGAGGTCGTAGGAACGGAGCCCATCCAAAGTCGCGCTTGAACGGGGCTCCGCAAGCGTCCCTAACGTGCCGGTCGTCTTGGTCGGCCCGCCGAACGTGAGGACCTTCGTCTCACCTCCAAAGGTGCCGTAAGCCCGAATACCGTAGGCGGCGTCCACCTCCGTCGGCGCCTGCGGGAGGACTACGTCCTCGTGGCCACCCGAGCAGGCGGCGCCAGCGGAGACCGATGCCGCGCCGAGAAACAAAGACACTACCGCGCGATGAAATCGTACTCTCGTCATACAACTATTCCTTTAACCAAACAGATCACCCAGGCGAATTCGACGTCAGACGTGTGAACAGGATCCTCCTTTCACGGGCAGTTCGGCGCAATCTTCTCCACATTCCCCGAATATCCATTCTTGGCATAGCCAAGATCCGCCTCGATGTTTGTCGCAGCGATCTTACGGTCAGTGAAGATATAGAGGCCTGCGAATCCGCCATAATATCCCCTGCGACTACGCGAGCCCCACTGGTCGGTGATCAACGCTCTTCGATCGAGTCGCACACAGTCCTTTGTGGCAGCAAACGTCCCCGAACCCGCCGCGGGCATGAGGTCAAAATGCGCATCACTGGCCGGGTCGAGAACACGCGAGTGCGACCGCTGAAGGTCGAAGCCCCGGGCCGTAACGCGCGCAGTCTGTGCGATGAGCCCGACGGCCGAAATTTCTTCTGGATTGATGTCGAATGCAGGATGGCTGTAGACCAGCTGCCAATGCATTGGCAGAAACATCATGAAGCGCGGGAGCCCGCCCGGCCGGGTGCCTGCAGTGGTGTTCGAGGGGGTGACACACGTCAATGTGGTCACCGCATTCCGCGGTAGGCGAACCGTCACCTTGTCAACGAGAGTCGGCGGGTTGGTGACGTAGAGTGCCGTTTTCGCAAGGACTTGTGCGGTAAGGGTGAATCGCCTCGGCCCCTGCGGGACAATCTCCTCAATCGGTCGCAACGTGCCATCCCGCGTGCAGAGGTTCGCGTCGCACAACGGGTCGACAGCGCCGCACTTTGCATCGCAGTTAAAAACAAAGTGACGCGGGCCTTCCTTCACCGGACACGGGTCGTCGGGCGTCGGATCTTCCGCATTGAGATCGGGGCCCGTATCGGCAGGACCTGCGTCTGTCGTGCCGCTATCGACCTCTTCACCGCCGTCCGTCACCGGCGTCGTCGCGTCCGGGGGGATGGCGACACACGTCCCGTTCTCGAGGCGCGTCCCGGCGCCACAATTCGCATTGTTCGTGATCG
>DYPH01000052.1:34698-37012 GCA_020720045.1 Sorangium cellulosum | reverse complement strand
TGATGCAAACGCGTCCGTCCGCGAAGCGGGAGACGGCGCGGAGTTTGATGCAAACTCGATAGAAGAGCACGCAGAGCGCGGCCGTTGGGCGCTCCGCGCGTCGCAAAAATCGCTCGTAGTCGCTCTTCTGCTACGCCGATTTAACGCGGGAGATGGTTGACCTTTCGCTGCCGACTCAATAGCGACTCCTTTCTATGGGCCTGGAAGAGTTCCGCGGGTTTCTCCAGGTCGTCGACGAAGGATCCTTCGCCGCTGCCGCGACGGCGCTTGGGGTGTCGAGGACGACGCTCCGCCGGCAGGTCGATGCCCTCGAAGCGGAGGCCGGTGTGCCGCTCCTGGAACGGACGGCGAAGGGGGTCGTGCTCACCGAGGCGGGGCGGCGGCTCGTCGTCGGTGGTCGGCAGATGGAGCAGGACTTCCGGGCACTTATGCGCGGCGCTCGGGGCAACGATGGCCCGCCGGAAGGGGAGATCCGCGTGATGCTGCCGACGGGGCTCCTCCCGGCGGCCGTCGCCATGATCTTCGGGATGATCCGGACGAACTGGCCCGGCGTGCGCGTCCACGCGGCGTTCACCGACCGGATCGAGGAGGTCCAGGCGGCGACGACCGACGTCGCCTGCTGGTTCGGCGAGACGGCGCCGAGCGGCTCCTGGGAGACGCGCACCTTCGCGACGTCGACGCAGCGGCTCCTCGCAAGCCGCGCCTACCTGGCGGCCCACGGCACGCCGGAGACCTTCGAAGACCTCAAGAAACACACGGTTTTCGCCTGGTTGAGCCCCGGGGAGGCCGAGCCGATGCTCGCGACCGACCAGGGGCTCCTCCCGCTCGCGGCGGCGGCGATCGCGAACCACCCCCACATCATCCACGAGTGCGTCCACCTGGGGCTCTGCATCGGCTGGGTCCCCCAGGCCGACTTCCCGATGGCGCCGGGGATGGAGGCGCCAGTTCGCCTGTTTGAGGCGCGCGTCGGCCGGCCGGTTCCGCTCCGTTTGGGGGTCCCCCGGGCGCTCGCACGGACGCCGAAGGTGAAGATCTTCCTCGATCATCTCGACATGATGCGGGCCCTCATTATCCCCGCGCAGACCTGACTGGCCCGATTCTGGCCAGCCGGTGGCCGCCTCCGGCCAGCCCGCCCCGAGACGCCGGCGCTAGGTTCCTCCCTGGAGCTGAACTCGCCATGTCTGACCCCCTACCTTCGACCGCGGCTCACGGTTCCGCGACCGAGACCGACGATCCCCAGCTTCTTCGCGCACGCGCCCTCGTCGGGACGACCCTCCGCGGCAAATACCGGCTCGACCGCGTCCTCGGGACCGGCGGGATGGCGGCCGTCTACGGGGCGACCCACCGGAATCAGGCCGAATTCGCTGTAAAAATGCTCCATCCCGAGCTCGCCGACTACCCGGAACTGCGGACGCGGTTCCTCCGGGAAGGCTACGCGGCGAACTCGGTGAAGCACCCCGGTGTCGTGCTGGTGGTCGACGACGACGTGGCCGAAAACGGCGCCGCCTTCCTCGTGATGGAGCTGCTCCGCGGCTGCTGCGTGGAGGATTTGGGGTCGCGCCTGCCGGTCGACGTCGCCCTTGCGATCGCCGATCAGCTCCTCGACGTGCTCGCCGCCGCCCACGCGAAGGGGATCGTCCACCGGGACATCAAGCCGGCGAACCTGTTCCTCCTCCCCGATGGCACTGTAAAGGTTCTCGATTTCGGCATCGCCCGCGCCCGGGACGCCATGGCCGGGACCGGCGCCCACACGAGCACCGGCATGCTCCTCGGGACGCCCGCGTTTATGGCCCCCGAGCAGGCGCTCGGCGCGACGGCGATCATCGACGGCCAGAGCGACGTCTGGGCGGTCGGCGCGACGATTTTCTCCATGATCGCTGGTGAGTACGTCCACGCGGGCACGAGCAGCCAGCAACTCCTCGTCCACGCGGCGACCCGGCAGGCGCGTTCCATCGGCAGCGTCGTTTCCGGCCTCCCGACCCCCGTCGTTGCGCTCATCGATGCGGCGCTCGCCTTCGAAAAGGGGAACCGCTGGAAGGATGCGGCGACCATGCAGGCGGCCCTCCGCGAAGCCTTCGAAACCGCCTACGGCGTGCCCCCCGGCCGAGAGCGCCTTGCCGCGGCGATGAAGGCCGCCGATGCGGGCGCGTCGGGCGCGCCGTCGGGCCCGCAAAAAAACACGCCGAATCGGGGGACGCCCCCGGACGGCAGTCCCCTCGGCACCTGGATCCCCGGCGAATCCCGCGCCGCGACCCACGAAGGGCCGGCCCCCTACGCCGCTTCCGACAGTGCCTCGCGTCTCCGCGCGGATGGT
>DYPH01000052.1:0-34598 GCA_020720045.1 Sorangium cellulosum | reverse complement strand
CAAGAAGCGCCGCGTCTCCGCGCGGATGGTCAAGAAGCGCCGCGTCTCCGCGCGGATGGTCAAGAAGCGCCGCGTCTCCGCGCGGCGACAACCCCCTTTGGCGTCGAGGCGCGCGAGGCGCAACACCCGCCGCGTCGGGCGCCGATCGCGCTTGCCGGTGGCCTCGCTGCGCTCCTCGTGATGGGTCTTGGGGGCGCCTTTGCCCTCAGCCATCGGGCCGATGCGCGCCCGTCCGTCGCCGCCGAGGGGACCGCCAAAGAGCTGGTCGCGAGCCCGTCGGTCGCCGTCTCCGCCGCCCCCGAAGCGCGTGTGGAAGCCCCGTCGGCCGCCGTCTCCGCCGCGCCCGAGACCACACCGGCGACTCCCGCCGTGACGCCCGCGAAGGCGCAAGGTTCCAAGGCAAAGCCGGTCGCTCCCGTTGTTCCGGTTGCGCCGGCCGCGGCGACTGCCCACTGCAGCCCCCCGTATTTCTTCGATAGTCAGAACCGCAAGGTCTTCAAGCCGGAATGTCTGTGATTCCCTTGTCCCCCCGTCTCCGTACGTGCGTGCATCTCCTCCTCGCCGCACCGGTCGTCCTTCTTTGGGCCCCGGCGGCGCTTGCCGATGCCCCGACCCCAGCGCCCAGCAAACAGGCCTGCATCGGCTGGAACACCGAGGCGCAATCGCTCCGAACGGCAGGGAAATTCGCCGCCGGGCGCGCCCTGCTCCTCCAGTGCCAGAACCCGGCCTGCCCGACCGCCGTCCGTGACGACTGCACGGAGCGCCTCGACGAGCTTGAGCGCCAGCAGCCGAAGATCGCCTTCGCGGCGAAGGTCGGTCGCGAGGATCGCAGCGCGGTCACCGTCGCCATCGATGGCACCGTCGTCGCCACCCGCGTCGACGGCCGCCCCCTCCTCGTCGATGCCGGCGAGCACCGGTTCACCTTCACGACGGAAGGGGCTGCACCGATCACCAAGCAGTTCGTCCTCCGCGAAGGGGATCGGAGCCGCAGCGAGGACATCGTCTTCGAAGCGCCGGCCGCCGCGGTCGTGGTCACGCCGCCGCCGGAAAAACCGCCCGTCGAAAACACCCCTCCGCCGTTCCCGGCGCCGCGCACGGAAGGGGGCTCCGTCGTCCCGGCGATCGCGGTCGGGGCGACCGGCGTTGTCGCTATCGGCGTCGCGAGCGTGTTTGGCCTGACCGCTTCGTCCCGCTGGAAGGACGCCCAGGACCTCTGCCCGAACGCTGGCGCCTGCAAGACGGAATCTGCGCTCTCCCAGAAGCAGGCGGCGGAGCGCTGGGCGACGGCATCGACGGTCGGCTTTGTGGCCGGCGGCGCCCTCCTCGCCGGCGGCGCGGTGCTCTTTTTCCTGCGAAGCCCGGGATCTACGTCGTCGGGCGTCGGCCGCCTCCAGATCGCGCCGACCGCCGGCCCCCACGCGGCGGCGCTCAGCGTGAGCGGCGCCTTCTGACTGGTCTGCGCCGTTTCCTCACCGCCTTTGGCGGTTCCGGGCGGACGCGTCGTCGATGCAACGCCTTGCATCTCGTGACGCCATCGGCGATCACGCGGGGACATGGCGTTCACACCGAACATGCAGCAGGCGGCACATCGCCACCACGATGCCGCACTGACGCTCGATAAAACGAGCAAGCGGCCGGCAGCGGCCTACCTTTTTGGGCTTGCGGCAGAGTGTGCTGTGAAGGCGCTCTTGGAAGCCGCGAAGGTGCCTCAGAACGTGAATAGTCGCGATGACAATCCCTACTTCGCGCACTTTCCTAAGCTTCGTGACCTGCTCATCGACGCCATCCACGGGCGCGGCGGCGGGAGGCTCGCGCCGTTTGCCAAAGATGACTTCATGACGGAGTGGGACATCACCGTCCGCTACGCCCATACCGAGGAAATCGTAGGCAAGGTCGACGGGCGCGAGAAACGGTACGATCGCTGGAAAGAAAATGCCCGTGCAGCGATCGCGGCTATGGAAGGCGAGCGATGAGCGCCACAAACTTCGACAACGCACTCGATGCGTTCGTCGTGATCGTTCGCGCGCATCTTCCGGAGTTTGGCGTGAACGATGCTGTCCTCCGCGATATTTACGGGCGGCTAACGCTCTTCCTGCGCGACCCGGTTTCCGAGGAGACGCGTGCCGCGCTCGCGGAACGACTCGCGACGCTTGTGCCGTACGTCCGTCGCGAGCGGCTCATTGTCGTCGCTGGCGAACCCGGTGCCGACGATGTACTCGGAGACCCCAACGCCCAGTGGGTGCAGGTCGGTGGAACCGGCCCATCGGTTGCCGACTACGTGCGCATCATCGACCGACGCATCGTCGGGAATGACTGGTTGGCTCGGCCATCCCCACCACCCGCCGACGCGGGCAGGAGACCAAGACGCTTCGTATTTGCGAGCCTAAAGGGGGGCGTCGGACGGACAACAGCACTCTGCGTCGCGGCGACCGAACTCGCGGCCGCAGGGTACAACGTCCTCGTCGTCGACCTCGATCTGGAAGCGCCAGGCGTCGGCCCGATGCTGTGGGCGGACTGTCCACCGCACGGTGTCGTCGATCTTCTCGCGGCAGCGGCGCTTGGAGTCGCCATCCCCGTCTCGGATGCCATCGTCGGTTCGCGGTTCAATGGTAGCGAAGGTGGGGCGATCGATGTTCTCGCGGCGTACGGGCAGTCGTCGGTCGACAAGCCGGAAAACTACCTCGCGAAGCTCGCACGCGCCGTCGCCGACGTCTCGCTTGGTGACGCGCAACCAGTACACGCGCGCATCGCCCAGATAATTGACGTCGCAAGCGCCGCCCGGAGCTACGACGTCATTCTCATCGACGCCCGCGCCGGACTGTCCGAAATCACTGCGGGGCCGCTTCTGCGCCTCGACGCACACGTGCTCCTTTTTGGTACGGCCCAACACCAGACATTTGAAGACTATCGATTCCTGTTTGCGCACCTAAAGTCGCTCGGACGACCCGGCGAAGGAACGCCGTGGACGAATCTTACGCCCGTGCTCGCGAAGGCGGGAAACGACGGCCGCCAATTGGTGAGAGCGCAGGCGGACATGTACGAACTGTTCGCAACGTACATATACGAAGAAGCGGATGCGACAAGCGAAGCTTATAACTTCGACGAGTCGGCCCCCGACGCGCCACATCGCTTCGTCCCAATCGCCTTTGAAAGCACCTTCGCAACCTTCGATCCGGTCATGAGTGGATCTCATCTCACTGAGCAATTTTACCGGGCTACGTTCGCCCCGTTCCTGGACGCGCTCTGGCTTCTTGCTGACCTTACCGACCGAAAGTTTCAATGAACGCCCTTCGTGACGCCCTTGCTGCGCTCCCCCGCGCCGCCAACGTAAAGCCGGGGGAGACAGTCTCCATTGACGACGTCCACGTGATCTTTGAACACCGAAACGTCATCGACCTTCAGCGCCCGCTCGTCGTCGCCAACCGCGGGATGGGGAAGAGTCTTTGGGCCCATGTGCTGCGGGATCGCGAGGCGTGGCAGAAGATGGCGACGCGTTTTCGCATGCGATCGGCGACGGAACTCGAAACGCGGCTGGCGTTTCATGGCGGCCTCACGACGACCGGCGGCACCGTCACGCAGGAGATGCTTTCGGGCGCGCTCGTTGCCGGGTTTAGCGCGAAAGAGATCTTTCACGGCGTTCTCTTGCGCCAGCTTGCCTCCCGGTTTTCCGGCAGGCGAATGCCTGAAAAGCTCATGGAACTCCTAGCGTGGCAGCGGGCAAACAGCGAGGAAGCCGCCAACCTTCGAACTACCGCCGACCAGGGGCCGCCGCTGCTTCTCCTCTTTGATGGGCTTGATCGGCTCGGGCGTGACTGGACGGAGACCCAGGCTCTCGTGAAGGGGCTCCTCCAGGTTGCGCTCGAAGTTCAATCGCTCCGCAACGTCTTCTTCAAGATTTTTCTTCGGAACGACCAGTACGAAGATTTACGCATTTTCGAGTTTCCTGACAGCTCCAAATTGCGAAGTGCACGTGTCGAGCTGAAGTGGTCATCGCGAAACATTTATGACCTACTCTTCTTCCACCTTGAACGCGGGTCGTCCGACGCAGCAGCCGCCCTGGAGGACTTGGATCAGGAGGCGCGTGTCAAGGTGCTCGCCGGTCCCTACATGGGGTCCGATTACCGCCGTGGCCACGTGTTTAGCTGGGTGCCGACCCACCTCGCCGACACGCGCGGGGAGATCTCCCCGCGAACGTTCCTGACCGCCTGGAGATGTGCCGCCGAGCACGCGCGCGACCGTGAGCCTGGGAAATCGCCCGTGTTGCCTGTCGATCCGAAGGCCATTCACGCTGGCGTGCAGGCGGCGTCCGAAGACCGCATGAACGAGCTTCGCGAAGACTATCCGTGGGTGGAAGATGCGCTCAAGCCGCTTGCTGGCCGCGCAGTCCCACTCCCGGTTGAGGCGCTCGACACCCTCTGGAAAGAGTCGGACACGTTCGTTGCGGTCGGTAAGCGCGCCACGAACGCCGACCGGCCCATTTGGGTGACATTTGTGGGCACTCAGCGAGGCGATACCGACCAACTCGTCGACGCGCTAGAATGGATTGGTGTCGCCGAGCGCCGAAAGGCCGCTGCTGGAGAAAAGATCAATATCCCGGATATCTTCCGGGTGAACGCCGGGATCAAGCGGCGTGGCGGCGTCGTCCCGAAGACGTCGGAGTGAAGACGGCTTGACGGTCGCTGCCGGTTTCGGCGACCGTTTTGCCCATGACTTCACTCCTCACTCGCCGTGAGGGGCGTTTTGCATGCCGTAGACCCCCGGTGAGGGGTGTTTTGCATGCCGTAGACCCCTGGTGAGGGGTGTTTTGCGTGCCGTAGACCCCATCTGAGGGGCGTTTTGCATGCCGTAGACCCCTGGTGAGGGGTGTTTTGCGTGCCGTAGACCCCTGGTGAGGGGTGTTTTGCGTGCCGTAGACCCCTGGTGAGGGGTGTTTTGCGTGCCGGTAACCCCTCGATCCCCTAGCGCGTCGTCGGGAGCGCCTCCACGTAGGCGACGACGGCACGGAATTCCTCTTCCGTCAGCATGGGCCGCCAGGCCGGCATCCCTCGCATCGGGACCCCTTCGGCGACGACCGTCGACGTTGCACCATGGATGGTCACCGCGTCGCGCAGCGAGGGGCCGATGCCGCCGACCCCCTCGCGGCCGTGGCAGACGGTGCAGTAGCGGACGAAGATCGTACCCCCTTCGGCAAGGTCGGCCACGGGCGCTGCTGGGGTCGCTTTTGGCTCGTTGCTGGCGGCGGCGGGGGCGGCGGCGACGACGACCGTCGAGGTTCCGCCGGCGTCGTGAGAGACGGCGGGCTCACTCCCACGGGCGCTTGGCGCAAGGGGCTTCGGTGCCTCTCCGCAGGCGGTGCTGGCAACGATGGAAGCGATCGAAAAGGGGAGCCACGCGCGCATGGCCGATGGTTACATCCGTGCTCGCCGTTTCCTCACCGCCTTCGGCGGTTCCGGGCGGACGAGCACCTGCAATTCGTCGCAGGCGGCAGCGCCCCGTCGCCTACTCGGCGGCTGCCGGCGGGTCGGGGAAGCGGGGCGGCTGGGGGAGGCTCGTCGCGAGCGAAACGCGCTGGCGATCGAGGGTCGTCAGGAAGGCGAGCCAGAGGCGCTCACGCACCGGGAGGAAGGCGACGGCGCTCGCCACGGTGGCGGTGACGGTGACGTCGACCTCGATGGTGTCGCCGGACAGGTGCGTCACGTGAATGAGGCAGGCCTCGGCGACGACGACCCCCTCCTTCGCCAACTCCTCCCGGAGCGCTTCGAAGAGGGGGGCGAGGGCGGCGACCGGCGTGCGGCCGCTCAGCTTCAGGTCGAAGACGTGCCGGTAGCGATCGCGGGTCGCCAGGTTCTCGATGCGTAGGTCGGCGAGCTTCCCGTTCGGCCAGACGACCATCGTGCGGTCCTCGGTCCGGATCCGCGTCGACCGGAGGCCGATCGCCTCCACGGTCCCGAGAACCCCCTCCACGCGGACGGTGTCGCCGACGCGGAACGGCTGGTCGGCGAGGATGGCGACGCTCCCAAAGAGGTGCTCCATCGTCTTCTGGGCGGCGAGGGCGACCGCGATACCGCCGACGCCGAGGCCGGCGAGGAGGCTCGTGACCGGGTAGCCGAGCTCAGACAGGACGGCGACGCCGCCGAGCGCCAGGATCGCGATGCGAGCGACCCGCGTGCCGAAATCGGAGAGGAGCACCGCCCCGCGGCGGTCCTTCGCCCAGGCGGCCGACTTCGCGATCTCGGCGATGGCGGCGACGGCCCGCAGGAGCGCCCAGAAGACGGAGACGAAGAAGGCGGCCCGCAGGCAGCGGATGTAGAAGACCTCCGCCGGCTCATAGAGGGCCAAAAAGCCCGACGTCGCGTAGAGCACCAGGCAGGCGAGCGCCAGCGCCAGCGGCCCCTGGAGGCGACGCCCAAGCGGCTCTTCCCAGGCGGGCGCGGCGTGGCTCGCAAGCGGACGCACCGCGCTCCGCGTAAGCCAGGCGCCGAGGCGCCCGAGCAGCGCGGCGACCAGCAAAAACAAAGGGATCGCCGCCCACTGCCCGAGCAGCAGGTCTTTCGGCCCCGGCCGCAGGAGCGCATCGGGGACGTGCTCCCGGATCCAGCGGTCGCCGAGCGCCTCGTACCACTCGTCGATGTGGCCGGTGACGTCCTTGGAGAAGACCCACCGCGGCTCCGCCTCCCCCTCACGCCGGAGCAGTCGAATCGGGATCTTCCGCCCTTTTTTGTCGGTGAGGACGCCCAACTCCTCGAAGGCGGCCCCCTTTCCGTCGCTCTCTTTGCCGCCGCGCGCGTAGGGGGAGAGCGTCTTCGGCTCGATCCAGAGCTTGCGGGCGAGGACGGCATCGAGGCGCCGGGCAAGCTCGGTCCCACGCGCCGCTTCTGCCTTGGAAAGATCAAGGAACTTGGAAGCTTCTGCGTAGTCGCCCCCCCGGCACGCCGCCAGGAACGCCGCCGCCACCGCCCGTGGGGAGTTCGCCTCGCCGTCGTCGGTGGGGGCGTTCGCGCTTGCTGCGTTCGCCGGTGCGCTCGTCGCGGGGCTTGGCGGAGCGGTGTGCGCGACGCCGGGGGCAACGCCGGGAACGAGGAACCCGAGAAGAATCAGCGCGAAGAGCGGCCCACGGGACGCGACCGGGGATCGAAGCGGTGTTCCAACCATGGGCGGCCCTCTACCGCGGCTTGGACGCGACGTCGCGTCCGTCCTCGAAGCGGTGCGCGCGCCGGAAACGCACGGGGACGCCGACGCCCCTATCCGCTATGTTCCCGCGCCGATGGTCCGCCTCCGTCCCCTGTTTCGTCGCCTCGCTCCGGTCGCGGTGCCCTTCGCCGCGTTGCTGCCGGCGACCGCCTGCGCCCGTGCCGACTATTCCGAGGGGGTCGTCCTCGCGCTGGAGAGCGACTTCGACGTCGACGACCCGCGCTACAAGGTCTTTTACCGGCTCGATCGCGACGGGGTCATCGCCGAGAAATCCTTGTTTTCTCTCGTGCAGACCTGCCAGCGGCTCACCGGCCCCGCCCAGAACTTCGACGGAACCCCGTGCATCGAGGGCCGCTCCTACCGGGTCTTCCCGGGCACGATCGGGGTCGGCCCGTCGGGCAAAGAAGGGAAGGCGGCGCGCGGCGTGATCGCCACCATGCGCCTCGCCCTCTACGACGCCGAAGCGAAGGAGCCGCTCGTCTGGAAAGCGGTGACGTTTCAGCTCCCGCAGGAGGGGACGACGAAGGTCCTCCGGGTCCCATTTTCCGTCCTCGACTTGGGGAGCGCGGTGCGGAGCCCGGCGAGTTCCCCGTCGCCGATCACCCTCGAAGAGCAGGGCGTAAAGACGCAGCTCTCCTGCGCGGACGTCGTCGACGGCGGCTCGATCGCCCTCGACGGCGCCCGCGGGAGCGTCGCCGGGGTCTGTACCCAGGCGATCGCAAGCGGCGACGTCCTCCAGGCGCTGCCCGATGCGACGCCCGAAACGCTCCGAAATTCAGGGACCTGCTTCGACAGCAGCCGTTGCGCACAAGGGGGCACGGCGGTCGCGATCGCCGTCGACCCGGCCACCGGCGGCGAATGCGTCGGCACGCCGACGGCGCCGCTCGTCGCCGGGGCCTTTAACGTCTTCTACCAGCCCGATCCGGCCGACGCCCCGATTTTCCAACGGAAAGGTCTCGGAGGCGCCGACTCGTTCCTCCTGCGCCCCTTCCGCGAGACCGACGGGCCGCTCGCCTACGGCTGGACCTTGCGCCCTGACGGGAAGCTCCGCCTGCCGCGCGCCCTCTGTGGCGGCGCCCCCGAAGCCTCGACGTCCCACCCGTCTCCGTTCCTCGTGAGCGTCTCCAGCGCCTGCGCGACGCGCGCTTCCGAAGTGCCGGTCTGCCCGGGCGCCGGCCCCCGGTAGCGGAACTCGTTGCGAAGATGCAGCATTTGCGAGCGGGGTAGCCCGTCGAATCTGCGGCGCCCGTTCCGCGATTCCGCGACGCAGGGCGCCAAATCACGCTACGCTTTTGCGATTCTTTGGGCTTCTGGGCGCTCCTCGGGCGACGCCCTGCGCGATCGTTTCGGCGAGCGCCGTTGATGCAACCCGACGTCGGGTCGGCAAGGTACTGGAGGAACGATGGGATCTCGAGTTCGCTTTCTTAAGGCATTTCCGTTGTTTTCTGTGATGGCTGCCGCCGCGGCCGTCAGCGCACCCGCCTGCACGACCGCCTCGAAGCAGTCGGGGCTGGTGCTCGCCGTCACGACCGACCTCCCGGTCCCGACCTACGTCCGCCAAGTTGGGATCCTTGTTCAATACGCCGACCGCGGCCGCGTCGGGCAGCCGCTCCACGCGAGTCGCTACGCGGTGCGCGCCGATGGCACGATCGCGATCCCGGCGACGCTCGGCATCGGTCCGGCAAGATCGGAGGGCGATCGGGATCTTCCGATCCGTATTTCCGTCGTCGGCTACCGGGTGGCGACCTCCAGCGCCCGTGCGATCCCCTCCGGCGACACGAGCCCGCCCCTCGAAGCGTTTTCGATCCGCGAAGTGCAGACGCGCATCCCCGAGAACGACACGCGCCTCCTGCGCATGCCCTTGGAATTCTTGGATACCGGCAGCGCATCGACGACGCCGACCCCCGGCACCGGCACCCGAAGTGCCTCCGGCGACCTCACGACGCAAGCGGCCTACGAGGTCGCCGGCGTCTACGTGAACAGCGCGGAGATCAACCGCCCTTGCCGTCCGAGCGACGAAATCGAGACGACGGTCACCGCGGTCGGCGGCGTCTGTGCGCCGGCCGTCGTCGACCCGAGCCACCTGGAGGCGTACACGGGGCCCGCCCAGATCGAAGGCGGCGACGCCCACGAGTGTTTCGACACCGCTTCGTGCTTCGCGGGGGCCTACGTCGTGCCGCTCACCGCGCTCCGAGCGACCGGCGCAGGCGGTCTCGACGATCCCCACCGGTGCATCGTCGACCTCGCCAAGATCCCCGGACTTCCTGCAGATACGCCGAAGGAGCGCCTCAACCTCGCCCTCGACACGACCCGCACCGACGAAGGGAAGACGGTCGCCGGCGTCATCCCGTTGACGCACGCCCTCGTGACGGCCAACGGAGCGCCGGTCGCGAAGGACCTGGCGGCGATCGATCCCGGCTTCGTCTACGCTGGCCGCACCTTGGAAGTCCCCGGCGAGCTCTGCGAAATGGTCGCACAGCTGCCGGTGCCCTACGAAAAACGGAAAGAGGCGACCGACGACCGCGCGATCGAGCGTCTCCTTGTTTCCGATCGCTGCCGCGCCAAGCTCGCCGCGAACCCGGCCTGCTCGATGAACACCGCCGGCTGGTCCTCGGCAAAGATCACCGCCGAAGCGCCTAGCGACGCCGGGGTAGACAGCGGCCCCATCGACACCGGCCCGCCCCCGCCACCCGCCTGCAAATTCAAGGAAGTTGCCCGCATACCTCTCGACACCAGCCGCGCCGCGGCGCCCATCTACGCGGGCGGTGCTTCCCAAAGTTGGCTATTCCAACAGAAGAAGGTGAACGGCACGTTAGCGCTTCCGAGCGACGACGCGGCGGTCACCGTTGGGGCGGGGACCGTTTTCCTGCCAAGAGGTGCCAGCATCTACAGTGCCCGCGCCAATGATCGCTTCGCCGCCGTCGAGTATACGATCTTCAATCCTGTCTTCAGCACGACCGCGCGCTACGTCGCGACCTTTGAAGCGGTCAACTCGGGCGGAATGGTGCGCCCGGTGGCGACGACGCGCGCCCCCGATGTCCTCACGTTTGTCGGGGCCGGCTACGCGTTGGGCCCCACGCGCGTCGCTGTCTCGAACGATAGAACGTTGTTCGATGTCGATTACACCAATGCGGCATCGCCAAGCTCGCAACCGTGGTCAAATCCGCTGAATCTTCAGCTGTTTGGCGCGGCCGTTACCCCGACGATGGTCGCTACCTTCTGCCCGGATGACACCGATTTGCCCCTCTGTCGCATTCCGCGCGCGGGGCTTGCGGCGGGCGATTTGCAGCGCGTCGATATTCCCGAACTGGACGGAATGGTCGGCAAGGCCGTTCCGAATCTTAAGCTTCTTGAAGGCAGCCCGTACGCCGACGTTCAGTACGCCCTCGTCACACCGAACTCTCCGGACTCTTTCGTCATCGTTTCGGCAACTGCGGGTGCCGCGACGACGACGCGCGTCGACCCGGCCTCCTATCCGTTTGATGGCGCCGCGCCCCTCGGAATTCGCGTGTCGAAAGCAGGTTTTTCGAGCTTCTGGCGCGATCCCGATGGCCTCGACCATTTGGCCGTTTACACCGCCCCCGGCGCGCCGCTCTTTTCGACGACGGCGGACGAAATTCAAAAGAATATCGGCGTTTCGTCGAACGATTCGGAGGTTCGTGTTGCGCAGGTCGTCGGAACCGACGCGGTCGTATACGCTCTCCCTATCCCCTGCACGCCATGAGTTCCCCCGCCCGCGACATCGTTCCTGGTACCCTCTTTCAGGGGAAATACCGCGTCGAGCACGTGCTTGGCGAAGGGGGCATGGGCATCGTCGTCGCGGCGACGCACGTCACGCTGGGGCAGAAGGTCGCCATCAAGTTCCTTCGTGGCACCGGCGCCATGAAGAGCGAAGTCATTGAGCGTTTCGTCCGCGAAGCCCGCGCCGCGGCGCGCATTCAAGGGCGCCACGTTGCCAAGGTGATCGACGTTGGCGCCGACGAACGCGGCCTCCCGTACATAGTCCTCGAGTACCTCGACGGGGAAGACCTCGCCCAGCGCCTCCAAACGGTCGGAATCCTTACCGTTCCGGAGGCCTGTCGCTGGGTGATCCAGGCCTGCGAGGCGATCGCCGAGGCGCACGCCGCCGGGATCGTCCATCGGGACCTCAAGCCGTCGAACCTTTTTCTCGCCCGCCAGCCGAGCGGCGAACTCATCGTAAAAGTTCTCGATTTCGGCATCTCGAAGGATCTGTCGGCCGCCCCCGCCGAGAGCCTTACCCGGACGACGGCGGTCATGGGGACCGCCTTCTACATGTCCCCCGAGCAGCTCCAGTCGGCGAAACATGTCGACCGCCGCACCGATATTTGGTGCCTCGGCGTCATCCTCTACGAGCTGCTCGCCGGCCGCGTCCCCTTCGATGCCGAGACGCTCCCCGAGGTCATTGGTCTCATCCTGACGAACCGGCCGCCGCCGATTGAGCAGCTCCGTCCGGAGGTCCCCCCGGCGCTCGCAGCGGCGGTGCGTCGCGCGATGACGACGAATCTCCGCGACCGCTACCAAACCGTCGCCGACCTCGCTGCCGATCTCGCCCCCTTCGTCGGCACGCCAGACGCGTTTCAGGCGGCCTCTCGCGCCCGTGCGATCCTCGGAGATGCGCCACCCGCCGATCCGGTGACCGGGGAATTTGCAAATTTTTCCGGTGCTTTTCACCAGACGTCACTGCCAGCGACCTTCACTCGAACGTCGCCGCCGGCCGCCACCCCCGCTTCTTCGGTTCGAACGCTCCTGATCGGTGCCCTCGGTGCCCTGGTCGCCGTCGGCCTGCTAGGGGGCGTCGCTCTCGCCGTCCGCTCACGAATGTCTGCCACCGGCGACCTTCCCCCGGTATCCTCCCATGCCATACCGGTGTCGTCCCCCTCCGCGGTCCCCAAGGGGCGAGCAACCGCGTCGGTCGACGTGCGTATTCCTGCTTCTGCCGCCCCGAGTGCAAGCGTTGCCGCGCCCGCCAGTGCGACCGTCCGCCCCCCTCCGATCAAACGCCCGCCCGGCGGCCTTAATTCCCACGATAATCTGAAGAACTGAGCATGATTGCCCATCGCACGTTTCGCCGTTCTGCGACTGTATTCGCGGCACTCTCGCTAGTGACGCTCGCCACCGTCAGCAGCGCAGACCCCAAGAAGCCTGGGAAGAAGGCGCCGTCGTTGCAAGAAGTGCTCGCCCAGAAGTCGAACGAGCAAGCGAAGGCCGACTACGAGGCTTCCCTCGTCTTTGCGGCAAACAGCGATTTCGCCTCGGCGGAGACGCGTATGCAGGGGGCCTACGACAAGACGAAGGACCCGCGCATCCTGTATAATCTCGCAGTTATTCAGAAAAAAGCGACGCACTATACGACCGCGATCCGCACCCTCGACCGCTACATCGATCTCGCAAAGACCGATCCGGAGGGGCGCATCGCCGATCGCGACCGCGCCGACGCCGAGGCCTTCAAGAAAGATCTGCTCGTCGTTACCTCCCCCTTCGACGTGGAAGTGGTCGAAAAAGCGGGCGGGAAGGAAGTCCCCGTGCTCGGCGCCAAGGTCGTCGTCGACGGCGAAGAAATTGGCGTCACTCCGCTCCAGCCGACCGCCAAAGTCAATCAGCGCAATGGCCAGCTTCTTCGCGTAACAAAAGACGATTTTGACCCCTTCGAGGTCAAAATCAATGTGAGCAACCCCCAGGGGCACCGGGAGCGCGTGACGTTGATGCGCCATGAGCGCAACGGCACGCTCGAGGTTGTCCTGCCCGAGCCTTATACCGTTGAAATCGATGGGAAAGTCGTCGGAACCGGCCCCGTCTGGTCCTCGCCGCTCCTCGCCGGCGCCCACACGCTGCGCGTCACCGCCGAGGGGAAGAAACCCTACGACGCCCGCGTCGACATCGCTGAAGGGCAGACGAAGCGCATCGAGCTCTCCAAGCTCGAGAAAAACAAGTCTTACACGTGGGTCTACATCGTGAGCGGCGCGGCGGTGGTGGCGATCGTCGGGGGCGTAGTGGCCTACACGACGATCAACAAAGACCCTGCGATCTCGCCCCCCAACGGAACGCTCGGATCCTTTAGTCCCTGAGCAGGGCCGACGGGCCTCCGCCCGCCCGGAGAACGTCAGCGTTGCGATGCGCAGCTGTATGGAGTAGTCGACGGAGCCCTATATGGCGACCTATCTCGTCACTGGCGGCGCGGGCTTCATTGGCTCTTCTCTTGCGGAGGAACTCGTCCGTCAGGGGGACAAGGTTCGGGTCATTGACGATTTCTCGACGGGACGCCGCGAGAACCTCCTCCCGCTCGAAGGGAAAATCGAGCTTTTTGAGGGGAGCATCACCGACCCGGAACTCGTCGCGAAGGCGATGAAGGGCGTCGAGGTGGTCTTCCATCAGGCAGCGATCCCGTCGGTGGCCCGAAGCGTGGAGGACCCGCCCGCCTCGATGTTCGCCAACGTGCAGGGGACGACCGTCATCCTGGACGGCGCGCGTCGCTCCGGGGTTCGCCGGGTGATTTTCGCAGCGAGTTCCTCTGCCTACGGCAACACGAAGGAGCTCCCGAAGCGGGAGACGATGGTGCCGCAGCCGCTCTCCCCCTACGCGGTCGCAAAGCTGACGGGCGAGCACCTGATGCGTGTATTTTCTGAGCTTTACGGCTTGGAGACGCTCTCGCTCCGCTATTTCAACGTCTTCGGCCCCAAGCAAGACCCGAACAGCCAGTACGCGGCGGTCATCCCGAACTTCATCACGGCGGCGCTCGAAAAGACCCGACCGCGGGTCTTCGGGGACGGCGAGCAGACGCGCGATTTTTGCTTCATTGAAAACACCGTCGCCGCAAACCTCCTCGGGGCGACCACCTCGAAGAAGCTTGAGGGGCAGATCGTCAACGTCGCCTGCGGCGAGCGCATCTCGCTGAACCAGCTTCTCGGCTTCATTTCCGACGAGTCTGGCCACAAAATGGAAGCGATCTACGAGCCTACGCGCGCTGGTGACGTCCGCGACTCCCTCGCCGACATCACCGCGATCCAGGATCTCCTCGGCTACGAGCCGAAGGTGAAGGTCCGCGACGGCCTCGCCCGGACCTTCCGCACCTTCGCCGACCGCCACGCGGCTCGGTAACGCTCGGCAACGACCCCTATTTGCCGTCGCACCGCTTCGGCGGTGCTTCTGGAACTGCGCTAACGAGCGGATTTTCCTTCTTTTCCATTCGCGTGATGTCCTCCTTGGGGTTCGCCCACCGGGTGTCGAGGAGGAGGTCGGTCTTGCCGCAGGGGAGGGGCGCGTGGAGGGTGACCAGCAGCTGCTGCATGGCGTCCGACTCCTTGATCTCGGGAACCACGACCGGGATCGTCTTGGTTGCCCCCGAGATCGGGACTTCCGTCTTGCCGCTCTCGACCTCGATCGTCGCCGTGACACCGGAAACATCGGCGAAGGGATTGGTGATGGTGAGGTCGTAGGTTACCGGTTTTCGGCCGCAACCGAAGAGGGCAACCACCGAAAATAGAACGAGAAACGCGCGCGCCGATTCTTTCATTCCGTGAGGGTATCTGGGAAGGAGACGACCGTCAGCCTCCGCAGGGGAGATCGTCGGTCGGGAGCTCGTAACGTTTCGCGGCGACGAGCAGCGCGCGGTTCTCTGCCAGCGCGCAAAACGGCTTCAGGTAGGGCGTCTCGGCGAGCGCACGGAGGCGCCGCGCGAGCGGGACGAGGCCGCGGGCAACGGCGGCGCGGGCCCCTTCGCCGTCGTTCTGGGCGACGCAGACGTCATGAAGCGCAAGAAATACGCTCGCTTCGTTCAAGAGCGATGGGCGCCCTTGGTCGATGAGCGTCGCCCCTTCGTCGGCGAGCGTCCGCGCCCGTGCGGCGTCGCCCCCGCGCAAGACGGCGGTCGCCCAGTGACCGAGGGCCACCGGCAGCACGTCGTGCATTTTCGTCGCCCGGTAGGAGAGCGCCGCCTGCCCGAGGAGCGTCGTTGCGGCGCCGAGGCGGCCGTCCGCGCCGAAGCGAAGGAGTTCAACCCCTCGATAAAAAAGCACTCCTAGCGTTGCTCGATCGTTGGGCACCCAGCCGCCGCTTGCCGCATCGTCGGCCATGCGGCGCGGCTCGGCGAGGAGTTCGCTTGCGTGGGCCGCTTCGCCGCCGAAGGTCGCCGTCCACCCGAGCAGGTTCATCTGGCCGTGTCGCACCACTCCCGGCGCGCCGACTTCTTGCGCCCGTCGAATCCCCTCTTCGATGGCGGCGAGCGCCTCCTCGCGGGCACCGAGGGTCGTGAGCGCAAACCCGACGTTCGCCGTCAGTGTCGCCTCGCGGGTCACGAGCCCCGCCGTCCGAGCCGTCTCCGCCGCCGATCGCCGCGCCGCAAGCGCCTTCAGGGGGGCGCCGGAGGTTTGGTGAACAACGGCAAGGGTTTGCCAGGCATCGATCGCCGCCTCGGGCATGGCGTGCGCGCGGTCGAGGGCGAGGAGTTCGTCGGCGACGGCGGCGGCGCGGTCGAGGGCACCAGCGAACGCGAGCCGGGAAGCCAATACGGCAGCGCACCGGGCATCTTCGTGGATGAGCGCCATCGTCGTCGGGTCGGAGGCGGCCCCCCCCACCGCCTTGCGGGCCGCTCCGCGCACTTCTTCGAGGCGCGCGGTCATGTCGGCGGCGCCGGAGGCGTCTTCGTAGCGGGCGCGCGCACCGTTCGCGAGGATCTCGCTAGCACCGTCGAAGACCGCTTCGGCCATCGCGCGGACCGCCGTCTCCCGCTCGCCGGAGCGCGGATCGAGCCGATTCCACACGTCATCAAGCAGCTGCGCGCGCGCAAAGCTCGTCGGGCGATCCTCGGCAAAGGCGAGGGCCCGTTCGGCGAGTTCGGCCGCCTGGTGGAGTGCGTTCGCGGCGAGGGCCCGTCGTGCCGCCCGCTCGAGGAACACCGCCGCGCGTTCATGGTCGGCGCCGAGCTCCAAATGGCGGGCGACGACGGCGTCGTCATCGCCAACTTCCGCAAGAAAAGCGCCCGCTTTGGCATGGCACTCACGGAGGGCATCCTCGGAAAGTGCCGCGTAGGCGACCTCGCGCGCGAGCGGGTGTTTGAAGGCCCACTCGCGGGTCCCCGGGAACCGGGAACTGGCCTGTTCTACAACGATTTCTGCCTCGGAGAGGGCCCGCAGGGCGGCGGCCGGGTCGCCGACGCCGAGCGCTTCGAGGCCCCGATCCCAGCCGCTCGGGCCGAACACCGCGAGCTTGAGCGCGGCGTCGCGGGCGGCGTCATCCTGGCTGTCGAGGTTGACCTGGATCGCCGCTTCAATCGTCGGTGCGGCGGCACCCGACTGCCCCTTCGCCGCAAGTCGTGCAAGTTCCTCGGCAAACAGCGGAGAGCCGGCTGCTTGCGCGGCGATCGCTTCCACGCGCGCTTCCCCTTCGTCCCCTTCGGCGCGCGTCCCGAGCATCGCCTTCGCGATCGCACGCACGTTTCGAGCGGTCAGCGGCCGGAGTTCCATGCGTTGGTGCTCGCAGAAGGCGAAGCGGTGGGCGTCGTCGCGGAAAAAGTGGGGGCGAGCCGTAACTACCAGCAAAATCGGCGTTTTCTGGCCGCGACCGAGGAGGTGGTCGAGGAAGGCGAGGCTCTCGGCGTCGCACCACTGGCCATCTTCGAGGGCGAGCACGAGCGGCGACTGGGCGGCGGTCGCCGTCGCGAGGGCGGTCGCGGCGAGCCAGAGCGCGTCCCGGGCGACCCCTTCGTCGGCAAGCTCATTCGCGAGCCAGCGGGCGACGACCGGTGTGTAATGCACGAAGTTTGTCGCGCCGATCGAAGCGGCGTAACTAGTAACAAGTTCTTCAGTAATCGCCGTCGACGCCCCCTTCGGGACCCGGCACAGCGCGCGAATTAGCTCGGCGAGGGCGCCGAGGGCGAGCCCCTTGCCGAACGGCTCACAGCGGGCGGGGACGAGGCGGGCGCGCCGCGGGTGTGCGGCGATTACCTCGAGAAATTCTCTGCGAATTCGAGTCTTTCCGATGCCAGGAGCCCCAGTGACAGTGACGATGACCGGCGACTTCCCGCTGGCGGTCCGCTCGAAGGCGCTCGTGAGCTGCGCCATCTCCGCTTCACGGCCGACAAACGGCGCTCCGGCGACGAAGGAGCGACCGCCGACGAGCGCCTCCCCGACGACGGCGGCGCCATCGGCACGGACCTGAAAACTGTAACGACCTCGGCCAAGTTCGCTCGTCGTGGTGTCGGCCAGCACCGTCCCGTCGGCGGTCCCTTTTGCCGACGATGCGGCGTCGCGGGCAAGGGCGGCGGCCCGGTCGACGACTTCGCCGGTCGGGCGCATCCGATCGATGCGTGAGCGGCCCGTCGCGACGCCGACGGCGGCCCCGAGGCGTGCGAGGCGAAGGGCGAGTTCGAGGGCGGTCGCCGCTTCGTCGCCGAGCGCCTTGCGGACGCCAAGATGGGCGACGAGCGCGTCGCCGCCAAGTTCGGTCGCCTCGGCGCCACGTGCTCGAATTTGCGAAAGAATACGCTGGCGTGCTTCGCCGCGCGGAACGTTCACCGCGAGGATCGACGTGACCAACCGGAAGCCGGCCGCGCCCGCAGTGCCGCGCCCTTCGCCGCCGAGGAGGATCGTCCCCATGCTCTGCGGCGCCCCGTCGACGGCGGTAAGCCGAAGGACCGGGCGTGACGTCGCGCGGACATGATCCTCAAGATTTCGCAGCTCGGCGGCGACCTCGGCGGCGCTGTCGGGACGGTCCTCCGGGGAGGAGGCGAGGAGGCGCGCCACGAGCTCGTCGAGGGCGAGCGGCACCTCCGGGACGACCTCCGACAGGCGCGGCGCTGGCGTCGTCACCAGGCGGGCAAGAATAGCCATCGGCGTCGGACCGATGTGGGGCGGACGCCCCGCAACGAGCTCGAAGAGGGTCGCCCCGAGGCCGTAGAGGTCGGCGCGCCCATCGACGACATCGTCGCCACGCGCCTGTTCGGGGGCCATGTAGGCAGGCGTCCCGAGGATCGCGAAGCTCCGCGTAACTCGGGTGTCGTCGGTCGCCGCAACGCCGAAATCAACAAGCTTTACGCGAGGTCGCTGCACACGCGGGACGATGATCTCCGTCACGCGCGGCGTCATCGGTGCGGCGTCGGGGTCGGGGCCGGCGGGGGCGCTCTCCGCGACGAGGAACACGTTCGAAGGCTTCACGTCCCGGTGAACAATTCCGGCAGCATGGGCCGCGGAGAGGGCGTCCGCGACCTCGGCAAGGATGTAAAGTACATCTTCCAACGGGAGCGGACCGCTCTTCGTCGCGGCGTTTCGGGCCACCCGCCGGGCGAGATCTTCGCCGGCGAGCCACTCCATGGCGATGTAGGGGGCACCTGCGGTTCCGGAGCCGTCCCCGCCGCCGCGCCCGTCAAACTCACCCGCACCGAGTTGCCCAAAGGCAGAAACACGAACAATTGCAGGATGTTTCAGCGACGCCAGCAGGCGCCCTTCGCGTACGAAGCGCGCTTCTTCTTCGGGGTCGACGCGGCCGCTCCCCGTCGACATGACCTTGAGCGCCGTCGTCTCGTTGCGCACGCGATCGTAGGCCCGGTAGACGACGCCTACCGCTCCACGACCAACTTCTGCTTCAATTTCAAAGCGTTCGTCGAGGACGGTCCCCGGTCGGAAGTCGCTCATCGCCCGCCCCGCGTGCGCCCCCCGTGCCCCTTGGCGGGGACGGCGGTCGCGATGCTCTTGGTCGCATGTTTGGTCGCCGTTCGGCTTTTCGTCGCCGGCGCACCTGCTCGTCCGCCCGGAACTGCGCGTCCGCCGGGAACCGGCGCGGCAGTCCGTGGCGTGCCGCCAGCAATTTTCCTCGGTAGCGCGTCGCGATCGCGGATCGGAGCGACCGGGGCGTCCACCGGGGCGTCCACCGCGGGCAGCTCCTCTACGGGCGCGACCTCGGGGAGGGGAGCGAGCGGCTTTGCCTCGGTAATCGTTGCCTTTCCGTCGACTTTTCGCTGCAGACCGATCAGGAAGACCTCGTAGGAAACCGACCGCGTGCCTTCCGGTCGAATCGTCCGCTCTTCTTTGAAGGCCGTTTTGGTCGCCTGTTTTGCCGCCGAAAAATCCTCCCCCATGAAGATCTTTCCGACGAAATGTCCGCCAGGCGCCAGCAGCGCTTCTGCAACGGCAAGTGCCCGCATATACAGCTCAAAGCTCCGCGCCTGATCGGCGTTTCGGTTGCCCGTCGTCGCTGGAGCCATGTCGGAAACAATCACGTCGTAGGGGGCATAGAGCGCGAGCTGCTCGTTGGTGATCGACAGCGCATCCCCTTGAGAAAACGTCGCGTGGATCGGGAGCACCGTGTCGAGCGGCTTCAAATCCATCGCCAAAAGTCGCCCCGTCCTGCCGATCCGCTGGGCCGCGTAGAGGCTCCAGCTCCCCGGCGCAGCGCCGAGGTCGAGCACGCGCTGGCCGTTACGGAAGAGCTTCACGCGACGGTCGATCTCTTCGAGCTTGAAGACACTCCGTGCCGGGTACCCCTCGCGCTTCGCACGAACGGTGAACGAATCTGGGCCTTTGTAAGGATTCTTCGTCATGGTGCCGGGTCTCAACGGGCGGTCTTGCGCCGTACAAATCCACGAGGTGACAGCAACGCAAGATTGCTAAACGGGAAATCAGGCGGTGGATCGCCGTTTCCTCAGCGACGTAGTGGGAGAAATCGCAATCGCAGATGTGCGTCGCGTACCCACGGCACCGCGGCTCCGCGATATACTCGATCGCCGTGTCGGCTACGACGGACAAGACCAACCCAGCCCCGAGCCTAGCGGCTTCAGGAGCCCCCGGAGCCGAGCTCACGGGGCAGCTCCTCGGCAAGCGCTATCGGATCGAGCGTGTCGTCGGAATCGGCGGCATGGGGTCGGTGTATGCAGCGACCGACCTGAACACGACGGCGAAGGTCGCCGTGAAGATCCTGAAACCGGAAGCGGCCGGCCAGTATGAGACGGTCGAGCGCTTTTTCCGCGAAGCGCGTGCCGCCGTCGCCATCGACTCTGCGCACGTCGTGAAGGTGCTCGACGTCGGCGAGACGCGCCGCAACGGCCTCCCCTACATGGTGATGGAGTACCTGGAAGGGGAAGACCTCGGCGCCGTGATTCAGCGTCGCAGGAAGCTCCCCATTGATGAAGTGGCCGACTTCGTCATCCAGGCATGCATCGGCCTTTCCAAAGCGCATTCCCTCGGAATTGTTCACCGCGATATCAAGCCGTCGAACCTGTGGATCGCCAAAGGGACCGGCGGCGTAGCCCTCCTGAAGATTCTCGATTTTGGGATCTCGAAGACCGATGCCGGCAGCGGCGTCGACGAGCGACTGACGGCGACGACTTCCGTCTTTGGGTCGCCGTCCTACATGTCGCCGGAGCAAGTCCGATCGGCAAAAAATGTCGACTTGCGCACCGACATTTGGGGCCTCGGCACGGTCCTCTATGAGTGCCTTACCGGCGGCAGATTGCCCTTTGAAGGGGACAACGCGGGCGCCGTGTTTGCTGCCATCATCGCCGATCCGCCGCAGCCGATTCGTCTCTTTCGTCCGGACGTCCCCGAGGCCTTTGAAGCGATCGTGTTGGGGGCGCTTCAAAAGCCGCGCGATGCGCGCATCGGGAGCGCGAACGAGCTTGCCCATCGGCTCGCCCCGTTCGCTACGGCCCGTACCCTCGAAATGCTGGAGGCGGCGGCCCTCGATCGATTCCCGGCCGGTCGCGAGCATGCCCATTCTGGGGAATTCCGCGCGGGGCCCGACGGCTCCGGGCGGTTCCAGGCACTTCCAAGTGAACCGGCGCTCGCTCCGGCGTCCCTTCGGTCTTCGATGGTCTCCATCGGCGATGCCCCGATGCTCTCGCCACCGACGCCGGTGCCTCTTTCGGTGCCGATCGTGCAGCCGCCCTCGGCGCCGTCCAATCCGGCGCTTGGGGTCACCTCTTCGTTTGGGGGTAAGGCCCCCGAAAAGCGAAATTCCGGGCTCCTTTACGTCATCGGCGGTTCCGTCGTTGGCGCCGTTCTTGGCGCCGCTCTCCTCGGCGGGCTCTATTATTCGCTGACTCACACCAAGACCGACGGCACCGCCCCGCTTGCCGCAAGCGCGCCCGTCTCCGCGGCACCGCAGCCGACTCCTGCGCCGGAACCGCCGCCCGTTGCGACGCCATCGGCGAGCCCCGCCCCTTCGGCCGCTCCGGAGCCGAGCGTCTCCGCCACGCCGAGCGCGAAGCCGACCGGCAAGCCGCCGGCGGCAAAGCCGACCGCAAAGCCGACGACCACCTCAACGATGCCGAAGCGGACGACGCCGGCCCAGATCGCCAATCAGCTCTTCCCGATGAAGAAGTAGCCGGTTCGGTTCTTCGGCGTCTCCGACGGGCGCCGTGAGCGGCGGCAACTACGAGAAAACCCTACGAGAAAACCCCCGAAGCTTCCTTGCGGAGCCTTCGGGGGTCTCTTTTGCGAGTCGCTCTTGCGAACCGCGGCGCGACTCAGCGAGCCTTGCGGATCTTGGTCTTGACGGCGTGGCGGATCGTCACGAGGCCGTTCTTCGAACCGGGGACGCCACCCTCGATGAGGAGGAGGTTCTTCTCGACGTCGATCATCCCAACCTTGAGGTTGAGGATCGAGACGGTCTCGTCACCGTAGTGACCGGGCATCTTGAGGTTCGGGAGGGTGCGGCCCGGCGTCATGTTCGTACCGATCGAACCGCCGTGACGCTGGTACTCGTGGACACCGTGGCTGCGCTTGAAGCCGCGGAAGTTCCAGCGAACCATAACGCCGGTGAAGCCGTGGCCGCGCGTGGTGCCGCGGACGTCGACCGTCTGGCCGACTTCGAAGACCTGGTCGAGCTTGATGGTGCCGCCGACTTCGAACTTCGCTGCGAACTCTTCCGTGCAGCGGAATTCCTTGACGGTGCGCATCGGCGCAACGCCGGCCTTCTTGAAGTAGCCGAGCTGGGCCTTGTTGACGTGCTTCTCTTTCGCGGCGTCGAGGCCGAGAACGAGGGCCGTGTAGCCGTGCTTGTCCTGGGACTTCTTCTCGATGACGACGACCGGGCCGGTCTCGATGACCGTGCAACGGGAGATCTGGCCTTTTTCGCCGAAGATCTGCGTGAAACCGAGCTTTTTGCCGAAGATACCGGGCTTCGTATTCATGATGCTTTCTTTCCTGCACCCCAGGGTCGCGGGAGTCTTTCGTCGTCACCCACGGCTCGCTGCGGTCTCGAAAGATCGGTCGCGGGGGTGCGCGGACCGAGGCGCCAGGCGCCCTGCGTGAAACGTGGGAATTGCGTGGTCCCGAAGGCCCCTCGCAAGAGCGCGCCGCACTACCAGGGGGCCCCGGCGCCGGCAAGCAGAATCAGCCTCAGGCGAGGCGCGTGAGCGTCGCTTTCACTTCCGCGATGTGCTTGTCGGCGGAGGACTCCGCTGCGGTGACATTCGCAATTTTGCCATCTTTTCCGATGACAAACGTCACCCGTTGGGTGATCCCAAGCAGGCTTCGGAGGCCGCCGATCGCGCCGTAGGCCTTTGCGAGCGTCTTCTTGGTGTCGGCGATAAGCGGGAAGGTGAGCTGGTACTCGGCGGCGAAGCGGCGGTGGGTTTCGTCGTCGTCCGTCGAAACGCCGACCACGAGGACGTCACCGCCGTTGAGCGTGCCAACCATGTCGCGGAAGCCGCACGTCTCTTTCGTGCAGGTCGGTGTGAAGTCCTTCGGATAGAAGTAGAGGACGACGTTCTTCTTTCCGCGCAATTCTTGAAGAGAAACGCGGGTTCCGTCGCTGGCGACAACATCGAAATCGGGAGCGTCTTGGCCGACCGTGAGGGACATGAAGCAGGCAGCTAGCGCAGGTGCGCGCGTGTCGCAGCCGGTATTTTCCGCGGTCGCGCTCGCGCTCGCAACAGTTTCCAGCGTTTGCGCAGGTGCCGTCGGGTGCGCCCGTCACGAGGACGTCCCGGCTCCGACGCCCCGTTCGGCACCCCATACTGCGTCGGTCGGCGGAGCGAGGGCGGTTCCTTCGGCTTCCGCGCAAGTTGCTGCACTTCCAGCGAAAACCAATCCCTCGCTCGCCTGTTTGGCGCGCCTCTACGGGGCGACGGTTACCCCCGATGGGGCCGGGCTTCGTGTGCCGTCTTCCACGGGAACGGTGATCCCCTGGGAGGACGGTCGCCAGAAAACCGAGGAAGAGCGCCTAGAAACACCCGATCTTCATGATCTTTTTTTGGCGCCCTACCCAAGCCATGCAATGCCCGACGGGAACGGCGGGCCCACCCCAACCGGGGACCCCGGTCGGATTCGCGTCTATGCGCTGCTCGACGCGCGCTACGGCGCCCCGGGGCCGGCCCTCGAGAAAAAGCTGGTGACGGTCCCCTTCGTGGATATGCGGGTCCGCGTTCATCCGTTGGTCGCGCCGGTGCTTGCGGCGGTCGAAAATCGTCTGAAGGTCGCGGTCGCGAAGGACCGGAAATTGCTGAGATTTCTTCACGATCTCGGCGGGACGTACAACGACCGCGTCATCGCTGGCACCGATCGCAAGAGCGCCCACGCCTACGGAATCGCCATCGACCTCTCGGTGCCCGAAAGCGCCTACTGGCGGAACACTCCCCGTTTTTCGAACCGTTTCCCGAAGGAAATCATCGACGCATTTGAGTCGGAGGGCTTCATCTGGGGCGGCCGCTGGGCCCACTTCGACACGATGCACTTTGAGTATCGCCCCGAATTCTTCGACGAATCGTGTACGCCGTCTTCGGACACGGATCCTCATTGACGTCTGCCTAGCCCCATGCAATACAACGCGCCCCGAACGACGAGCGGTGTTGAGCGCTCGTCAGGGAAGTGTTGGGCGCCCCCGCGAGGGTCCGCCGACCTTAGCGCGACGTCCCGGCTTGACCGGTAGCGTCGGGCGACCCGAGCGACGCCGTTCGCGTCGACCAAGACCCCAGGAAAGTCGAATCCGTCATGAACACGATCCCCACCATCGCCGCCCTTGAGAAGGCCCAGCTTCGCAGCGATATCCCGGCGTTTCGCGTCGGCGACACGGTGAAAGTCCACTACAAGATCCCGGAAGGCGACAAGGATCGCATCCAGGTCTTCCAGGGCATCGTCCTGAAGCAGCACCGCGCCGGCGCGCGCAGCACCTTCACGGTCCGCAAGGTGAGCTTCAACATCGGCGTCGAGCGCGTCTTCCCGCTCCACACCCCCCGCATCGACAAGATCGAGGTCGTCTCCCGCGGCGTCGTCCGTCGTAGCCGCCTCTTCTATCTGCGTGACCTCACGGGCAAGGCTGCCCGCGTTCGCGACCAGAAAGACGTCTGAGCAGCCGCTCGGTACGCCTTGGCGTAGCCAAGCTACGCCGCCCTCGATGGCCGTTGGGACTTAGCGCTGCGTGCGCGGTCCTTACGGCTATCGGCGTTTTGTTTCATGTTCCACCCTTGGCCGCCGCGGCGATCGTCGCGGTCTTCTTCCTGGCCCTGGCGCCGCTCGCCGGCGACGTCGCAGGCGCACGCCGTGTGCTCCAGCTTGTTCCTCGATCCGCGCTCGCGGGCGAGGACGCAGGTGTGGACGGGTCCGAGCTCCCCCGGACGCACCCCGATGCGCGGACCGGGGAGACGGCGAGCATCGGTGACGACTCGTTCGCAACTGCCGGTTTTCTCGTCGTTTCTGGCTCTCCCGCGGTTACAGTTGCTCTCGACGAGATCCGTGGCGTCGCCGTAGATCGCCATCGGTCTGGCGTCGATCTCGCGATCGCGCTCCCCGACGGGATCGCTGTGTTTCGCGTCGAGCCGAGCGATCATCCGCACGTCGCCTCGTTTCTGGAGGCGCTTGGTCAAGGCCTTCCGCCAGCGCTCGTCCTGACCGCGGCGCGTCCGCTGGGCCCCATCGCGACGTTGCTCGTCTTGGGGACGCCGCTCCTCGTCTTCGCGGCGGCGTTCCGTATCGCAGAAGATTTCGTGTTCCCGCACGTGCCGGCGGTCGCGGTCGCGGCGCTTAGCGGCGCGAGCCTCTTTGCCGGCGTACCGCTCGCGATCGCCTACACGCGGCGCCGCGTGCTCCTCGGCATCGATGGCCTTCGCATCGAAAATCTCCTTTTTAAGGAAAAACGGGAGCTTGCGGCGATGTTCCATGAGCTTCAGCCGCAACAGGATCGCATTGTTCCGGAACGCCTTCATTTCCTAGGGCGCCGGCGCGACGGTCGCGTGAAGCGTTCAAGTTCCCTCGAGTTTCGCTCGGTCACCGATCGTGATCGCTTCCTCGCACGCCTCCACGACCTCAGCCGCTTTCAGGGCGGCGACGCCGGCAGCGTCTTGGCGCGCGACTGCGAAGATGAGCCGTGGATTCAACGGCTTGCGCGACTCGCGAGTGGGGCAGGCGGCTATCGAGAGGGGGCGCTCGATGCCCGGACCCTGCTGGAAGCGCTCACCGCCCGCGATCGAAACATCCGCGTCGCCGCCGCCCGCATCCTCGCCCCCCAGGAAGCGATGCGTGTGCGCGTCCGCGAGGCGGCCCAGGCGAGCAGCGACGAGGAGGTCCGCAGCTGCCTCGAGGCGCTCGCCGCAGCGCCTGACGACGAGGCGCGCGAGGCGGCACTTCATCGCTGGGTCGCCGCAAACTCCCGAAAATAGAAAAGAAAAGGGCGTACCGCCATCGGTACGCCCTTTTTTGACGGGTTGTTGAAAATTCCGCGCCGTCTCCCGCTACGCGGACGGACGCGGTTGTTGAGAATTCCGCGCCGTCTCCCGCTACGCGGACGGACGCGGTTGTTGAGAATTCCGCGCCGTCTCCCGCTACACGGACGGACGCGGTTGTTGAGAATTCCGCGCCGTCTCCTGCTACGCGGACGGACGCGGTTGTTGAAAATTCCGCGCCGTCTCCCGCTACGCGGACGGACGCGGTTGTTGAGAATTCCGCGCCGTCTCCCGTTACGCGGACGGACGCGGTTGTCGAGAATTCCGCTCAGGCGGAACGCTGGAGCACGGTCACCGGCGCGATCGCGCGGACGTTTCCCGGGCGCGTTCGCCGCGCCGTTTCGACGACGAAGTCGAGGAACGCACGGACCCGCGGGTCGCCGACGCGGCCGGGGCTGTAGAGTGCAAACATCGTCCGCGGCTCGTGGGGCGCGTGGGGGAGAACGATTTCCAGGCGACCTGCCGCCAGTCCAGCTTCCGCGAGCGAACGCGGGACGCGGGCAATTCCGCAGTCATTTTCAGGAAGTGCGATGAGCGGGTAGGGGTCGTTCGTCCGGATCGCGCTCCGACAGCGGACGCGAACGGGGCCGGCGGCGCCGTTGAGTCGGACTTCACCGTCCCCCTCCTCGGTGCGGGCGTCGAGGAAGCTGTGGTCGCTCAGCTCGGCGGGATCGCTCGGCCGTCCGCGGGCATCGAGGTAGGCGGGCGACGCAACCAGCACGAGCTCCTCTTCCGTGATTTTTCGAGCCACGAGGGAGTGGGCTTCGATGGGGCCCGGCCGGAAGGCGAGATCGATCTCCTCGGCGATCAGGCGCGTGGCGGCGTTAAGGTCCAAAATTACCTAGAGTTGCGGGTGTGCCGCGAGGAACTCCGGCAAGTGGGGCACGAGCTCGCGCATCGCAAAGCTCATCGGCGCCGCCACGTGGATCCGGCCGCGGAGCGGACCGTCGCTCGGGCGGACCGCCGCGACCGCATCGCCGACGCTTTCCAACAGGCGCGTGGCGTACGGGAGGAAGGCGCGCCCTTCCTGGGTGAGCACAAAATTCCGCGCATCGCGGTCGATGAGGCGGCACCCAACGGCCTCCTCCAGGCGGAGAAGCTGGCGCGTCGCCGTCGAGCGCCCCACGTGAAGGGCCCGCGCCGCGGAAGCGAGCGCCCCCAAAGTGGCCGCACGCTCAAATACACGCACATCTCCTACGTCGATATCGTTCATGTTTTTTTCCCTCCCCGAAACAGCTCCACCAGACAGCAGAGCCCCTTTTCATCGGCGCGCATCCACGCGCCGACCGGTTGCTGAGACTCCCAAAACGATTTCGGCCCCACCCGAAGTCTGTTTCGAAAACCCACCGACCCCCGTCGGCGAGCAAAGTCCCAATTCCGAACGTCTCACCGAACGCGCGGCATCGCCAGACGAAAATCTGCAATCCAAGCGGGACGATTTCGAAGCGCTGCGCCTGCAAGAGGGCTGTGCCGGACGGCGCTGTTGAGTTGGGGCCCGCCGTGTCTCGCCTCGCGCGCCTCGTGCCGCCTCGTGCCGCCTCGCGCCGTTTCGCTCGCGGTCGCGAACCGACTGTTGACGAAAGTAAAAAAAGGTTTACTTAGGAACTCGCATGGCTACTCCCCGACGCCCCTCTTCCGATCGCCAAAGCGAGATCGCAGACGCCGTTCTGTTTCTCCTTGGGCGCGACGGCTACGGGGGGCTTGGCGTCGTTCCCGTCGCAAAGCACCTCGGAGTCACGGCGGGCGCCCTCTACCGGCACTTCTCGTCGTGGGAAGCGATTCTCGAAGCGGCCGTCCTCCGTGCCGCCGACTTGCTTGAGGAGACGATCCCTCCCGCAGGAGCGCACGCGTCGGGCCTGGAATGGCTTCTTGCATTTTCTGCCGCGCGGACGGCAGCTCTCTCCCCACGACGTGGCGTCATTCTTCTTGTTTTCGCCGGGCCGGTCCGCTCGCCGACCGAGGCGGGCCCGCTTCACGCCGACGCCGAGGCGCGGCTGTTTGCCGTTTCGACGGCTTCTCAAGAGGCTCTTCTTGCGGCGGCACGGCGCGGCATCGCCGATCAATCGCTTCGAAGGCTTCCACCGCCCGTCGTGGTGCGCACGGTCATTTCCCACACGTTGTTGAACGTCCTTGGCGAGCCTCCCGGGCTCGCGTCGGCCGATCCGGAAGCTGCGGCCGCCGCGCTCCGGGCGGTCCTTTCGCCGACTCCAGAAAGTTCGCTCCGATGAAGACTCCTTCCAAGAAGTGGCTCGTCGTGCCGCTCGCCGCCGCCCTCGTCGCTGCCGGTTTTTTCCGTAGCCAGCGCCCACGGGAGGTTGCCCGCGCACCGGTGGAAGAAGGCGATATCGTTTCCGAATTGCGCGGCGTAGGCACCCTTGAACCGCGCGCGACCATCGCCGTCGGCTTCCCCCGCGGCGGGCGTTTGCTTGCCGTCGGCCCCGACGTCGGCGCGGTCGTGCATCGCGACGCCGTCCTCGCGCGGGCCGAGCGGGACGAGGAAGACCGTCGCGCCCGCGTCGCGACAGCGTCGCTCCAGGTGGCCCAGGCGACCGGGAGCCGGACGACCGCCGAGCTTCGTGGCGCCGAAGACACCCTCGCCCAGGCCCGGCGGGACCGTGACCGCGCTGCCGGGCTCGTCGCGACGGGGGCCCTTGCGCCGACGGCGCTCGATGCGGAACAGGATCGTGTTTCTCGAGCGGAAACCGCACTTTCCGCGCTCGTCGCCCAAGCGCGCCGCGACCGTGCCCAGGTCGGGTTTGCCGAGGTCTCCGCCGCCGTCGAAGCCGACCGGGCCGACGATCAGGAGCTCCGCGCGCCGGGGGACGCCATCGTCCTGCGGCGCCTCCACGAGCCGGGCGACGTCCTTCCCCCCGGCGGAACCGTCTTCCTCTTGGCCGACCCGAGCGACCTCGTTGTGCGCGTCCCCTTCGACGAGTCGGCGTTGGTTTGGTTGCCGGTCGGTGTGGAAGCCGAAGTTCGCCCCTTCGACGGTTCCGGCGCGCCACTTCCGGCACGGCTCCTTCGGATTCTTCCGGAAGCCCAGTCAGATACCCATGAAATTGTAGCAGAATTTGGTATCTCTTCCCGCGGTTCGGCGGCCAATCGCGTCGTCGGTATTCGGGCCGCTGTCGTGGTCCACGCGCGGTCTCATGTGCCGTTTCGGCTGCCTCGCGGCGGCTGCAGCGTGCTCCAAGATGCGACGCTCGCGCGTTGCGCCGTTGTCGAGGCCGGCCGCGTCGCAACCCGCGAGGTTCCGATCGGTCGCATCGGCGACCAGTACCTGGAACTTCGGCCGGGTTCCGGCGGCCCCTGGCCGGAATTTTTGGGCAACGCCGATTTCCCAGTGGGGACGCGCGTCCGCGCCAACTAGCCATGTCCCTTTATCTTTCCGGGAAGGACATCCTCGCCGACGGCACCCGCGTCCTGGTGACCGGCTTCGGCCTCGGGCTCCTGTTTACCGTCGTGCTCGCGATGGGGGGGATTTACCGCGGGATGGTCGAAGATGCCGTCGCCCAGGCCGCCGTCTATGCGCCCCACGCTCCCGACGAAGCGCTCTGGGTCGTGGAGGCCGATACCCACGGGCCCTTCGCCGCACCGAGCCGCATCGACCCTTCGTGGGGCGACCGCTTGGCGGGTGTTCCCGGGGTCAAGAGCGTGCATGCTGCACGGAGCGCCGCCCTCACGCTCCACGTCGAGGGGCGCCTGCAACCGCTGCTCGTCGTCGCTCTCGCGATCGACGCAAACGCACCCCCATCCGGTCTACAAACGTCTGAACTTCCAGGAATTCGCGCCGGCGACGCAACACTAGATCGAAGCGCGAATCTGCCCGTTGGGACGCGGCTTTCCGTCGGGAGCGAGGAGGTCGTCGTCCGCCAGCTTGCCGCCGGGCGTCTCGCCCCAAGCGGCGATCCGCTGCTGTTCGTCGGTGACGCCGATTTTCGCAAGCTCGCCCGCGCCGGGAACGCCGCAAGTCTCCGCGACCGACGGCCGCCCACGGCGAACGATACCGTCCCCGCCTTCGTGGTCACGGCGTCTTCAAGCGATCTTCCGCGGGTCGAAGCGGCGCTCCGGAAACGCCCCGCCCTTCGCGTCGCGCGCCACGCGGAACAACAGGCGTGGATGCTCGAGGGGGCGGTCGAAAAAGCCCGCAAGCAAATCGGTCTCTTTCGTACGATCTTGGCCATTGTATCCGCAGTAATCCTGACGCTTATTGTGCTGCAAATGGTGGGATCTCAACAAAAAGAGATTGCACTATTTAGGCTGATGGGTGCGCGAAAAATCGCCCTCTTTCGCTTCGTGTTTCTCAAGGCAGCTGCGCTCGTCTCTGTGGGGGCGACCGTCGCCTGGGGCGCATCTCAGGTAGCTTTTCCACGATTTCCGCGTCGCGTCATTGTAGGGACCGAAGACTACATTTTGCTCGTAGTCGCCGCCTTTCTCCTCGCCGCTTTCGCCTCGGCCCTCGCCTACCGAAGCGCGCTCCGCGTCGAAGCCTCGACGCTCCTCGCCACCTGAAGGGCGATTCATCATGCAGGACGTCCGCGAGCTGCTTCATGCAGAAAATATTGAGAAATACTATGGTGTTGCAGACCTCCGAACGCAGGTGCTTCGCGACGTCTCCCTCTCGCTTCGCGGCGGGGAGTGTGTCGCCCTCCTCGGGCCAAGCGGCAGCGGGAAGTCGACGCTTCTCCAGACGTTAGGTCTACTGCAAGATGCCGACGGCGGAACGTTAGAAATCGGCGGAGTGCCGGTCATCCGTGACGGGAAACGGTGTGAAGGATTTGAGGATAATCGCGGAAAAAATATCGGATTCGTCTTTCAGAAGCCACATTTGATTCCCTTCCTCTCTGTCCTGGACAACGTCCTCGTGTCGGTCGTCCTTGACCACACGCCGACGAGCGACGAGCGCGAGCGGGCCCGGCGCCTCCTCGCGCAGCTTGGGATGGACGCCCTCGGAGGGCGGATGCCGAGTGAGCTCTCGGGGGGGCAGCAGCAGCGGGTCGCGATCGCTCGGGCGCTCTTCCCGGAGCCGCGCGTCCTCCTCGCGGACGAGCCGACCGCCGCCCTTGACGCCGTCCGCGGCAGTGAAGTCATGCATCTTTTCCGCGAGCTCGCGGAACGCACGCAAATCGCCGTTCTGGTCGTGACCCACGACACCCGCACGCTCAACGCCTTCCATCGCGTCTTGAAGATGGCCGATGGCGAATTGGCGGAGCCGACGCCCTAGACGTTTCAATCGTGTTTCATCGGTCGTGAAACAGCGTCCGCGCTCGCGTCAATTTCGCGCCCCTCCAGATCGCATGCGCTTGAGAATTTGCATGACCGCCTGCGTCACGACCCCGCCCGCTTGACTGGCGCCGCCGTTGCAGCCGGTACGGTATGGACGAAAGAAAATACGAAGATCTCGAGCAGCGGCTCGCTCGGATCGAGGCGGCGCTCGCGCGTCTGGAAGCGTCGATCGCTGCGCCACAGGGAATCGCGAACGAGCTCCCGGGGCTCGTCGCCGTCGCGACCGATACCTTCGACCGCGCCGTGAAAACGCTCGCCGCCGATGGAATCGACGTCGACGAACGCGTCCGCGCCGTAGGTCGCCTGGCAGCGACCATCACCGATCCTCAAGCGCTTACGGCGCTCGACGAGGTCCTCGCCCATCACGGCGCCTTGCTCCGCGTCGTCCGCTCCGGCGTCCTCGAGCCAAAAACGCTCGCAACGATGACCAAGCTCGCCGAAGCGCTTGCGCAGGCGTCCGAAGGGGCACCGGCAATCGGTCTCTTTGGTGCGCTTCGCGCCGCCGGAACGCCCCACGTCCAGAAGGCGCTCGGTTTCGCGGTGACGCTGGCAAGCGCGTTTGGTCGCGCCCTGGAAGAGACCCCTCGTCAATTGAAAGAAGGTTCCCGATGACTCACCACCATATCGTAATTGCCGGGGGTGGTTCTGCCGGGATCTCCGTCGCTGCGCGCCTCAAGAATGCCGATCCGACGCTCGATATCGCCATCATCGAGCCCTCGAAGCACCACTACTACCAGCCGCTATGGACGATGGTCGGTGGTGGCGTCGTTACGCCGGAACAGACGCGGCGACCGGAAGCGGAATATATCCCGAAAGGCGTGGCATGGATCTCCGAGTCGGTCTGGGAGTTCAAGCCGGATTCAAACTCGGTAGCGCTCGCCGACGGAACGGAAGTGACCTACGACTTTCTGGTCGTTGCCCTCGGAATTCAGCTCGATTGGGCGAAGATTGACGGAGCGGAAGCGGCCCTAGATTCGCCGGGGGTCTGCTCCAACTACACCTATGCGACCGCGGGGAATACCTGGAAATATCTTCAGGAAATCCAGGGAGGGAACCTTGTATTCACGTTCCCTTCGACGCCGATCAAGTGTGCGGGGGCGCCGCAGAAGATCATGTATCTGGCCGACGCTCATCTTCGTCGCCGCGGGGTTCGCCAAAAGACGAAGATCCACTATGGCTCCGCCGCCGCAGCGATTTTTGGCGTCAAGCACTACCGGGAGGCCCTGGAGCCGATCGTAAAGCGGAAAGAGATCTTGACCCACTTTCGTCACGACCTCGTCGCGGTTCGATCGAAATCAAAAGAGGCCGTATTTCATCATCTTGACGAGAAGAAGGAGGTCATTCTTCCCTATAACTTCCTCCACGTCGTTCCGCCCCAGAGCGCGCCAGATGTTATAAAAAGTTCACCGCTTGCGGACGCGGCTGGATGGGTTTCTGTCGAGAAATACTCGCTGCAACACGTTCGCTATTCCAACGTGTTCTCGCTCGGAGATAACTCAAGTCTACCGACGTCACGCACCGGAGCGGCGATTCGAAAGCAGGCCCCTGTGCTCGTTGAGAATCTCCTGGCGATTCGCGGAGGAAATCCGCCCACTGCCCGCTACGATGGGTACGCCTCGTGCCCGCTTGTTACCGGCTATGGGTCGCTGATTTTGTCCGAATTCGACTATGACGGAAAGCCTCAAGAGAGCTTCCCGTTTGATCAGACCGTGGAGCGCTACAGCATGTACGCCATGAAAGTGTACGCGCTGCCCGAATTGTATTGGAATGGAATGCTGCGTGGACGGGCTTGAGATGCCGTTCCATCCACCCAGCCGTCGACTCCGTCGCGCCGACCGCTTCCTCGCATTCCGCCGACGCGCGCCCTTCCTCCCCGGGGCGCTCGTTGCTGCTATTTTCCTCCCCCGGACGAGCTCCGCCGCCGACGGAATTCACCTGAAGTCGGCCGATGGAGATTGGGATTTCGCCCCGAGCGGCATGGCGGCCGTCCGCTTCCAGCAGGAAGCGCGCAGTGGGGCGCTTGTGGAGCGGGGGATCCGCCTCCGGGCGACGCGCCTCGTCCTCCACGCGGTGAACACGCGCTGGAAGACGCAGTTTCACTACCAATTCCACTCGGATGAGGGGCGCCTCGCGACGGGAAACGTCTACATCCAGTGGGACCCGAGCCCTTACTTCGGACTCCTCGTCGGCCAAAACCGCGTCCCCTACAACCGCGAGCACATCACCGGGTATTTCTACCATCAGCTCCCTGACCGCTCCCTCACCAACAGTCACTTCGGCCTCCAGCGTGATCTCGGCGTCGCCGCCTCCGTTGCCACGAAAGAGCACCGTTGGGAGGCGGTCGCCGGCGTTTGGAACGGCGCTCGGCTCGCCGCCGCGAATGACGACACGTCGTTCCAGAGCACCCTTCGGCTCGCCTGGAATCCCCGTGGGCCTGTCGATTTTCGCGAAGGGGACCTCGTGCGCGAGCGGCGCCCGAAGCTCTCCGTCGCGATCGCCGGCGCCTACAATCCGCGGCGCGTGTTCGCGAGCGACCCCGCGAAGCCGAACGACCTCGTCACGTGGACGAGCATTCGCCAGGCCGTGCTGGAGGGGACGCTCCGTTGGCGGGGCCTTTCGATCACGGGCGAAACTCACGTCCGCTACGCCCGGCGCCCGGAGGGGGTCGTCGGCGAGTTCGGACAACTCCTGCAAGTTGGGATGTTTGTGGCCCCGAAGGTCGAGGGGGTGCTCCGCGTCGCTGCGTTTGGTGCCGACCGCGCGATGGCTCCGAAGACGACGACCGGCGAATACGCGGTCGGCGGGAACGTGTACGTCAGCGGCCATCGCCTGAAAATTCAGGGGGATGTCGCCCTCCTGCGCGCCGCCGACGGGCAGCTTGACCCCCGCATCCGTCTCCAGACGAGCGTGATCTTCTGAGCGTACCGCCGCCGGCGCGATTTCTGTGCAATGTTTATCTCACGCATCATGTTGAAATTACGTGTTAAAATATAACGACGCGTATTCCTCTTGATCTGGCCTCGTTGGCGCCGTAGGCGGCTTGCATGAGTTCGTCTGCCCATGCCTCACGTCTCGGCCAAAACTACGGCGCATTCACGGTGATCGCTCGGCTCGGCGAGCGAGACACCTGGATCGCGCGCGAAGGGCAGGGGCGCCTGATGGCCCTGAAGTTCTTCTCCGCCTCGACGGGTGCGGCAAACAAAGCTAGCGATATTCAAACAGAAGGGGCGCTAGGTGCCACGGCGTGGGCTTCCTACGACGGGACGGCGGTGGCGATTTCTCCACTGATCGAGGGTGTACCGGCCGACCGACTGCTGGCGCGCGCGGCGCGGGGGGACCTTCGACAGGTCGTCCCCTTTCTCCTGTTTTCGGTCGGCGAAACGATCCATCGCGCTCCCGAGCTAGACCGCTCTCAGTTAAAGCTGAGCCTGTACCCGGCGAAGCGAACCCAGCC
>DYPH01000332.1 GCA_020720045.1 Sorangium cellulosum | reverse complement strand
GGCCTCGAGAAGCACGTCGAGGTCGAGCGCGCCCTTCTCGTCGAGCAGCACGCTCTGGACGAGCGCGTCGTCGAGGCGCATGCCGCGCGCCTTCACCCGGTCCCCTTTGCCCGTATGCACGCGCGCGATGACGGGATTGTGGTTGGTCTTCAGGCGCGTCAGGAAGTCAGCGCCTCGCTCGATGGCGTCGACGAAGCGGCCGATGTCGATGTAGCCGAGGTCGAAGAGGGTCAGCGTCCCAGCAGGCAGGGAGCCCTCAGGCAAGCCGGCAGAGTCGTGAAGCTTCTGCTCGGTGAGTCGCTCGGCGACCGGGACGCCGTCCTTCAAGGAGACGACGGCATGCCACTTCACGCCGGCCGGCTTCACTTTGCTCGTGGATGGAGCCCAGTGCCGCGCCAATCGCTTGAGCAGGAGGCTGCTGGAATCCACCACCTGGACGTCGCGGAACTCCTTGAGGAGGACCCCCAGGTCCTCTCGCCGCCGCTCTGGGGGCGTCGCCTCACGCACCGCCTCGATGCTGCGCCACGCCAGCGCCTGCATCATCTCGGCGAAGGGCCACGTGAAGCGGTCGTAGAAGGACGACAGCGCGATGGGCTTGTCGGTGCGCGACAGGTAGTTCACGAAGATGGACGTCTGCACACCAGGCTGCGGCGACATCGCCCAAATCGTGGCCTCCACCAGCGCCGGAAGGTCGACCTTGCGCTGTCTCTGCACGACGCCGAGTCGTCGTCCCGCCTCGAGGATTTCGTCGGGCCCCACGAGCGCGTGCAGCGTCTCGACGACGTTCGACTGCTTGAGCGGCTGCGCGGTCTTCTTGGCGCGAGAGCTGGTCATGCCCCGGAGAATCACGAATCCGCGGGGGGCTGTCGATCCCCTGTCGCAAGTGATCGTCCGGCCTCAGCTTTTCACCTCGCCGCTAACCGGACGCCCATGGACTAGGAAGATTCCCCCCGCATCAACTGCACCTCGCGTGGGACTTCGAGCAGACGGATGCAGACGTCCTTGGGAGAACCCGCAGTTCATGGACACCCTGCGGCACACGAGGTGAGACGAAGAAGAGTCATGGGCTGCCGCCCGCCGCCTCGAGGAGTGACCACGAAACGGCCACCGGGCAACGCAGCAAGGCAGATCGACTCGGGGAGCCCTAACTCGTCGTCGCGCAAGGGCTGCCCATTAAGCGCCACATATAGGACGGCGTGCGAGCCCTGAGAGGCGCAAAAGCCTTCGTCGTTTGCGACCGAAGAATACGCGAACCCCCGGACGTCATCGCGATCTGGAATGACAATGTCGACTGGCTCGCTGGCACCCAATCTCGACCAGGCCACGGGCCTGAACTCTGAAAGAGACTCGTGAATCCAGCCGAGGATCGCGCCGCTTCTCGATACTCGCACCGCCTCAGCTGCCGCTGCCTG
>DYPH01000331.1 GCA_020720045.1 Sorangium cellulosum | reverse complement strand
AATGCGGAACTACGAACGGCGGAGGTCGGGATGTTCATTTGACGACAGGGAGGATGATGGAGGACGGCGCGGTCGGAGAAATGTGGATGTTTTGGATCGCCGCTTTCATCTGATCCGCCGAGGCGGCGGGTTCATAGGTATTTGGGTGGACCTCGTAGGCCGGGCTGCTGCTGCTGGTGATGAAGACGCCGATCCGGTGGCCCTTGTTGAATACGGCGGCGATGCTGTTGCAGTCGAAGGCGAGGCGGACGGTCTTGCCTGGTTCGAGCGGCGCGGGTTTGTCGAAGCCGTCGCGGTAGCGGGCCATCGCGGCCGCCTCTCGCAGGAGGATCTCCTGCCCGTCGGGGTAGATGTCCACGAGCTTCACGACAAAGAGCGTGTCGGGGGCGTCGCTCGAAATGAACAGGTCGGCGCGGATTTTCCCCGCGATTTCCAATGGAGAGTCCAAGGGCTCGGAAACCAATCTCACGACGTCCTTGCGATCTGCGAGCGGCCGCTGGTCCACCGCGCCGTTCGGATCGTTGCCAAACGACCACCCGCCGCCGAGCGAGGGAACGGGATTTGCGGGATCGTAGGGGAAAGAAATCTTGCCGGTTGTAGCAGCGGGCTTGAGCGAAAGACCGCCGGAAGGAGTCAGATAAAACGGGGTGGGCACATGGGTCGGCGGCCAGACCGGCGAGGCTTTTTTGACGTTGCCTGGCGCGGAGGGATCGGTCACATCGCCGAGGACGGCGTAGAGGATCTGGGACTTCTCCGGCTTCACCTTGCCATCGAGCACGTCAAGGAACGACGGCATGGGCGCGGCTCCCGCTGCCGGGCCGATCTTGAATTTGACCCCCTTGTCACAATGCGCCCCGTGGGCGGAGGCGTTGACCGCGATGAAAACCTTGCCGGACGGTCCGAATTTTTCAAAGAAATCGACCGCCGAATCGCCGAAAATGTTGAACCATCCGTCGGATCCCAGATAGACGGTCTTGTTGTCCTTTGCAGCCTCGTCCAGGAGGCTGTTCCAGTGCGCCCTGTCGTAATGGTAGATCGTCGGCCTCGGCCATTCGGAAACCTTGAGGTTTCGCTGGTTGAGCCATTCGTAGAGCTTCCGGCGCACGCCGTTCTCGAACCCCCAGTAGAGGGCGGTGTTGCCCGCCGAGTTCGCGGGCTCGACGACGACGAGGGCCGGGTGTTTGCAAAGATAAGCCATCGCGGCGGCCATGCCATTGCCGCTGCCGCCGGTCATGCCGACGCGCCCGTTCGACCACGGTTGCTTGGCGATCCAATCAATCGTGTCGTAGCTGTCGGCGATCTCGTTTTCGCTGTTGACCGGGTCGGCCAGCGGCTTGCCCTGCGAGTCGCCGTCGCCGCGCGGGTCCTGGATCACGCACGCGTAGGATCCCTTCGCGCAGAGGCTCTTGAAATATTTGGCACCGCC
>DYPH01000183.1 GCA_020720045.1 Sorangium cellulosum | reverse complement strand
TTTCCGCGCGTCTTGCGTTTGTGATTTTGGGGTCGCGAGGGGCGATTTGGGGGCGTGACGGCGGGCTTGGGGGGCGAAAGAGTGCGAGTTCGAGGCATCGGGGGCGATTTGGGGGCGATCCCGATGGGATTTTGGTGCGTAATGCATGCAAATGGGCTCATTTGGCGATTGGCAAACGAGCCCAAGCAATTGATCTTGTTTCCCTAAATCTAACTGTCGGTTAGATTTTGGCGGTTAGATTTTGAGGCGGTGCCGGAGTCGGTGGCGGTGCCGGAGTCGGTCCCGTCGTAGGCGATCTCGCCGCTGCAGGCGCCGAGAGCCGCCGGGAGGCAGGCGGCGGAGGCAAAAAGGACCGATTGGGCGAGGCGACGGAAGATGGGGGAGAGGCGCATGGGGGCACGTCCAGCAAGCGCCACACCACGTGAGTGCGCCAAAAAAACGCGCCCCTGCAGTCCGCCTTACTGAGCCAGTCTGTGTCGGCGTGCAGCCAGCGCCGGAAAGGGGCCTCGAAACGCAAAAAAACGCGGGCCTTGCGGTCCGCGTTTTTGGGTCGGTGTGTGCCGTTGGCTCCGGCGACGGGCCCGATCAGCGGCGACGGCGTGTGCGGCGCACGAGCACAAGCGCCCCGGCGACGAGCCCGGCGACGGCGACAGCATCGGTTGGGCTGCCGGCGGCGTTGCAGCCGTACTCGACTTCCGGCTGGGTTTCGGAGGGGGCCACCCCCGGCGGCGCGTTCGGGTCGGTGCCGGCGGCGAGTTCGTCGAAATCGCCAACACCGTCGCCGTCCACGTCCGATTTCTCCCCCTTCACCGCGTCGAGCGCGGTGTTCAGAGCGGTTGTGTTTGCGCCGCCCGTGAGCCCGCGCGCCATAAGCTTCTTCCCGAGGAGCGTGGTGACCGTCCCGCCGCCGCCGGCGTTGCTCGAATGGCAAAGCGTACAGCTGTAGGTCGTGGGGCTGGCCGTCTTTGCCTTGACGGCCGACGGATAGGCGCTGCTGGCGAAGGCGGGGGCGGCGGCCGTGACGAGGAGGGCGCCGACAAAAGCTGCGAGCGGGGTGCGCATGGGGGACCTCACAGGTAGGCGTGGAGCTGAAGGAAGAGGGTGTTGGTCGCCGAGGCCTCTTCGCGGTGGATGAAGTCGATGCGGGCATCGACGCGGGAGACGAAGTACCAGTGGACCGAGGCCCACGCGCCGTAGCCGGTGACGGCGTCGTTCGACTTGAAGTCCTGGTTGCGCGTTTCCAGGGTGCCGATGAGGTGGAGCCCCTGCATCGGTTCGTAGTCGGCCTGGGCGAGCCCAACGAGGGTGCTCTTCGCGTTCTGCCCCTTCGGCGAGAAGACGGCGACGTCGGCTTCCGCCATCACGACGAGCGGGCGGGCCGGCGACCAGCGGGCGAAGGCGCCGTGGGCCTGGCGGAAGGCGGGGCCGGTCGGGGCGGCGATGTCCCGCGAAGCGTGGGTGATCATCGACGAACCGCCGACGGTCAGGTTCTGCTTCACGGCGTATTCCAAGTAGCCGGCGTAGCCACGGGCCCGGTAGGCGTCCGGCGAGATCTGGAAGTTACCAGCAATCCCCATGACTTCCGTGCGGATCTTCTCCGAGTTGTAGGCGAAGCTCACGCCGTGCTGCTGGAACTTGTTGACGTCGGTCATCGTGTCGCGCCGAACCCAGGAGTCATGCTCGATGATGCGCAGGCCGAACGGGAGGTTCATGCGCCCCGCCCGAACGAGCATGTTCTTGTCTTCGCCGATGTCGTAGCCGACCCAGTGGTGGCGGGAGACGAGGTGGAAGGAGCGCCCTTCCGCGGAGGAGCCGTCGCCGGTGATCCAGGTCGGCCCGCTCGCCGACGAGTTGCGGCCGTCCTTGTTGAGATAATCGTGGGTATTCAGGTACCCAAGGCTCGCGTTGAAGCGGAGGCGACCGGCGGTGTACTGGCCGATGACGTCGCTCTGCATATGAAGGAGCCGGCTGTCGCGCTTCGTGAAGCTGCCGTCCATCGTCCGCAGGTAGGCGGCGCGGGCGTCGACCTGAAGGAGGAGCGACTCGGGGAGCTTCACCGCGCCGAAGGCGAATTCGGCCGCCTTCCCCGGGTCGACCGACTCGGGGTCTTTCCCATCGTAGTGGGACTTCAGGAGCATTTCCCCGAGGGCGCGCCCGTAGGGGGTGAGCAGGCTTCCGCCGGATGGGTCGGCGTGGCAGGCGGTACAGGCGGTGTACTCGCGGCGGATCATCCAGGCGTAGGCGTGCGCGTCTTTCGTGGCGAGGAGGCTCACGAGAAGGACGAGCGACGCCGTAAGCAGGCGAAACGCTGCGAAAAGCGGGCGGAGGCGAGCGGAGTACTTCATGAAGGGTACGACGGCAGTGCGAGGGGGGAGTGAGGCGCTACGAAGCGAAAAACGACCGGGTTACAGGCCCGGTCGTCGCAGATTCGCGTCAGTCGGCGGCGCGCGCTTGCGACGCGGGGACCGGGAGGCGCGAAGCGTCCATCCAGAGGCCGTCGAGGTCGTAAAGGCCGCGGGTCTCTTCTTGGAAGATGTGGACGACGACGTCGCCGAAGTCCATGAGCACCCATTGGGCATTCGGGAGGCCTTCGATGGAGATCGCGCGGATTTCCTTCACACGGAGCGCCGCTTCAATGGCGCCAGCGAGGGCGGCGACCTGGCGCTCGCTGCGGCCGGTCATAAGGACGAGGAAGTCGGCGTAGTCGACCTTCCCCGCGACATCGAGGATCTCGATCCCGGCCGCTTTTTTGTCGAAGGCGGCGATGGCAACCTCCATGGCGGTGCGGCGCGCTTCGTCGCTCGCGACGCTTTCGAGGCGATCGACCTTGGCCTTCTTGCGGGCCGGCTCCTTGGGGGCGACCGGCGGCGTCGTCTTGGCAACGACGGCGCGGCGCTTCGCCGCTGCGACGATCTTCTCGGCGGTCGTCGCCGAGGATGTGGTCTTTTTCGCCGTCTTTTTGGCGGTAGTCGCCCCAAGGGAGGCTCCGTGGGAGGAGCGCAGTTTCGGCTTCGCAGCCGTGGTCTTGGAGGGGGTCGTCGTCTTCGTCGCGGCCAAAGGGGGGCTCCTTGAGAAAGTAATTCCTCGACCCCCAAGCACACAATGCGACGGCGGCGGGATTTTCGCGCACCGTGGAACAATCGCCCCAGCGCGTCAACGGGGGAAAGCGCCAAAAGGGCAGAATTCCCGCGGGGCGAGCGCACTTGAACGCCTCAGGCAGCGCTCCGGACGTCCCGCCCCTGCCCGCCGTCGACGGTCCCCGCGACGTGCCGATCCCAAGCTTGCCTGAAACACCTGTTTGCAGCCGCTTGGCCGATCCCAAGATTGCCCAAAACACCTGTTTGCAGCCGCTTGGCCGATCCCAAGATGCCAAAAACACCTGTTTGCGGCCGCTTGGCCGATCCCAAGATGCCAAAAACACCTGTTTGCAGCCGCTTGGCCGATCCCAAGATGCCCAAAACACCTGTTTGCAGCCGCTTGGCCGATCCCAAGATGCCAAAAACACCTGTTTGCAGCCGCTTGGCCGATCCCAAGATGCCCGAAACACCTGTTTGCGGCCGCTTCGCCGATCCCAAGATGCCCGAAACACCTGTTTGCAGCCGCTTGGCCGATCTCCCGAGGGCTGGTCAGGTCTTTCGGCGGATCTGCGGGCGGGCTGGAAAGCGGCCACCTTCGAGGCGGGGCGTGTAGGCGGGCGTCGCAGGGGAGATCGTCGGCTCCGAGCCTCGATCGGCGGGGATCCCTCGGGCGAGGGTCGGCGCGACGCTGTCGACGACGCTCGCCGCCGAAGAGTGAGCTTCGGGAAGCTCGATTTCGCTGCTTCCGTCGCTGTTCCACACGGAAAACAGAAGGTTTACGTTCGGCGGCGGCGGGAGTGAGCCGGCGACCGTCGAGAGGACGACCGAATCGACGTCGTCGAGGTGCAACGTCGGTGGCCCCTCCGTCGGATGGAAGCCCGGCTCCCAATGCTGGGCCTCGTGGAGGGCGCCGTCGAGGGCCTCGACGAAGGCGGCCATCGATGGGTAACGGTGGCTCGGCTCAAAGGCGAGCGCGTGGTCGAACACATCGAGGACGTTCGGCGGCGCGACCAACCCAAAGCTCGCCGCCGGCGGGAGCGGCTGGAGGGTGCGCATGAGCAGCTCGGCTTCCGTGTCGCCGACGCGGATCGGTTTCCCGCGAAGCAACGAGAGCGCCGTCGCCGCGAGCGCCCATTGGTCCGAATGGGGGCCTACCCCTTGCGCCTTCCGGCCGAGCCCGGCGCGCGCCTGCTCCGGTGGGAGGAAGGCGGGCGTTCCGAGGACGCCCGAAAGCGGCGCCTGCTCATCGAGGAGAGCGATCCCGAAGTCGAGGAGGCGGATCCGCCCCGGATAGAACCAGGGGAAATCGCTCGCACAAAGGAAGATGTTCGCCGGCTTGACGTCCCGATGGACGAGGCCGACGGCGTGCGCTTCGGCGAGCACCTCGGCGACCGCCCGCGTGATCGACGTCGCCTCCCGCCAGCCGAGCGACGGCTCCTTGCCGCGGACGATCCCATCGAGGGCGCGCCCGGTCAGCAGCTCCATCACGAGGAAGGGGCAGCCGTCGGGGAGGAATCCGTCGTCGAGGACGGAAACAATTCCGGGATGATGGACCTGATTGGCGACCGCCCCTTCGCGCAAGAAGGCAGCGACCAAGCGATCGCCGCCGTCGCCGCTCGCGAGCTCGTCGTGGAGGATCTTGATCGCGACGCGGTGCCCGTTCCGATGGGTCGCGCTGTAGACCGCCGCACTGCCGCCGACGCCGATCAGGGCGTCGATGTACCAGCGGTCGGCGATCTCCGCCCCAACCCGAGCAGCCAGCCCCTGCGCGCTTGTCATGGAGCGGGGACGCTATCATGCGGTTCTGCACTTCTGCGTGCCATCATCGACGATTCCCGAGGCGTGCGGGTCGTGCGCAAAACGATGCTTGCGGCGAGCGTGCCCCTAGCGTTACCGTTTCGTTATGAAAGTACGACTTGTAGGCCTCGCCATCCCCTTCCTCGTGACCATCGCCGCCTGTACGCCGGCCGCTACTCCGCCGGTCGACGCGTCGAGTGGCGCGGCACCGGGCACGAGCGTCGCCGTTGGCGGCATCCCGACCACGGAAATCGCCGGCACCTACACCGGCGATTGGGGGACGATGCACCTCGTCTTCCAAGGGACCGAAGCACGCGGCGCCTACGATCACGCCGACGGGCTCTTCGTCGGCACCGTCTCTGGTGACACGATCCGCGGCCGGTGGTGCCAGGCGTCGGCGCAGGGCGAGGCCGAGTTCCGCTTCACGCGGGCGAACGGGACGATCTCCCTCGACGGCCGCTGGAACTACTCCACCGATCCGGCGAGCTGGAAAGACGATTGGGACCTCGCCCGCGTCGCCGCGCCGAACGCCACCCTCGCGAGCCGCGCCGCCACCGCCCGCTGCCCGTAAACCGCGCTCAGCGTTCCATCGTCGACGATTCCGAGCGCGCATCGCGCTACCTTCGTCGCCGTGCGCCGTCTCCCCCTCGTCGTGTTGGGCCTCACGTTCGTTGCCTGTGTGTGCGCCTCGGGCGCACGTCAACAGGCGCCAGCGCTTGAAACGCCCGCCCGCGTTTTCCGATCCGTCGGACCGCCCGAGGTCCGCGTAGCAGTCGGACCGCCCGAGGTCCGCGTAGCAGTCGGACCGCCCGAGGTCCGCGTAGCAGTCGGACCGCCCGAGGTCCGCGTTGCGGTCGGGACGCGGCCGAGTGATCGAATCTCGGGGACCTACGTCGGCGATTGGGGGCAGCTCGAGCTCGCCCTCGACGCCGATGGTGTCACCGTGCACGGCGCGTACGGCGATGCCGCGGCCACCGCCGGTGCGGAGCCGGTCGGAACCTTCGTCGGCGACCTCCGCGACGGGATCCTCCGCGGCCGCTGGTGCCAGGGGCCCGTCCGTTCGCGACGATCAGCGTCGCGAGAGACGGCGGGCCCACTTCGACAGGGGCCTGCCGCCGGCGACGCCGACTTTCGCCTCGAGCGCGACAACGGAAAGGCAACGCTCGACGGCCGCTGGCGCAGCGACGGCACGGGCAGCGACGACCGGGACGACGACGAAGGCTGGCGCGAGGACTGGGATGTCACCCGCATCGCCGGCCCTGGCCCTTTCGCCGCAGCCGCCGCCACCGCCCAATGCCCGTAAACGGTCACCGGCAGGCGATGTTCCCCTGGGGGCCGGTGCTCGTCACGGACGGGCACGTCCCGGCCGCCAACACAACGCGGGCCTGGCAGAGGGTCGCCGCCTGGGGGGCGACGCCGCAGAGCCCCGTCAGCGGCGGGGTAAGGAAGGTACGATCGGCGTCAGCGGCGCCGCACTTGCACCCGCTCTTGTCGACGATCGCGCCGCCGAAGGGGTAGCTCGGCGGCGCCGTGAGGCAGGCGACGACCTCGACGCCGGTATCGCAGCGGCAGACGCCGCAGTGAAGGTCTTTGGAGCTGTTGACGCGGTATTGGGTCGTCGTAACGCCGTCGCAATTGTAGTCGAAACCGCCCCCCTTCGCCGGCGCATCGAAGAAGGCGGTCTGCCCGGGGAAGGCGCGGAAGTCGCTGTCATCGCAGTCGTCGGCGGTGGCCGCGAACGCGCGGGCGGTGCCAGAAGGGTCTTTCCCGACTTCCGATTCACAGCGGTAGGTGGCGGCACCGACGCGGCTGCCGAACCCATCGCGGTCGTCGTCCTTGAAGGCCTTCAGGCAGCGCTGCTCGCCAAGGCACGCCGTCGCGCAGCAGGTCGCCGTCCCGGACGGGCCGACACAGTGGCCCGAAGCGCAGGAGCCGTCATCGCTGCACGCGGCGCCGTCTTCGGCACGCACCCGGCAGACGCCATCGGCCCCACAAAACGACGTTACCGGGCAGCCGCCGACGCACCCACTTGCATTGCCGTTGCCGCCAGCGTCGTTGGCACCGCCGTCCGGATCGCCACCGACGGCGCGGTACTCGTCGGCACAGGCGACGAGTAGAAGAACGAAGGCGGTGGCAACGGAAGAGGACGCAAGGCGCACTCCCCAAACGTAGCCGCCCGCGAAAGCCCCCCGCCCGCGAATTGCGCTGGCGCCTGCCGTTTGCACGCGGTGCCGCGCTCATGGCTGCTGCTTGGTGGGGCCGCGTGGGACGACGTGTGTCGATCGGCGCCGCCGGCCGAGGAACCCGGCGCAATCGGTGAGGACTCTGGTACCGTTACGCGCGCCGAGACGCGGTCGACCGCGAAGCGCGAGACGGCGCGGAGTTCTCGGGCATACGCGCACCCCTTCCGCATTCTGCAAGCAATTTCAGTATATTTCGTCGGTTTGCGCCTGGCGCGCGCCTCCGTTTAGGACTCCCATGAGCTGTATCTTTGCGCTCGTTTCCAAAGCGATTTTTGAGAAGGACGCCGCGGGCCTCGCCGTTGGGGACGTTTGGAAGACCGACTGTTACGCGAGCCAAAACCCGCGTCTCGCGGCGCTCGCAGGGGGCGGAACGCTCTTCCTCGTGACGGTTCGTCCCGGGGAAGTCCTCTGGCTGGTGGCGATCCTCGAGGCTCCAAGCCACTCGGCGACGGGTTGGATCGCTGCACCAAACGTCACGCCGATCGCTGAAATCGGCTCTCTTCTCGGTACGTTGCAGCTCGCAT
>DYPH01000182.1 GCA_020720045.1 Sorangium cellulosum | reverse complement strand
GTTTCGCGAGGACGTGTCGCACTCCGAAAAGGAGATTCCGAGCAGCTACCTAGCTGGCATACTTCGCGCATAAGCCTCGCCGTGTTCGATATTGTGCGGAACAAGAGGCGCATGAAACGATGTTAGTCGGCGCGCCAAATTTCATCCTTTGTTACTATGAACAAGGAGACCGTTATGCGCCCAGAATCCGAATTAGTTGCTGCATTCCGCAAACCGTGGCGAAGCGCTGAGCGGCGTCTGACACTTGCTCGGCTGATTCAGCATTCACGCCAGTTGGAAGCGTGGTGGAAATGCGAACTCGCAGCATCCTTCTGGGATGATGCGCAGGAGTTCGATAGCGGAGCGTACATTTGGATCGAGGCGCTTGACCGCGCTGATATCGCGATCGCGCACAGGGCTGACAACGGCGAGCCGAATACCAGCGCACTCTGCATCCCGATCGAATTAAAAATGCGAAGTACGGCTTGGCGAAGTGCGGGAAAAGCGTACCACGAGCGAGGAAAAAAGGGCCTTTTGCACGATATGCGTGAGGCCTCGACGCGTCGAGAGCGTCGCCCATTTGCGGTAGTGGCACTCCTCCTGACGCACATCGGCGAAAGTGAAGATGTGAGGTTTAATGATTTTCAAAAAGAAGCGCTAGGATTGGGTGAACAGGAAAAGCTCGTCAAAGTTCTCGACGAAAAAATCGAAGTTCCTACAATCGATCATCTTTCTAAACAGAGCCGTGCGCATCAGATTGTTTGGCGCACGGCGCGCTAGGTGCATCGATTTACTGGGAGTTGGGAATTCTGGAGGCCCCAGAAAGGTTCCTCGCGCAGTAGCGGTTCCTTGAGCTTCTAGGTGCCACCGTTGCTCACTCCCCTATTTTCCACTCAGCGTAGAACCCGCAGCCAACGGTTCGCAGTACCAACTGGTCGAAATCGTCAGCATCTCCGTGCCCCGCCACAATGTTCTCAAAGAGCGCCACATGAGCGTTCGACAATTCGGGACGCTTTGAGTGCCAGGTCCGCCACGTTGCACGGCGCATGACGAGGAACCAGGGGACAACCAGCTCAACCGCTGGCACTTTCGTACGAAGGCGCAGCGCGGCGCCGTTTTCGAGGCTGCACCGGCTCAGGATGGCCGTCATGCTGCCGGTGAACCGTGGCGGCCGATGCTCAGAGCGCCCTACCGGTCCCAAGCACCGCTCCGTAAACGCTGCGGGGGTCAAGCGGTCTTGCCCCGAGCTTGGCCTCGATTGCGAGGCCGCGGTCACCGTCATGACAAAGAACGTCCACTCCGTGGGCCCCATCAAGGAGGACCGTCTCGCCGCTCAGCATAATTGGCGCGAGGGGCGCGTTAATTTCGAAGCCAAGGGGCTCCTTTACTGCCGCCCGTTGCAGCACCGACGAGAGGTTGCAGTCAGCGTGGAGCTTGCACAAAACGTGAGCGAGCCGCTTGCGTTCGGCGAGGCTCATCAAGAGCGCGAAGGGCAACCTCGCCCACGTGATGTAACGAGAGCGCAGTGCTCATGCCTGCAGGGTACACTCTTGCGGCCCGATAAACAAGTCAGCAGATGCCCAGTCCATGAACGCGGTGCCGCAGCCCTCGGGCGCCTGAGAAGGCCGACCTCGCCGCCGACCTGAACTTCTACCGCGCCGCATTCGCCGGCGCCGGACCTGACGGTGGACCTCACTGCACCTAGGCAATTCGCAGCAGGTGTCGTTCGAGCTAGCAGCGTGAACGCGACGCGCTGGCGAAAAGTAGTTGTCGACGCGATTGCCGTTGCGCAGTGACCGTGGCGCGGCCGAACATGGGCGTGCGATGCTGCTTGAACAGGCTTTCCACGCGCTGCCCGAGATCCTCTGTGGCAGTCGGTACCCGGGGCAGGACTACGAATCCGGCGTCGTCATCGCCCTGACGATGGGCATCTTGCAGGAGCTGAACGGTCGTAATGTGCCAAATCCCTTGGGGTGCATCCAAGGCGAGTGCCTGTACGAAAAGGCGGGATTTGTGGGCGCGGGCACCCGGCGCTATCTTCGAGCCGATCTCGTCCTCGATACGAGGCCGCTGTTGGTCGCGAGCAAACGTCTTGGCGACCGGTACGGGTGGCGGCACTTCAACTGGCTTGAAGCGAAGTTCTTCCGAGTTCGGACGGCGCAGAAAGGCACGAACAAGACCGCCCCGACCGCGTCGTTGCTCGCGGATCTTCTTCGGCTGGCATCGCTTGTCCCAGAGAAGCCAGGAAAAAAGAGCGAAAACGGTCGCTACCTCCTGCACATCTACGACCGCACGCCAACCGAGTACATCGCCACCCGACGCAACAAGAAAAAGAACGACCCGAATGCGATCGGAGGGACGCGGCAGTGGGCAACGGCATTGCACACCCCTGGCGTGCATCAGCTTCGAGTTGACAGTCTCGATAAGGAGCCTGATTCGTTTCAGGCGACGCTCGGCGCAATGGGGACGCTCACTCTAAACCTTGAAATTACGAACATCGTTCTGAGCCCTCGCACGATCGCCAACGCGAATCACGGGACAGTCTACTGGTGCGTCCTGACGAGGATCGACAAGGTCGAGTGTCTCGATGGCACTCGAACCTTCAGCATCGGTGCGGATCGGCAGGTCTCCGAGGGAGCCGCAGGCGATTTCGAGGCACTGCGAACTCAAGTTGCACTCGCATTGGGGGTCCCCGAAGCCGAGACGACGGTGCCGGAGGACCCTGCGCTCGCACCGGACAACGATGGACCAGACAACGATGGAGACGAACAGCCTGCAAACGCGACCGGCGAGGAAGAGCCTCCGGCCAACGTTTAGACATTCCGCGACGGCGGCCCAACGATCGCGGACCGTCGGGCCGGGCTGGACCGGTCTACTTGCGGAGCTTGCCTAGGAGCGCCTCGAGGGCATCGCCCCGCCAGGACTCGGGTTCTAAGTGGCGTCTTTCGCGTACCTGACGAAGACCGACCGATCCGGTCGGGCTCCACCGCCAAATTTCGTCCATCGTTGAGGGCGCGCCTGTCCACGCAGCCCCTTGCTCAACCGTGGGGACTGCCGGCGCGATGTTTCGGTTGAGGGCGGCCGCCGTCAACCTGGAAGGGCGCGCTGCGCTCGCCGAGGGGCCCGAAGCCCTTGCACAATGTCCCGGTGACCTGGTTCCTCGACCGCGGGTGGAGCGGGATCGGCAAGGGCGGTCTCCAACACGAGAACGTGTGCATTTTCGAACTTACTGGGGGCAGCTCCCCGGAGCCCTCCAGGACGCCCCCTTACCTGTCGCCGGATGAGGCGGCTACGTTTGTACGGGGCGCGAAGAAGACGATCAAGTCGGGGGGCTTCCTGGCCTCCGCCCGGCCGCAGCTTCTCGATCGCCACGGAGGACCTCCGGGTGTGGGCCCGCCGCCGCGACAGGCGCCGGCAAGTGGGAGCCTCATGCACCTTCTTGAGGGGCAGCGGAGCGGGGACCGGCGCGTGACGCCGGTCCCGAACCAACAGAGATCGGGATTCATGCTGGGCTATCGGCCCGAAGCGGTGGATCGTTGCATGAACTCGGCGGGCCAGACGTCAGGACGGTATCCTGAGCCTCCATGGCGGACTCGCGACCCATCTCGCGGGAGCAAAGGACGGGGTGTTATGTCTCTCGGCGGTCAGCCGTGCTTCTTCCCCTCTTGAAGCCTGGCGTCGACCAACGCCGCGAAGAGCAGCCCGAGACCGGCTCCGACAAGAGCCCCTTCGCGACGGTTGGTCACCGAGGCGCCAATCGCGCCGCCGAATAGGGCGCCGCCGAGCATCATCGCGGCGCTCGGGGATGCCTCAGCGGCCGCGGCGGCAGCCCGCGTCAGACGCACGCCGTCGAGGAACGCCTCGAAGCGGTCGTCGTACTCCTGGACGACCATCGGAGCCTCGCCGTTCGGTCCGGGGATCGCGAAGTCGGCACGCTGCCCCACCGGCCATGTGCTCGTGCGGTGGGCCCCCGCGTCGATGGGGTGCGGAAACCTCTTCTTCGAGACCGAGGCGGTCGATCCCTCGGCGAGCTGGGTCCTAAGGTCAGCCCACGCCTTCTGGCTGTTCCTGCGCGTGTTCATCGGGCCCCCTGAGCGGTACGAAGAAGGTCGATGAAGCGGTCGTCCAGGGGCGAGTTCGTCGCCGCTTCCCGTTTCTTCGAGAAGCGGCTTTTGGTCTGCTCCAGGGCGTTCGGCGAGGGATGCTGCAGCGGGTAGCGTCGGGCGATCTGAGTGGACCCAGCCTGCCCCTCGAAGGGGCCCGGCTGGAAGAGAACCGCGTGGCGGTCGTCCAGCTGCCGCACGCGAGTCACCGCGTCCGCGTTCGTCATGATTTGGGTCAGCTCACCGCCGAGCTGCCCCATTGCCGTCGCCATCCGTTCCTGCACTTTCTTGTCGGCTTCGACGAGGATCTCCGCCACGAGGACGCTCAGTGGGCGCACATTCTCTTGCAGGAGAAGGTTGGGTACACTGAGCAGCTCCCGGAGAACCCCCTCGGCTCGGTCCTCCACGGCATCGAGCGCGCCGCTCGCCGCGACCTCTGGGGAGTCCCAACTCGCGACGAGCAGGTTGATGCGGACGCTGACCCAAAGGAGGAAGCGGCACATCGCTGCGTCGGGGTCGTCCCGATTCGTAGCGACCACGAAAAGCAGTTCGCGTACGGCGTCGAAACCACCCTGGATGCCGTGCTGGATCATGCCGTTCGCGGCCTTCCGCATCTCGGGAGGCAGGCGATGCTGGAGCAGCGCCTGCATGCCAAAGTATACGCGCTCCATCAGCGGAAAATCCGGGTGGACGACGGCCTGCGAGAAGCGGAGCCCCATCGCCTCCGCGAGCAGTACCTCGGCGCCGAGGCACGTCGCGTGGAGGCTGAGAGCGGGCATCGCAGCCTCGATCGCCTCGCGGAGGGGATCCGGGTAAAAACCAGCGATGTAGTTGATGAGCGGGACGGCGAGCGATGTGCGTTGGATCAATGGCATTCCTGAGGTGTACCGCACGCGGCGCACGGTCCTGACAGGCCACAAAACTCTTTTTTCGGGCCCCACGGCCCCAGACCTTCAAGGAGTGGCTCGCGACCATTCGACCCGGCGTCGAACGTCGCGCCGCCGGCGGACCGCCGGATGTGCGACAATCACAATGTGGTTGAGGCGCGGCACGACTTCAGCAAGGAGACGATTCGCAAGCTCAGCGAACGTGTCGGCAGCACGTGCTCGAACCCCGACTGTGCCGCCCCGACCAAGGGGCCGCACACAGACGGCGACAAGGTGATCAGCGTCGGGATGGCCTGCCACATCCATGCGGCGGCCCCGGGCGGCCCCCGCTACGACGAAGGACAGAGCGAGGACGACCGGCGCTCGATCCATAACGGTATCTGGCTCTGTCGGACGTGCGGGACGCTGATCGACACGGACGAAGAACGCTTCCCCGCGCCGCTCCTGCGAGCCTGGCGTGCCGAGACAGAACTCACGGCCTTCAAGAAGATCGGGAAGCCGTCGGCGGCAGCAGCGGCCCCCTCTGACGGCGTGCCGTTCAGCAACGACGCCGCGAACAGCATGCGGCGGCTCGCCGAGCAGTACGTGAGTGCGGGGTACCCAAACTTCAAGGTCTGGATGTTCACCCCGGATCAGAACGATCCGGTCTACGGCGAACTGCGAGCTCTCGGCCTCGTGTACTTCGGCGGACCCCGCGGAGGCCCGTGGCGCCTCACGCAGGAAGGCGTTGACTGGATCATGCGCAACCGGCGACTGTGAGCGGCCGCATTCCCGTGCCGATGGCCCGTCGGCCTAGGCCTTCGTGAGGCCGCTCGCCCGAGCAGTTCGCGCTTGAGCTTGTGGAGCGCCACCTCCTCGACATCGAGGGCACCGCGAGGTGGCTTGGTGGGCTGCATCAGGCCTAGGAACGCCAAGTCACCCGTCCACCGCCGTTCCGCTCAGCGGTGACCACACGTAGCGTCACCGAATGGAGACCATCGCCTAGCTCCCGGCGGTGACCCCGTGTCGCTTGAAGAGCCTCCTGAAGAAGTCGCCGACGATGGAGGTTGCCCGCACGCCACCGTCAAGCTCGCTGCCGCCGAACCGGTAGACTTCGTACCCACTGAGCCGCAGATCGCGATCCGCGGCCGTCATCTCGGCGTACTTGGTTGGGCTGGCAGCACCATTGTCTTCTGCGTAGTGCTGCTTGCCATCTATCTCCACGACGACACGTGCTCCGTTCGGCAACAGCAGCAGGAAGTCCATCCGGAAGCGGGCCAGCGCTGATGCCCCTCGCTCGGCTACGGTCTTCGGGTCCCAGTGAAGCCACACTTCGGGCAGGAGCGCGGGAAGCCTCGGCACCTCGGCTCCGAACGTCCTGAAGAACGTCGCGAAGAAGAACCGCTGGGGTGGGGAACTCGCGGGGAGACTTTGTTGAAGGCGTCGGTAAAGGGTCTCCTTCGCGTCGCTCTCCGACGTGAGTCGCTCGCGCTCGGCCCACCATGCCTGCAACTCGGCCCAGCGAAGTCCGTCCATTCCGACCTGGCGGTCGTAGATGAGGACTTGCTCGGCGTTGGAGACGACCTCGACATCGTTGTTCACGGCATCGCGAAACCGCAAGTCGGGCTTCACAGAGGACGCGAAAATGAGGTTCTTCGGACGCCCTGCCGGAAACAAGCCGACGGGGACGAGGGAGAAGACTGGGTAGCCGCCTTGTTCGCCGCTCTCGCGGAGTTCGACACCGCAAGCGTGGAGCTGCTCATTCGCCAGGTCAACGAAGCGCCTCTGTATCGCTTCGTCGGGGTGAACCTCGGCGGAGGCGAGCCCTTCAACGAAAAGACCGAAGCGACGGTCGGAGCACTCGTATGCGCCAAGCCGTTCAAGCAGCAGCTCGGGCGTCCAGTCACCCGGGTTGCGGTACACGTGACGGTCGATCTCGGCTCGGAGCGAACCCGTATCCATCCCAAACGCTGTTGCAGCCAAGTCCTCCTCGACCACGAAGAGGGATGTGATGAGTCGATCGAACGCATTCAAGTCGGCGAAGAGAGCGTCCATCGAGAGGGCTCTTGCGAAGCTGCGCCGGTACTTCTTCGGGACGGGCGGTCCGGGGCGATCGGCCCAGAGGAGCTCCTGGATCTCGTTACGCAACGCAGAAGCGGGAGGAAACTGCTCGAGGAACCGCTGAGCAACGGTGGGCAGAAACTCGTCTGGGACGGCATCGAAGCTCGCGTGCAGCCGCTTACGCTTCGACTCGGCCGGCTCCGGGGCTGGCATCCCGAGCCGGATGCAAAGGTCGGCCAGTACTTCGTCGGTCCCGCGATTGTTGAGGTTCCCGATCAGGGGGCGGAGGAGCGGGCGAAGTCGAGCAAGATCCACAGCGCGAGGCTACACTGCTCGCGCTGCCGGTGAGGCAACCGTCGGTCGGCAGCCAAAGTGGCTTCGCACCTTGAGCGCCCGACGTGGCTCTCGCCTGGGGGGCCGTGCGGGTCCTGGTCGGGAAGAGACTGTCCGTCGTGAGCCCGGTGCTGGCGATGGAAGCTGGACTCGGGCTGCTTCGCTCGAAGGGCTTGCACGCTACCAGCGTGTATCCTGCAGGCAACGTTGCCCAGACGCCGCTACAACAGGCTACTCATGGCTACAAATCGGGTCGTCAGACGACAGCTCAAGGACCTCTGAGAATCGGCCTAGTCCCACGCACCAGCCCGCTAGTTGGCTGTTATTGCATGTGAATTAGAGGCTTGCCTTGAGCTTCGTCGATCCGCGCGGTATCGCATTTCAAAACCGCTGCCTTAGACCACTCGGCCACTCCTCCAAAGCTTCAAAATCGT
>DYPH01000330.1 GCA_020720045.1 Sorangium cellulosum | reverse complement strand
AGGGCGCCGTGCTGTGTCTCAAGGAGACCGATGTGCCGCTGTCCCGGGCGGTCACGGCGATACCGGTTTGGTATCTCTAAGTCAGGGCATATTTTCTTCGGATTCTTCTGGTTCCCACGCTCCAGCGTGGGAACCCAGTCTTGGCTGCTCTGGCGGCCCGACGCCTTGTGACGCTAGAGCGTCTGGACCTGCTCCCACGCTGGAGCGTGGGAGCCAGAGCACCGGTAGCGGGTGCCTGCCATGGGGATAGCCCTCGCTCTTGGGGGTGCCCGGGGAGCCTAGCCGACGCGGCGCGGAGCGCCGTCGGCTGCGTTACGCCGTTTCGTCTCGTGACACCGCTCTGCGGTGCCACGCCTCCCTCGGCGCTCTGCGCCCGGGGGTCTAGCCTCGCGGCGCGGAGCGCCTACTGCGTTACACCGCGGAGCGGTGTAACGAGGGAACGTAACACACGGATTCTTCGCCCACTCTCCCGTCGTGGGGGATGCTTGGGTGGGGTGGTGGTTCTAAACGATTAGCCTATCGACGGCCTTCATTTCGAGGCGGACTGTCAGGATTTTTTACACTCGAACGACCGTCGACCGGGTACCGAAATCCTAGTCTACTGCTTTCTCATCGTTTTTTAATGTTGGCCTGATATTTGCCCACATATTTGTGGCGGCGGCCCATTGCCTCCGCCTGGTTTTAAACGATTCGTGGGAGAATCAAACATGCGTAGAAATCACCCGAAATCGCTCAAGACCTGGCTCGTCGCCGCCTCGCTGCTCGCCCTCGGGGGGGGCACAGGCGACCGTCGTGACCGGGAACATCTATGAAGTCCTCGATGGGACGGGCGCGGACATCGGCAGCACCGTCGATTACTGGCCGTTCAGCGTGAACTCGGCGGGCCTGGTCATGATCGACACCCGTTCGTGGGAGGCAGATCACGAAGGCAGGGTGACGGCCGATGGGATTGCCGAACCCGTCGACGTCAACGGCGACGGGGAGATCGCGTTTTTCGACCCCCACATCCACCTCTTCGACGACGACGGCGGCCTCGATGCCGGGGACTTGATCGCCTCGAACGACGATTCCGGAAGCACCTACGGCGACGGCTCCATCCGCGACCGCGATTCCTATCTCTCGCTCATCCTGACCCCGGGCGACTACGTCCTGGCGATCGGGGCCTACTTTTTGAACGTCACCGAGGCGGTCGCCGACTTCAACGACGCGACCTTCTATCCGACCACATGCACCACGCCCGGCGTCGATTGCGATTTCGCCAACTTCGACCATGGCGACTACCAGATCACCTTCACCGGGGATGTCACCGTCCGGGTTCCCGAGCCCGCCAGCCTCGCCCTGCTGGGCCTGGGCCTGGCCGGGATCGGGTACGGGCGCAGACGCAAGGCCTAGTCTTTCCGGTCTTCTGGTTCCCACGCTCCAGCGTGGGAACCCAGTCTTGGCCGCTCTGG
>DYPH01000329.1 GCA_020720045.1 Sorangium cellulosum | reverse complement strand
TCGCGAGGACGTGTCGCACTCCGAAAAGGAGATTCCGAGCAGCTACCTAGGACGCTCGGCGTGACGGCAGAGGCGGAAGCACCCAAAGTCGAATCGCCGCAGCCGGCGCCGACGCCCGCCATCTATCGGCACGCCGCAAAGCTGTTGCCGGCCCAGGCGCTCAAGAGCGTCCTTGACGCCGCCCTCCCCTTCCTGCTCGCGACGTGGTTCGGAAAGGGGGGGGCGAGCGATGCGTTCTTCCTGACGCAAGGCCTCTTTCTCTTTGTTGTTTCCCTGCTCGCGGGCGCCTTTCAGGACTCGGCCGTCGTTCCGGTGCTTTCCGAGGTCCGATCGCGAAACACGCCGAAAGAATACGACGCCGTGGTGGGGGCGCTGGTCGGGTGGGCGCTCGTCGCTGGGGTCGCCGTCGGTGCCCTCTTCACAGCAGTGGCGTTCGGCTGGTTTTCGTGGGTTCGGCCGCTCCCGGCCCCGTTCGCGGGCCCGCGGCCAGTCCTGACGCTGCTCCTGCCGTATGCGCTCTGGGCGCCCCTGCTTGCGCTCCGCGCGTCCATCGGTGGGATTCTTCAGGCGCGTGGCGCGCTCCTGGCAACCCCGCTCGCGTCGGCGCTCGGAACCGTTCTGTCCGCCGCCCTCCTATTTGGATTTCATCAACGATTCGGGGTTGTTGCGATCCCCAGTGCCCAAGCAGCCGGCGAAGGGGTCGCCGCCCTGCTCGCCGCCCGCTACCTCTTCACGACGGAACGCGTCCCCCTTCGCCTCTCTCTCGCGCGCCCCGAGGCGCTGCGAAAGTTGGGGCGGCTCGTCGCGTCGGAAGTCCTCGGAGCGGCAGTGACACGAGTAAATCCTGTCGTAGATCAAGCATTTGCGGCAACAGTTGCCGCCGTGGGTGCCGTGTCGACCATGCGCTACACGAACGACCTCGCGACGGTGCCGACAAGCATCGCCCAGCTCGCCCTCTTCCCGGTATTGCTCGTTGTACTGTCCCGGCTGGCGGCCGAGGGGGACGACCGCACGTTTTCGAAGGTCGTTCACAAAGCGCTCGTGCAGGTTTCCGCGTTTACCATCGTCGTCGGCGGCGTGGTTTGGCTGGTCCGTCGCCCGCTCTTGCGTGCAGTATTTTTTCACGGTTCAATGACAGAGCTTGGCGTGGAGGACCTGATTGAAGTCCTCCCGTGGGCCCTCGCAAATGCGCCCCCCTTTGCGCTACTTCTCCTGCTTGTGCGAGCACATACCGCGCTCGGAAACAGCAGAATTATGTTCCCGCTTGGCGTCTTCAATGCGACGGTGAACCTGCTTGGGGACAGCATCCTCGTCCGGTTCTTTGGCGTCCGCGGAATCCTGCTCTCCACGGCGACGACGCACACCGCCGTCGTTGTCGTTCTCTACCTCCTTTTGCAGCGAACGCTCCGCGAGAGACAGGTGCCCGCTCAGGGGCACCCGTGACGGCCTCTAG
>DYPH01000328.1 GCA_020720045.1 Sorangium cellulosum | reverse complement strand
TGCTGCAGGGCGAGCGCGAAATCGCCTCGGGCAACAAGAGCCTCGGCCAGTTCAACCTGTCCGACATTCCGCCCGCGCCGCGCGGCATGCCGCAGATCGAGGTCACGTTCGACATCGACGCCAACGGCATCCTGCACGTGTCGGCCAAGGACAAGGCCACCGGCAAGGAAAACAAGATCAAGATCCAGGCAAGCTCGGGCCTTTCCGAAGAGGAAATCCAGCGCATGGTGAAAGACGCCGAACTCAATGCGGCCGAAGACCACAAGGCAGTGGAACTTGCGACTGCACGCAACGCGGCCGACGGCATGATTCACTCGGTGAAGAAATCGGTCGCCGAACACGGCGACAAAGTGTCGTCCGACGAGAAGGCTGCGATCGAAGCCGCGTTGAAGGAATGCGAGGATGCCGTGCGCGAAGGCGACAAGGACACCATCGAAGCCAAGACCAACGCGCTCGCCACCGCCAGCCACAAGCTCGCCGAGCAGATGTACAAGGAAGAGCAGGCCAAGCAGCCGGGCGCTGCAGCCGAAGGCGGTTCCAACGCCGCCGACGACAACGTGGTCGACGCCGAGTTTGAAGAAGTGAAGGACAAGTAAGCGGGTAAACGGTGAGCAGCAAGCGGTGAGCGGTGAAAGTCGCTCACCGCTTGCCGTTTCTCCGGCCCACTCCTTACCGCTCACTGCCCACCGCTAACCGCTCACCACCATGTCAAAACGCGACTATTACGAAATCCTCGGCGTCGCCAAGAACGCCTCGGACGAAGAAATCAAGAAGGCCTACCGCAAGCTGGCCATGAAGCACCATCCTGACCGCAACCCGGACGACAAGGGCGCGGAGGAGAAATTCAAGGAAGCCAAGCTCGCCTACGAGGTATTGTCCGACTCGGACAAGCGCGCCGCCTACGACCAGTTTGGTCACGCCGGCGTCGACCAGCAGGCCGGCATGGGCGGCGGCGGGTTTGGCGGCGGCGGATTCGGTGATGCCTTTTCGGACATTTTCGGCGACATTTTCGGCGGCGGTGGCGGCAATCGCCGCGACCGCGTGTATCGTGGCGCCGACCTGCGCTACAACCTGGAAATCGGCCTGGAAGAAGCCGCGCGCGGCACCGAAACCAAGATTCGCATCCCGACGCTGGAAGAATGCGGGGTCTGCCACGGCAGCGGCGCCAAACCCGGCACCACGCCCACCACCTGCACCACCTGCGGCGGCCACGGCCAGGTACGCATCCAGCAGGGCTTCTTCTCGGTCCAGCAAACCTGCCCGCGCTGCAGCGGCAGCGGCAAAATGGTAAGCGACCCCTGTACGGCCTGTCATGGCGAAGGTCGGGTCAAAAAGCACAAGACCCTGTCGGTCAAGATCCCGGCCGGGGTCGACAACGGCGACCGCATCCGCCTCGGCGGCGAAGGCGAAGCCGGCGTCAACGGCGGCCCCTCCGGCGATTTGTACGTGGTGATCCAGCTGAA
>DYPH01000051.1 GCA_020720045.1 Sorangium cellulosum | reverse complement strand
TTTCGCGAGGACGTGTCGCACTCCGAAAAGGAGATTCCGAGCAGCTACCTAGGAGTCTCGCAGCTCTTCGGGGGCGTGGGGAATCCGTTTTGACCGACCCCATCCACGCGGGCCTTCTTCCGTTCGTGCCCCTCGCCGATCGTCGTCGAGTGCACTAGGACGCGGCGCCATGGACGTCGCCGCCCCCGAAAAAAACGATCGCCCCTTCTGGATCATCAACGGCGTCGTCTCTGTCGCCGCCCTCGCCCTTCTCGCCTACCTGCTCCTGATCCGTCAAGGGGGGCACAACGACGGTACTTCGCTCGCGTTTATGCCGGCGATTAATGCCAGCTTCAATGGTCTTGCGGCGGTTCTGCTTGTTCTGGGGGTGCTCGCCATCAAACAGAAAAAGCAGGCGCAACATCAGGCGCTCATGCTCGGGGCCTTCGCCTCATCGACGTTCTTCCTCGTCGGCTACCTCGCCTACCATTACGTCCACGGCGATACGAAGTATCCGGGGGCGGGCGGCGCAAAGCTTGCGTATTTGCTTCTTCTTGCGAGCCACGTGCTTCTTTCGATCCCCGTCGTCCCGCTGGCGCTCGCGGCCTTCTATTACGCGTTCCAGAAGAACTTCACCGTGCATCGGAAGATTACGAAGTTTCTTTTCCCGATCTGGCTCTACGTCTCGGTGACCGGCGTCGTAGTGTTCGCATTGTTGCGAAGCGCCTATAGCCACTGAATATTTCGGAAAGCGAAGCTACCTACTACCGACAGGCGTCGCACGATGTCGGTAGCACCGCCCCTGCCGCGATCCAGCGGCTGAGATGGAGGAGCTCGTCGCGGGTCGCGCCGGGGCCGGTGAGCGGCATCGCCCCGCCAGGAATCCGGTCGGCGAGGGCACTTCGATCGCGGTCGGCGAGCGGCTCCCCTCGTTCCGCCTCAGAGAACGGCGTCGCCGGGCACCCGATGGGGGCCGAAGCGGGTGGCTGCTCGCCGAGAAAAGCCTTGTAAATCAGGTAACTACGCGACGGGTCCCCCGGGGCGATCCTCGGAAGATCTTGGGCAAGCACCAACGCACTCGGTTCCGTCCCGCCGACCGTTGGGCCCTTCGCCGTCTGCCGGGCGACGACGCCGATCGCCGTCCGCTTGAGGCCCGCCGGGCTCGTGACGTCGAGCCCGAGCACGCCGCCGCTCGCCCCGTGGCAGTTTCCGCAGCGCGCCGAGAGCCACGGCTGCAGGTCGCGGCAGTAGTCGGTCGCCGTCGTCGGCGTCGGTGCCCCACGGACGACAAAGCCGAAGGTCCGCGTCGCGTTGCGCGCCAGCGTCCCGCCATCGACGGCGCGCACCCCGCCGACCGTCGCCCCCTCGTCGGGGACACCGAGCACGAGCCGGTAGTAGCCCCCCTCGGTAAGCCATTCTTTTCCTGGAGGAAACGGGCTCGCGACCGCGATCTCGCGCAGCACGGGGTCGTAACGGACGACCGGCGGCTCGACGCTCCGATTGTCGTTCGTGACGACGACCAACGACTGCCGGAGCACGCTGATCGGCAACAGCGGCCGATCGAAGCGGACGCGGAGCTCGGGCTCCCGGAGCTCGCCGTCGACGAGGTTCGTCCCGGTGACGTGCACCGGATCGATGCTTTGAGGGAGCGCCGAAAGCCCCCCAGTATCTTCACAGGCAAGCAGCAAAAAACCGGCAACCAGCACGAAAGAAGTGCGAAGGATTGCCGGCATTGTGTCTCTTCGACCCGTCGGTGGAGTGGGGCACCCCGCAGCGCAATCTGCGGAGGCGCACGCGCTCAGGAGTCGGCGTAGGTGGAGAGCTCTTCGCGGACGACTTCTTCGTTGATTCCCGTGCGAAGACGCTCCTTGAGCGTGTCTGCCAGGACGAGGAGGAGGTCGTCGACGCCCTGGTCGGCGACAAGCTTTCCGAGGAGCGCCTTCGCCTCTTTGCTCCCGTCGGCGCGCAGGTGCTGACGGACAATCTCACTGGTGATTTCCCCTTGGAAATCGAGGACCAGGTTCTCGAGCAACAGGCGAACGAGTTCTTTCACAGCAGTTCCTTTTCCGGATCCGGTTGAGTCCGTCGCAGGCCGGAAGGGGCTTGCGCACGCCACGCGGACCGGTTTGGATACCGGTCCCCGGCCGATTTGGCAACTTGTTGGTCGCTGGGGGTGAGCTCAGCGGCAGGTCGAGAGGTCGCGGCTGTCCGGTTCGTGGCACACGAGGCAAGGTCTCGGATTTCGCGCATAAAGCGTCGCGCATCGGGCGACGAAGCCGCTCGGGTGTGGATCGAAGCCGCCTCCGCGACCGCCGGCACCGTGGCAGGCGACGCAGTCCCGTTCGGTATGGCAGGAGACGCAACTATCGAGGTTGCGCGCCGCCTCTTGCGCGTGGTGGCCCGGCTTCCGCGGGAGGTCGGAGAAGATCTCCTTCGGAGGATGAAAGCGGGAGGCGTCCTTCCGGTTCAGCGGCGAACTCGACGCGATCCCGAGGCGCTGGTGGCAGGGGAGGCAGAAGTTCGTCTCCTGGTGACACGAGGTACATGTCGTTGTTTTGAGACGGCTTTCCGTCGCATGCAGCGAGAGGTAGTCGTTCGGATGGATGTTCCGCGGCCGCACGCGCCCGTCGTGGCAATCGGTGCAGGATGCATCGGTATGGCAGTTCGCGCAGAGGGAGGAGTCGAGCCCGGCGACGAACTTGTGGCGCGCGAGGAAGTCGACGTCATGGCCGGCGCCGTTCATCGTCATCGGCGGGAGGAGCGTCCCCTCGGGGAAAACGACCCGCATCCGCCCGCCGAGGCGCTGCCCCTCCTTCGCGACGCCGCCGTTGCTCTCCGTGCGAGCCTCGTGGCACGTCGTACAGGTGCCTTTGGGAAGTCCTTGCACTTTTTGAGAAAATTCCGCCTCGCTCCCGTTCTGGTGGCAGCGGAGGCAGGTCTCCATCGTCGGGAGCTGATCGCGGGTCGCCAGGCCGACCCCTTTCATCGAGCCGTGGCACTGGGCACAGCCGATGTTGCGCGCCGCGTGCAAGGCGTGGTCGCTCGCGGCGAGGTGGGGCGTCGGGAACCGACTCGGGGCGACCTTCCCGCCATCGGCGGCGACCCACCCGACGTGGCAGGTCGCGCAGGTGCTCGTCCGCCCGGAACCGCCAGCAGGGATGGAGGTGTTCGTCGGCTTTTCCTGCGTAAAATGAACCGAGTTGAGATCGCCGTGATCGACGCTGTGGCAGCTGTCGCAGGCCCGCCCCGTCGGAATCAGTGAGTCACTCACACGGCGCGACGTCTTCGCTTGCGCGTGGCACGTCACGCAGTCGCCGCCTTGCGCGAGGTGCTTTTCGTGATCGAAGCGGAGCGCGATCGTCTGCGCCGGGTAAATCACCGGGGATCGCTCGTCGGCACGTGGAGGTTGCATCGATGCATCTTGCAAGGTTACCGATGCATCTTGCACGTTTTCGTGGTCGGTCGTCGCGGGGGCGCCGGCGAGGGCCCAGAAGGCGGCGGCGAAGAGGCCGCCCAGCAAAAGAGGCTCTGCGCGCTTCATTTCGACACCGCCACCGTAAGAACAAACAGGAGGCGGAAGCGGCCGCCGTAGAGCCGATTGACGTTGTGCTCGACCTCCATCCGCCCCTGAGTCCTCGGGTCAAACCGGTAGCCGAAGGAGCCGACCCACCCGACGCTCGTCGCGTCCCGGTCGGCGCGGAGGCCGTCGTGCCAGCGCCAGAGGGAGCCGCGGAGGGCGGTGATGAAGCGGTCGTCCCAGAGGCGCTCCACGTAGACATCGGTACCGACGCGTGAGGCATCCGGGGAGGCCGAGCCGTCGACACGCCCGCCGATGCGCCACGAGCCATAGGTGTAGCGTACACCGACGTTCCCGCCGGTCGCGTACATGCGCGCCGTTGCCGGCAGGTAGCCTGCTGGCGTGGTCCCCGCCGGGAGCGCCGGATTGGCGGTCGTCGTCGTGTCGTTCCCAAAGGCGCGCAGGCGGCTCCCGAGGGCGATCGAGAGGGCCCTCGACGGGGCGAAGCTCGCTCGAAAACCGAGATCGTTTGTCGGCGAAACAGCGAAGAAATTCCAAATGGAATCGCCGTCGTAGGAGGGGCGCACGAAGTCGTAGTCGAGGGAGAGGGTCGCCTTCGTCGTCGGCATCCAGTCGACGGAGGCGTAGCCGCTCCGAACGCGTGCAAAATGCACATCCCAGACGACCCCCGCGCGGCCGCCGCCGTGGTCCCCAAAGCTCGCGCCAAGAGTCCCTCCGAGGCGCTCCGTCGAGACGCGGAGCCCGTCGACGAGCGTCCCCGTCGTGGCCGAAGCGACCCCATTTCCAATGGGGGTACCGCCGGTCGCATCGACGCGCTCAAACAGGTTGGTGGAGGCGACGCCGGTGTTCCAGACCTTCCGCCAGGAAAGTGCAGCATGCACGTGTCTTGCGAAGGTCCCCTCCAGCCCAAGGCCGGCGGCCGGCGCGAGCGCCGCCTGCTGGTAGGCCGGTTGGACGCTCGGGTCGAGGCCGTTCCGGTCCCCCCGGTAGGCCCCTTCCGCTTCGAAGCGAGGGCTGGAAAGGGCAAGTCCTCCGCGGACTTCTGCACCTCCAAGCGCCGTTAACGCGACCGGGATGCGGAGCGGGGCGACGCGGACCTGGGCGCCGTCGAAGTTCCAGAAGCCGAGCGGATCGACCTGGTACATTCGCCCGAGCCGAAAGCCGATGCGCCCGCCGACGAGGTTGCGCCCCTCCAGGTAGCCATAGGGGAAGTCGAAGCGGCTCCGGAAGAGATTGGGGAGAAAATTGGAGGGACTACCTGGATTGATCTCGCGCTCGGAAATGCCGGCATCACCGTCGTAGCGTAGCCGTGCGCGGAAGGCGTATTCTGCTTTCGGCGCACCGGTCTGTTCGAGGGCGGTCGGTCGCGGTCGCGGGGCATCGACGGTGCCGAAGAGGTCGAAACTCTCGACGCCGATGCTGGTCGTGAAGCGCCGACGAACGAGCACCGCCTGCCCGTTCGGGCTCCGCACGTCGTAGGCCTGGAAGGAGGAATCGCTTGTGAATTCAACGTCTCCCGCCCGTGCTCCCGTCGGGAGCGCCACGCCAAGCGGCGTGAGCACGAGCGTCGCCGCGAGGGCACTTCGAAGGGGGGGACGCACGGCGGTCGCCACCAAAACATGCCCAGAGGCGGCTGTCATTTCCTCTCGGAGCGGTATTCTTGCGGCTAGGTTTACGCGCGCCGATTCGTCGCCGCCGCAACGGGAGGACTTATGGATTCTGCATCGACCAAATATCGCTTCGCCTCAATGATCCCCCTGCTCGCAGGCGTCGTCGCCCTCGCCGGGTGCGCGGCCGCCAAAGACCTCGACCTCGCCGCCGACGGCACACAGACCGCCGAAGCGGAGAACGACGTCGCGGCGCTTTCCCAGGTTCTCGTTGGCGAAGGGGCCTCCGGCGAGCTCCAGCCGGCCACCGCCCTCGCCGAGGGGGCGCTTACTCCGGCGGAGATCGGCGACCGCGCCAAGGCCTTCTTCGCCCCGGCCGGCTGCCTCGCCGTGACGAACGACGTCGCTGCCAAGAAGGTCACCTACCTCTTCAACGGCTGTACGGGCCCGAAGGGGCTCGCGAAGGTCACCGGCGCGGTCACCGTGACCTGGGCGGTCACCGGCGCCTCCGCGATGCACCTCGACTATGCGGCAACCGGTCTCCAGATCAATGCGGGGAGCTACGATTGGTCGGCGGCCGCCGACGTGACCGCGAGCGGTACCCAGCGCACTGCAAAGTGGACGGGATCGGTCAAAGGGACGACAGGAAATAGAGTAAGTGTCGACCGTTCCAACGAAAAGGTCTTCACCTGGGACACCAGCGACGCCTGCCTCACCATCGACGGAACGAGCAGCGGTACCTACGGGGAACGGCGTTTGAAGACGACGATTGCCGGTTTTAAAAAATGCAAAGGATCGTGCCCAGAAGCGGGCGGGACGCTCGTCCTCGAGGACCCCGACGACGGGCGCACGGTGACCGTCACCTTCAATGGGACCGGCCGCGCCACTGTTACCGGCACGCGAAACGTCTCCACGACGGTCACCCTCGCCTGCGGCCGGTGAACGGTTACTTGAGGCTGACCGGGAAAGCCGCCACGACCCCACGTTCGCAACGGTCGGTCCATTTGAAGGCGTCCACAGTGCGAACTGCCAGGTACCCGGAAGCAGTCGCTTTCGTTCCGGTGCCCGAGGTCCCGAGCGCCATTCCGTAACTCTTGGGTAGGACCGGGAGTTTCTCGGGCACAAGCACGGCGTTGTCCGTCGTCGCGTTCGCGAGTTGGTTGCTTCCGAGCTTTACGAGCGCGGAGATCTCCGTTTCGCCACCCGTCACAAGGCCCCTCAACATCACTAGAACCGCTCCCGATTTGAGATCGGCGGACGGCGCGAAAGCAAACCGTTCGAGAGTCCCTGAGTTCGCACCCAACGATTCGAGCTGGGTCCGCGACGTCAGATCCACCGGATAGTTGAGTGTTGCCGGAGCGCCCAGACCGTCTTTTGAACGCGGGCTGATGATGACGACCCGTTGGCGGCCAGTCGGTCTCCCTCCCTCGAAGCCAAGAAGAGTGGAGACGGGCACCGTGCCAGTTTCGCCAAAAGACAGCTTGTTCGCCGGGGAAACGCCATTTGCCGTCAACGTGAAGATCGCGTTGTCGCGGAACACTTTTCCATCCGAACTGTAGCGCCGAAACTGCGCTTTCCCGGGTACATCTTGCAAGACTTCAAGAAACCCGTCTGGTGCCCCAAACCCCTCGTCGGAGAGAAGATCGGGGGAAAATCCAGCCGTTGACTCTTCCTCCCCTGCTTCGAAAGCTCTGACCGCTACAGGTTCCGTCGCCTCAAGAATACTGTTTGGGTTCCGAATCAAACGCGTAAAGACGATTTTCTCTCTCGTAAAGACGACGCGAATTCCGGAAGGAAGGATGGGGTTGGATTGAAACGCAGCGAGGAGATACTCGTTGGGGGCGATACCCACGTTTACCTGACCTCTTGCGAAGCCGAAGCAGCTCACCTGAGGGGCTGGTTCCGGGAATCCACCCACACTCGCCGCTGAAATGGCGCACATGAACGTAGGGACTCGATCGCTTGGGATCAGTCGTACCGGCTTCCGCGCGTCGTCGTCCTTGAACTCGGAGAGGCCAAAACGGACGGCGCCTGCGCACAAGTCGGCGAGTCCGTCCGCCGTTGGAACCAGCGAAGATTGCCTTGTGATGTAGATCGCGGACTTTTCGAAGCTCGGACATTTGCCAACCCAAGCGATGGCGGGCTCCGTCTTTCCTGGGCCCGTCGATACCTCGACAGCTGCCAATGCGCTCCCGGTGACGTCTCCCAGGGCTGCAACGGCACCCGCCGGCAGCCGCGCCTTCAGGGCGTCCCTGCAGGGCGTACCCCGAGACCGCCGTCGGGGGCAGGCTCCACGTTAGGAAGCGAGGTGCAGGCCGTTGCCGCGAGGATAAGCGTAAGGAGGCGTTTCACAGCGGGTCAGTATCGCACGGAGCCCGCTCACGTTTCCGCTTTTTCGCTCAGAAGGTCCCTGCGCAGCCGAGGCCACCGAGGGTCGGCGCGCAGCGGACGCTTGCGCCTTTCGGGGCCTCTTTGCTGCTCGGCGCCAGCAAAAACAGGGCGGCTCCCGTCGCGAAGAGCGCGCCGCCCGCGATGAACGCGACCGGGCGTACGGTGACCCATTTCTCTGCATCATTTACGGCGGTTTCGCACGGCGAACCTGAAAGACACTTCCCGCCATCTGACTTACCAGCCGCTGAACTCACCTGAAGCTCCGAGAAAATCCCCAGACCGAGGCCGATGACGCCGACGCCCGCGAGGGTGATGCCGACCGGCTTCATCCAGGTGTTTTGGGGCGCTTGCGGAGCGGGGCCGACGTTGCCGTTTCCGGAACCATTTCCATTGCCTCCGGAGCCGATCGGGTGTTCGGAATCGAGCACGACCTTGGGCAAGAGAGTGACCGACTCGCGGCACGTCTGGCCAGCGTCGCAATTCACGTCTTTCGGGGTGTCTGCGAAGCCCGCGGAAGCGGTGGACGCCGTTCGAAACCCGGTAGGAGGGGAGGGCAGGCGCGAAATCCTTGTCGTCGAGGGCGACGAGGGCACCTTCGGGCAGGTCGACCAGGGAGATCGTCGCCAGGTGCTTGCCGATCGTTTCTAGCGCCCCTTCGAGGGGCTTCCGGTTCCGCTTTACAAAGGCGTTTGTGCCGTCTTCAAGCGCCGCCTTCAAATGAAGCTCTGCGTCGGACCAACGCCCAAGTGCCTGCTCGGCGAGTGCCATCTGAGCCTTCGCCTCGCCGGAGGGGGCGGCGGTATCGGCTTCGCGAAATTTCTCGAGTGCCCCCTTGTCGTCCCCCTTTTCGCGAAGAGCTACGCCCTCTTGTACGAGCTCGGTCGGCGTCCCCGCGTAGGCGGTCGAGGCCGAAACAAGAATCGATGCAACCGCGAAGGCGAAGGAGCGAGCGTTCATGAGGAGGGGGGGACTACCGCAGTTGCTGGAGGAAGTAACGACGAAGCGCTAGCGAAGAATCAGGGAGCCATTTGCGCCCGTTGCCGTTGTTCCGGTCGCTTGGGGGGGGGCTGTCGACGGAACGGCCGCCGCTTTTCCGGTTGCCGGCGTCTTTCCGGTCGCGGCCGCCTTCCCCGAGGCGACCGGCGCCGCGCTGGCAACGGGCGGCGCCGAGGGGGCTGTGGTCGTCGGGGCCGATGCCGGTGCCGAGGCGGTAGCCGGTGCCGTCGCACTTGGCGTGGGCGCGGCTGTTACGGCGGTCTGGGCCGTCTCCGATGCGGCGTTCCCCAGCGAATTTCCTGGTGGCGGGTCGCGGAGGAGCCGCGCGGCGATCGCACCGACCGACCCGAGAATTACGAGGCCGGCGATGGCACCGCTCGCAAGAAGAGCCACCGGGCGCTTGGGCGCCGGCGCGCCTCCGCTCCGCCCGGAAGAGACCGGCGACATCGTGCCACCGAAGGGGGGCGTTTCGCGAACGAGGGTCGCCGCGTGCGGGGAATGGCCGGAAATGTCGGGGGAGGAGAGTTGCGGGCGCGCCTCCAGAGGCAGCGGCATCGGGCGCCCCTGGGGGCGCGCCATCGGACGCAAGGCATCGGCAAGTTCCGCGACGGAAGCAAAGCGGCGGGCAGGATCGCGCGCGAGGCAACGATCGACGATCGCAGCGAAATCCGGGGGTGCCCCGAGCCAGACCGAGCCGAGGGGCGGCGCCGGCTCGGTTGCGATCTTGATGCAGAGTTCATGGATCGCTTCGGCGACGTAGGGGTGCCGCCCGGCGCTTGCGAAGAAGAGCACGACCCCAAGCGACCAGAGATCTGAGCGGGCGTCGGCATTTTTCGCGGCGCGGAGCTGCTCGGGCGCCATGTAGAGGGGCGTCCCGAAGGTCGTCGTCGTTGCGGTAAGTCGCTGCGCTTGCAAATCCTGGGTCGCACCGGTGGCGAGCCCGAAATCGAGCACCTTATACGATCGGGCGATCGCCCCGCCAAAGGACGAACAGGTTCTCCGGCTTGACGTCCCGGTGGATGATCCCGAGCGCGTGCGCTTCCGAGAGCGCGTGGCAGGCCTGAACGACGATCTCCGCGATGAGCGACGGCTGAAGTGTCCCGCAGTGGTCGAGGAGGGAGCCGAGGTCTTCCCCTTCGAGCTTCTCCATGACCAAGAAGGGCATGCCCTGGTGGGTACCGACGTCAAAAACCTTACAAACATGGTCGCTTCGGAGCGCGGAGGCGGCGCGAGCCTCCCGAAGAAAGCGACCGACGGCGTCGGCCTTGGAGGCCTCCGTCGGCTTCAGGAACTTCAACGCAACGTCGCCGCCAAGCAACTCGTGCCTGGCGCTCCATACCTGGCCGAGGCCCCCTTCGCCGATCATGGCGACGAGGCGATACTTCCCCGCGACAAGATCGTTCATCCCAAGAGTCGCCGTCATTAGGCGCGTGAGCCTAGCACGCACCGCCCCTCTTCACGAACTTCCCGCCGCGCTCCCCCGCCGATCTTCGCTGGCGCCCCCGCGGCGGAACCGGTTTGGCGAGTAACAGCATTGACCCTCCTCTACGGAAGGTGGCAGATTCCCCCCGATCGGTGCTCTGGCCCCCGCCGGGGGTCGTTGCCGCTCGCGCTTGCCTCCACATTGCCCCGGAACTGACGGGGAAGGTACGATTCATGACCGACTCTCCGCATCGGTATCGCGTTCTCGAAAAGCTGGAATCCGGCGGCATGGCCGAGGTGTTCCGTGCGGAGAGTGAGGGGCTTGAAGGGTTCAAGAAACAGGTCGCAATCAAACGCGTCCTCCCCCACCTTTCAGAGAAGAAGCGCTTCATCGCGATGTTCTTGGACGAGGCGCGTCTTTCCGCGCGACTCAGTCACTCGAATTGCGTTCAAGTCTTCGATATCGGCGTCGGCGACAATGCCTTCTTCATCGTCATGGAGTTCGTCGATGGGGCGAACCTCAAGAGCGTAGCCGAGCAAATGAAGAAGACGGGGAAGCAATTCTCCGTGCAGGTTGCAACCCATATAGCGGTCGAAATTTGCAAGGGTTTGAGCTACGCCCACGAGCTCACGGACAACAGCGGCGTCCCCCTTGAAATCGTCCACCGCGACATGTCTCCGCCGAACGTGCTCATCACGAAATACGGCGAAGTAAAGATCGTGGACTTCGGCCTCGCGAAGGCATCGTCGCAGCTCGAAAAGAGCGAGCCAGGTATCATCAAGGGGAAGTTCTCCTACCTCTCTCCGGAAGCGGCGATGGGGCAAGAGGTCGATCTCCGGACCGACATCTTCGCCGTCGGAATTATCCTCTTCGAGCTCCTTACGGGCCAGCGCCTCTTTATGGGCGACACCGATTTTCAAACGGTGAAAAAGGTCCAGATGGCGGAAGTGCCGTCGGTCCGTCAAATCAACAAAGACGTCCCGGCGGAACTTGAACGCATCCTGCTCAAGTCGCTCGCCCGCGATCCGTCCGAGCGCTATCTGACGGCCCGGGAGCTCGGCCAAGACCTCACGCGCTTCCTGTTTGCCTTCGGACGCCCCGTCTCGACCTTCGACCTCGCGCAAATCGTCGAAGGGACGATGCGCGAAAAGGCAAAGGTTCCGAAGCCGCAGGGGAGCATCATCGACAAGCTCATCGAGGAGGCGCTCTTCGAGTTCACCTCGCTGACCGACAAGGACGTCGAAGAGAAGCCGGCCGCCCCCGTCGCTGATATCCACCGCAGCACGCTCGGTCCGTCGGCGGCGGCAAGCTTCGTCGATCCGACGAATTGGGCTGCCGATTTCGGCCTCGGCGACGTCGCCCAGACCGCGCAGACCGCCCAAAAGCGCAAAGAAGACTCCATTCGCTCGAGCATCAAGAACCTCTCGGAGGGGAACCTCGCCGACCTCGAAGAGACCTCTTTCGGCCTCCCGATGCGCTCCGAGCCGCCGCCGGCCCCGCCCCGTCCGATTCCGCCGGGGGGGACCATTCCACCCGGAATGAACATCATGGCTCCGGTCACCGCCGCCGCTGCCGCGCAGATCGCGCCGCCGCCAGAGCCGATCCCGGCGAAAAAAGCGGGCAACGGACCGGTCATCGCCGTCGGTCTCCTCGTCGTCATCGCCGCGGCGGGGGCTGCCGCCTGGTTTGGCGGCGTGATTCCGCACTGAGAGGCGGCGCCGACGGAGCAGCAAACTCGTAAACTCGCTGAATTTACGCCCGTTTTCGGATTTTGCCGAGAAACGGGCGTTTTTCGTCGAGTCTGCTAGCTCGCCTGCCCATGCGTTTGCAGAGAGTTCCCCGCCGTCTTCCGCTTCGCGGAGGGACGCATTGGCTAGCGGCGGTCGGCGTTTTCGTCTTCGGTGCAGCTCTTGTCGTTACGCCAAGCTACGCGCGCGGCAAGAGCGACTCAAAGCCGAAACCTGGCGCGGGGAAATCGGACAAGGAGTCGAAATCCTCCGACGGGACAAAGGCGAAGTCGTCGTCGAGGCATCGGGGCTGCCCGAAGGAAATGGTCCTCGTCGATGCCTCAAAAGGGCCCGCAACTGCCCGTTTTCATGGGCGAGTCTGCATCGACAAGTGGGAAGCTTCGCTCGTCGAGAAGAAGGGGGGGGCGTGGGTCGCTTTCTCCCCCTACGAGAATCCGGCCGGAAAAACGGTGAAAGCGGTCTCGCGAGCCGGGGTTGTTCCGCAGGCTTATGTCTCTAAGAATGATGCGGAAGCGGCCTGTCAGGCGGCAGGAAAGCGCCTTTGTGCCGAGGCGGAGTGGGTCACCGCCTGCGAAGGGAAGAAGGGGACGACCTTCCCCTACGGCAACGACCGGAAAGATGCAGTCTGCAACGATAATGGGAAAGCGCCGCTTGCGACCCTCTATCCGAAGCTCTCCGGGCCCGATCTTTACGGCGCCCAAACCATGAATGATCCTCGGCTGAACCAGCAGCCGGGCACCGTCTCGAAGACGGGGCGCCATGGGAAGTGCAAGTCGTCGTTTGGAGCCTACGATCTGGTGGGAAACCTCCACGAGTGGGTCGACGACCCGAACGGGACGTTCCGCGGCGGCTACTACCTGGACACCGCGCAAAATGGCGACGGGTGCCACTACCGGACCGATGCCCACGATGTCGCCTACCACGACTACTCGACCGGCTTCCGCTGCTGCAAAGACGGCTGATTCCCACGTCGACAATCGATCTTTCGGCGCTGCATTTTGCTACGGTCCCGCCGCGACGATGGCCGACCACGAACAGACCATTCCCCTCGGTGAGACGATCGGGGGGAAGTACCGCGTCGAACGCCTGCTCGGGGCTGGCGGGATGGGGTTTGTCGTCGCGGCGACGAACCTTGCGCTCGGGACGAAGGTCGCGCTCAAGTTTGTGCGCGGGGTTAACGGCGCCGTCCAGGACGAGTGGCGGCTCCGACTCCAGCGGGAAGCGCAGGTTGCTGCGTCGTTGACGAGCCCCCACGTGGCGCGCGTCCACGATTTCGGCGAGCACGACGGGCTCCCGTACCTGGTGATGGAGCACCTCACCGGCCGCGATCTCGCCGCGCGCCTTGAGGAGGGGCCGATCGCTCCGGGGATCGCCGCCGGTCTCTTGATCCAAGCGTGCGAGGCGATCGGCGAGGCGCACAGCCTCGGGATCGTCCATCGCGATCTCAAGCCTCAGAACCTATTCTTGATGGCGACCGCTACCGGCGGGACCCGGCTGAAGGTCCTCGATTTTGGTATCGCTAAGCGTTTTGAATCGCTTGATTTTACGCGGGAAGCGCGCGGGCTGACGCAGACCGGCACCGTCCTCGGGTCTCCGCTCTACATGTCCCCCGAACAGCTGACGGCCCCGAAAGACGTCGATCGCCGCACCGACGTCTGGGCGCTTGGCGTCATTCTCTATGAGATGCTCGCCGGTCAGCCGCCTTTCGATGGAAATACGCTCATCGATCTTTCGATGAAGATTTGCACGCAGGCGCCTGTTCCCGTTCATACGTTGCGAGAAGGGATTCCCGAAGAGTTCTCGTTCATCCTCGAACGCTGCCTTCAGAAGAATCCGGAAGACCGCTTTTCAATGGCGGAAGATCTCGCAGCGGCTCTGTTTCCGCTCGCCGCGCCCGAAGCGCTTGGGGGTCCCGGATCGACGGGACCACGCTTCGCGCTCTCGTCCCGCCCGGGGGCTCGGTCGGTACCCGCCCCCTCGCTCGTGCCGGCCTTCGTCGAAACGTCCGCCGCGGTGCACTCCGTCGGGGCGACGGTCGCCTCGCCCTCCCTCGACGGGAGGCGCCCATCCACCGCCGGCGATACCGCGCGTGCCTGGGAAGGGGAGCCGCTCGTGCCACCGCGGCGTTCGTTCCGCGTTTGGCCCTTCGTCGCAGGGTTTTTACTCGTCGGCGCAGGGATTGGCGGTTATTTCGCGGCCCGTCGCGGCCCCGCGGGCTCGGCGACCAACGGCTCCGCGTCTAGCGCGATTGCGCCGACGGAGGTCTCCGCGACTCCGTCGGCCGTCGCTTCGGCGACCGGCATTTCGGTGACCGCCCTCCCGGCGGCGACCGAGCGGGAGTCCCACACCGTGGCGAAGCCGGTCGGTGCCTCTTCGGTCGTCACTTCCTCCAGTGCGCGCGTCGTCCCGTCGACGGCCCCCAGCGCTTCTGCTCCGGCAAAACCGGCTACAGGGGCGAACGGCGCCCCCGTCATTACGGATTGAATGATGCGAAAACTCTCGTTCGTATGCGCCCTTTCGTTCGCCACGCTTTTTTCCGTTACCGCGTTTGCTGAGCCTGAAAAGCCGGTAGAAACGGCGAATAAGCTCGTGCTCGGAGGTCAAGACCTGCGCAAAGCGGGGCGCGACGAAGAGGCCCTTGCGAAGTTTCGCAAGGCGCAGGAACTCGCGCCGGCGCCTCGGACGCTGGCCCAGGTCGCCCTCGCCGAGCAGGCGCTCGGACTCTTCCCCGCCGCGGAAAAGCACCTCGACGAGGCGCTCGCCGCGACGACGGACGCGTGGATCACCAAGCATCGCCAAACGCTGGAAGACGCTCGGAAAAATGTCGCAGACCGTCTCGGCTCCCTCGACGTTCGTACGTCGGTCCCGGCCTCCCTGCTTATCGACGGCGAGGCCCAGGGGGCGACGCCGCTTGCAACGCCGCTTCGGGTCGCCGTCGGTCCCCACACGCTTGTCGTCACCGCCGAGGGCTTTGAGCGCGGCAGCCGGTCGATCACCGTCGAACGCGGTGCGCTGGCCCGCGAGTCGTTCACCCTCGCCCCGGTCGCCGTCGTCCCGAAGGAATCCCACGACGCGAAGGGGCCAGGAACGCCGCCGCCTCCGGTGACCGTCGTCGTGAGCAATGGCGGGCTGCGGACGGTTGGCTGGGTCTTCGTTGGCGGTGGCGCACTGCTCGGCGTCGTTTCCGGCGTCTCCTTCGGCCTCGGCGAGAAGAACGCCGGCGATCACAACACCTGCTTGAAGGACCTCAGCAAGAACTGCGACGACCTCGCCAACTCCACCAAGCTCTGGCGGAACGTCGGTCTTGGGACGGCCATCGGCGGGGGCGCACTCCTCGTCGGAGGTGCCCTCATGGTGGCACTCGGCGCTCCGTCGACGAAAACCGTTGGAACTTCGAACGGTTCAGCGGTCGCTTGCGCACCAGCGCTCGGCGGTGGGCTCCTCGGTCTCGGCTGCGCGGGGCGCTTCTAACGCCGCTACTCGCATTCGATGCGCTTGCGGTCGGTGCTGCGGCACCCCTTTTTCGGGCAGGCCCGCGAGACCGCAAAGACGCCCGCCCGGCAGACGAGTTCCGCCTTGCCGTCGCTCGAACAGGCGACAATTCCAGGCGTTGCGCAGGGGTCGGCGGCATCTGCCACGCTCATGTCGCAGCTCGCTTCGCTCGTCGCCGCGTCGAAGCGGCAGCCGCTCACTCCGCGGCACCGTCGGAAGGTCTTCCAGAGGCTCCCGTCGCACTGGAGCAGCTCCTTGCCCCCATCGGCGCAGGCGTAGATGCCGGGCTTCGTGCAGGCCTCGTCCGTGCGGGCGATCGATGCGTCGCACGCGAGGTTTTTCCCTGCTCCGAGGCACTTCTTCGGGCCCCGGCAGGCGAGCCATGGCGCGTACTTTCCATTGTCACAACGCAGCGCTTCGGTGCCCGATTCTGTGCAGGATGCATCGTTCCCCAAGCAGGCACCGCCAAGGTGCGCAACCGGGCCATCGCAGGCGATTTTTCCCCCTTTGGTGCAGCCCTTCGGCCCCGCGCAGCGGACCGCTTCGAAGGTCCCTGGGGCGTCGTCGGAGCCGCTCGTCGCGCAGACCAGCATCGTCGCGGCGTCGGCGCAGGCGACCTGCCCTTTCTTGCAGGCTGCACCGACCTTCGACGTACACCCACCGCCGAGGAGCGGGAGCATGGCGAGCGCCAGGGCGAGGAGCGAGCGGAACGTAGAGCCGCTCACGTCGCGAAGAACCGGGAAAGTACACGGATCATCAGCGCCTGATCCTCGGAGCCGCAGGCCTCGCGCGCCGAGTGCATTCCAAGCATCGGGTTGCCGACGTCGACCGTCGGAATTGCGAGCAACGTTGACGTGATCGGGCCGATCGTAGAACCGCAGGGGAGGTCGGTCCGGTGGGCGTAGGTTTGCACGGGGACGTCGACATCTTTGCAGAGTGCACGGAAATGCGCCGCCGTCTCCGCGCTCGTCGCGTAGCGCTGCTGGGAGTTCGTCTTGATGACGGGGCCCGCGTTGAGGCGCGGCTTGTGGTTCCGCTCGTGGCGCTCCGCGTAGTTCGGGTGGACCGCGTGGGCCATGTCGGCGCTGACGCAGGCCGAGCCGGCGAGGAGCTGGAAGTAACGGCTCCGATCGCCCGAAATTCGTTCCAGAATTCGAGGAAGAAACGACGACTCCGCCCCGTAGGCGCTCCCGCTTCCGACCTCTTCATGATCGAAGAGGGCCGCAACGGCGACGTGGCCGCCGACGGACGCTTTGGCGTCGATGAGGGCGCCGATCGCGGCATGGCAGGAGGCGAGGTTGTCGAGGCGTGCCGAATAGACGAACTCGCCGTCGAGCCCCCCTTGGGCGGGCGCGAGGGTGTCGTAGAGCATCAGGTCGTGGCCGACGATCGACTCTTTGTCGACGCCAGCCGCCTTCGCGAGGGCGTCGAAGAGGCCCGTTTTGCCAGCGCCGGCGAGGCCGACGAGCGGCGGCAGATGCTCCTGGCGATTGAGGACGACCCCTTTGTCGTTGGCGTCACGATCGAGGTGAATTGCAAGTTGAGCGACCCGCGCGATCGGGCGATCAAGCTTGACGAGCGTCCGCAGAACTTCCCCGTTTGAACCTGCAGTGAGCAGGGCACCTCCGACGGAGAGGTCACGGTCGAGCCACGAGTTCAAAAGCGCCCCGCCGTACACTTCGACCCCCAGTTGCCGATAGCCTTCTTTTTCGTACTCGGCGTTCGGCTTCAACCGAAGATTTGGGGAGTCGGTATGCGCGCCGATAATGTGGAATCCGCGCGGCGCCTTCGGGACGACAAATGCAATAAGGCACGTCCCCCCAAAAACGACCCAATGGGCAGACCCCTCGGTGAGGTTCCACGCCTCCCGCTCATCGAGCTTCGAAAAGCCGGCAGCGGCGAGGCGCGTCTCTGCTTCCAAGACGGCGTGGTAGGGCGTCGGGGAGGCGCCCAAGTAGGCGAGGAAATCGGTGAGGGTCTCGGCGGAGTTCACCGCGCCACGCTACTCAATATGCCTGGGAAATCACAGCTTCGCCGCGATGCGCTCGACCGCTTCCTTGTCGCTCTCGAAGAGCACCGTGATCCCGGCTTCGCCGTAGTCCTCCCGGGCGACGCGGCCGGTCTCGTGCATCTCGTGAATGAGCGCCTGACGCGTGTAAGGTACAACGAACTCGCGGGCCACATAGCTCGCCGCGAAGAACGCTACGATTTTGCCATGAAGTTCCGTGACATCGCTCGGCTCGTGGGCGGAGACAAACCAGGCATCCGGGTAGCGGCGTGCGAGCTGGGCTCGCGTCTCCTCGTCGATGCGATCGCGCTTGTTGAAGACGAGCTGGTAGGGGACCGCGTCGGCGCCGATCTCGGCGAGGACCTCTTTCGTCACATCCCCTTGGGTTTCCCAGGCGGGGTCCGATCCATCGACGATATGAAGGAGCAAAGAGGCTTCGAGCGCTTCGTCGAGGGTCGACTTGAAGCTCGCCACGAGATCGTGGGGGAGCTTCTTGATGAAACCGACGGTGTCCGACACCAAGATACGCGGTTTGACTTCCGGATGGAGCGCACGCACGGTGGTGTCGAGCGTCGCGAAGAGCTTGTTTTCGACGTAAACTTCGCTGCCGGTAAGTGCTCGCATTAGCGAAGATTTTCCCGCATTGGTGTAGCCGACGAGGGCGACACGACGGGCTTCTCGGCGGTGGGCGCGGCGGACCGATTGGTTCTTCTGAATCGCTTCGAGCTCTTCGCGTAGTTCGGCAATTCGATCGCGAATCTTGCGGCGATCAAGCTCAAGGGCCGCTTCGCCAGCCCCTTTGCCTTGCTGCCGTTCTTTGCCAGAAGGGGACTCGCGGAGCCGCGGCGCTGTGTAGGTCAGTCGTGCAATTTCGACCTGCAAGCGCGCCTCACGGCTCTTCGCGTGGCGGTGGAAAATATCGACGATGACGCCAGTCCGGTCGAGGACGTCGACGCCGGTCGCCTTTTCCAGGTTGCGCGCCTGGCTCGGGGAGATGTCGTGGTCGACGGCGATGAGCGCGATCTTGCCGTGGGGGAGCGTGCTCGGATCGACCTCTTCCGCGTCGCTACGATCCTCCTCGGCGAAGCCGGCCGCCTCCTCGCGCCGGAGCCGGGCCTTGTCCTTCTTCTGGACGACGAACCCTTCCACGCGCCCGGTACCTCCAGTAAGCTCTGAGAGCTCCTCGAGTTTTCCCTCGCCGAGCACCGCTCCCGACGCCAAATGCGTCCGCGTCTGGGTCACCGTCGCGACCGGGTCGTAGCCGAGGGTCGTTACGAGCCGCCCAAGCTCCTCGAGACCAGATGCGAATTCGGCATCGGTCGTCTCCGGGAGCTTCACTGCCACGAGGACCGCTTTCGGACGTTCTTCTTTCGCCATGTGCCCCGCGCACTAGCACGGATTTTTCAGCGTCCGCGGGGGAACGGCGTCTTGCGCCGGCGGCCAAAGCGGGCAATTCCTTCGCTCATGAAACGGAACCGGTTTGCGTCGCGCCCTCCGCTGCTCGCCCTTGCGGTCCTCGGCCTCGGCGGCTGCTTCCCGACGTTCACCTTCCCAACGGACGGAGACACCACCGACGCTGGCGGGGTGGATGGCATGGCCCTCCTCAACGAGGGACCTTCGCAATTTGAGGTGCAGTACGGAGCGGTGACTCGGCACGTGCATCTCGATTCCTACCAAATCGCCGTCGATCGCTACGAAGTGAATGTGCGCGATTTCAAGGTTTGGGTCGACGCAGGAATGCCCCTCCCCAAGGAGGGGGCCATCCTCGATTCCGGTCCCTACAAGGACAAGATGGTTTGGCGGAAAGACTGGAACACCGCTGCTCGGTCTTCTGCGTTCCGAGATTCGCAGCGTGTCGGCGTTGGGGGGCGAAAATCGGCCACCTATCAAGGGGGTTACAGTAGCGGAAGCGGTGGAAGTAACTCCGATCCACCCGCCGTGGATAACGTCCCCTGGGAGCAGGCCCTCGCCTATTGCGCGTTTCGTGGGGCGCGCCTTCCGACGCTCCCTGAATGGATCTATGCCGCGAATACCGAAACCGGAATCCTGCAGTACCCGTGGGGCTCGGAAGCGCCGACTTCAAACTGCAATCGCGCACTTTATTCCGGCGAGGCTACGGTCGACGAAGGGGCGACGGTGACAGCGCCCAAGGACTGCGATCCCTACCGTGGCACTCAGGAGTTCGCGGCGGGGCAAACGCGGGAAGGGATCTTCGGCCTTGCGGGCGGCGTCCGCGAATGGACCTGGGACCTCGTCAACGACGTCCCCCCACCAATGACGAGCGTCCCCTACGCCTCCGACGACTCGCTTTCCACCAACGCCGACCGCTACGTGATGGGGGGGAGCTACCTGTCCGGCGCCGATGAGTTGGTCATTCGGAACTACACCCACACGAACAGCAAGGCGAAGATCGGCGACGTCGGTTTCCGCTGCGTCAAATCTCGCTAAGTGCCCCAACAAACGAGAAAACGCGAAGTCCGGTGAGGACTTCGCGTTTCTTTGTGGGCGACTGCTCAGTAGAAGCGGATCGGCGTGTTGTTCTTCGCACGCACGACGCCGGCCGCGCCCTGGCTGCCCGAAAGCGCCTTGTAGAGCGAGTCGAGCTGGATGTTCGCGCCGAGGTAGACGGTTGCGTCCTGGTACTTCGAGAAGAACGGGTTCCCGAACTTGCCGTCGGCGGCAAGGCTCGAACGGAACTGCTGGTAGCCAACTTCCGGAGTGAGCCAATCGTTGAAGTGGTAGTCGAGCCACGCCGCGAAGAACGTAGAGTTACGGACGTTCGGCGGGTCGGTGCTCGCCGACAGGCCCGGCGTTGCTTTCGGCGTGTAGTAGAACTGGCTCGACCCGAGCATAAAGGCGCCCGGCGAGAATTTGCCGTATTCGGCGACGACGATAGCGGTCCAGCTCAGCGCATTCGCCATGCTGCCCGACCCGGCGCCGAGGCGCTGGGAACTCCCGGTATACGCGATATTTCCTGCGTTTTCGGGGCGGACATCATCGAGCGTCGCGTTCGCCGGGCCGTTGTCAACGACGGCGTTCGTGTAGCGGTAGAAGGGGTGCGTGAAGATCGTATTCGCGATGATCATCCACTCGCCACCGAAGAGTTTTTCGATCGGGAGGGCCGCCTGAACGCCGAGGCTCGGCGAAACAAACATCGTGCGGTAGCGCGATTGTTTGGACGTCGGGAGGCCGGCGCCGAGGAACGGCGAAAGCTTCAACTTCACGCCCCCACCGAGGTCGAACGCCTTGATGCCCTGGTAGAAGAGCTGGACGTTGGTGTCGCTGAGCTCAAGTTCGTGGGCGTAGTTCGTCGAGTCCGAGTTGGTCCACTCGTAGGTCGCCGCGATACGGCCACGAAGCTGGAAATTCTTGTTGATTTTGTAACGAGGGCTGAAAGACGTAAACGTCTGAACCGTCGGGTTGTAGTCGCCGTTGTAGCTCTTCACGAGCGTCGACAGCGTCGCCCCGGTCTGGGTAAAGACCGACGAACCGGCAAAGTTATCGATCCAGCTCTTTTCCGGCGCCTTCTCGGTCTCCGGGGCCGGAGGTGGCGCATCGGTCGTCGCGGGCGTCGCCGTTCCGCCGACGGTGACGGTCGCCGTCGGCGCAGCTGCGCTCGGCGGTTGCGTCGGGTCGGTCGGTGCTGCCGTTCCCGAGACCGTCTGGGCGGCGACCGGCGGCGCGTAACCGAGGGCCGGCGCGGCGTCCGAGGCTCCACCAGCGTGCGCTTGTGCAGCAAAAGCGAGGACCGGAGTAGCGACGAAGAGCGAAAGGACGGACAGCTTCACGGGAGCTCCAGGGGCATCGGCGGCGCGGGGCCGTCGAGCTCGGATGGGACGCCCCCCACCGAAGGACGGTGAGGGCGGGTGCGTTTCGAGGGCGGAATCAAGACGTGGCGCCGGGGAGGGTGACCTCGACGCCGTTGTGGTGGGCGACAATGCAGGATCCGTTCCGTCTTGAAAAGCAGAATTTTCCGCGGATTTGCTCCATCGTCACCGAGCACCGTTGCGATCTTGTCGGTCCCGCGCCGGGGGGCCGATGGAAGGTTGACGGCGCTCGCCGTTTCCTCACCGCCGTTAGCTGAGCAGGTAGTGGCGGACGTCGGCGACCGCGCGCCGCAGCTCTGCCCGGAAGTCGGGGGGCGCGATGGCGATCAGTGCCTCGGCGCGCTCGCGGAGCGTCTTGCCGACGAGGTTCACGGTGCCGTACTCGGTGACGACGTAGTGGACGTGTCCGCGCGTGGTGACCACCCCGGCCCCCGGCTTCAAGGAGGGGACGATGCGGGAGACGGTGCCTTTGGCCGCCGTCGACGGAAGGGCAAGGATCGGCTTCCCCCCCTTCGAGAGGGCGGCGCCGCGGATGAAGTCCATCTGCCCGCCGATGCCCGAATAGATGGAGAAGCCCATCGAATCGGCGCAGACCTGCCCGGTCAAATCGATCTCGATCGCCGAGTTGATCGCGACGACGTTGTCGTTCTTGCGAATCATCAGCGTGTCGTTGGTGTGGTTGCAGGGGTGGAACTGCACCATCGGGTTGTCATCGACGTAGTCAAAGACCTTCTTGGTTCCGTTGACAAAACTTGTGATCGAGACGCCGGGATAGACGTTCTTCCGCCGATTGTTCACGACGCCACTCTCGAGAAGCGGCACGAGGTGGTCGGAGAACATCTCGGTATGAACGCCGAGATCGTTCTTCCCGCCAAGCCGCGTGAGGACCGCGTCGGGGATGGCGCCGATCCCCATCTGAAGCGTCGCCCCATCGACGACTAAATTAGCAATTTCTTGGCCGATTTTGCCTTCGACCTCTGTCGGTTCCTTGCCCGCCTCGTGGGCGATCAGCGGCCGATCGACGAGCGCGAATGCGTCGATCTTTGCGAAGGGGAATGCGGCGGCGCCATGGGTGCGCGGCACGTTCGGATTGATGAGCGCAAAGACCTTCTTCGCCGTCATCACGGCGGCGAGGGCGGCATCGACGGAGGTGCCGAGGCTGACGAGGCCATGGCGGTCTGGCGGGGAGACCTGCACAAGCGCGACGTCGAGGGGGATCGTCCCACCAAGGAACAATCGAGGAATATCGGCGAGAAAGATGGGGAGGTAGTCGGCGCGCCCCTCGGCGATCGCCTTCCGGACGTTCCCCGCCGCAAAAAAGGAGACGGAGCGGATGCGGCCGGCGACCGCCGGGGCGACGAAGGAATCGGTCCCTGCAGTATGCAGGTGATAGAGCGTGACCCCCTCGACGTCGGCGCGCGCGGCGAGCGCATCCAAGAGGGGGACCGGCGTCATCGCGGCGCCGTGGACGAAAGCCTTCGCGCCGTTCGGAACGAGCGCGGCGAGTTCTGCGACGGAAATTGGCCGGTTGAGGCGGGGATCAGACATGGGCGCCTCTTAAGGGACGGTCGCGCTTCCGGGAAGGGGACGAATGCACAGGCGAGCGATCCGATCCGCACGCTCCGCCGTGCGCCGATCCCCCCTGGCCCGGGCCACCCTTTTTGGCGGAGGGCCAGGGGGGATACCGACCGAAATCTCTCGATTCGCTCGAAATTTGAATTGGCACGGGGCGTGAGGAAGGGGGGCCATGCTCGCCACCGCCCACGCTTCCGCGCTTGTTGGACTCGATGCTCATGCGGTTCGCGTCGAAGTCGACGTCGCCACGTCGATCCCCAGCTTCGAACTCGTCGGCCTCGCCGAGACCGCCGTTCGCGAGAGCCGCGTACGCGTAAAAAGCGCCCTCTTTCAAATCGGTGTCGACCTCGCGGAACGTCGGGTCGTGGTCAACCTCGCCCCCGCCGACCTCCGTAAGCATGGGTCGGGCTTCGACCTCGCCATCGCCGGCGGCGTCTTGGGGGCCCTTGGGCGCGTCCCCCGGGAGGCCCTTGAGGAGACGCTCCTCCTCGGTGAACTCGCCCTCGACGGAACGCTCCATCCCCTCCGCGGGACGCTCCCCCATCTCCTCGGCGCGCGTCGTCGTACGCGAAAAAATGGGCATGATGCACGCGATAAATCCGAGGAGGATTCGTTGTCTACCGCCATCAAACGGGTCATCGTTCCACGGTCAAACGGTGCCGAAGCGGCGCTTGTGGCGGCGCTTGAGTTTGGTCCCGGCGCTCTTGAGATTCGCGTCGCCGACCACCTCGCCGAAGTCGCCGATGCCCTCAACGATCGACGCCCCCTCGACGCGCCGAGCTATGTGCAACCTGCACGTACACCCTCCGGCCTCGACGAACTTGCCGATGTGCGCGGTCAGACGCTCGCGCGCCGCGCCCTTGAAGTCGCCGCCGCCGGTGGCCACAACCTCTTGCTGCTGGGGCCGCCCGGCGTCGGCAAGACGATGCTCGCGCGCCGCCTCCCGGGGATTCTTCCGCCCCTCGACGACGAAGAGCGCCTTTCGGTGCTCGCCGTACAAAGCGTAGCCGGCGTTGGTCGTGCCGACGCAGCGGCGGTCCTCGCCGGAACGCGCCCCTTCCGCGCGCCCCACCACACCGTGAGCGACGTCGCCCTCGTCGGCGGCGGCGATCCCCCACGGCCGGGCGAGGTGAGTTTGGCGCATCACGGCGTCCTCTTCCTCGACGAACTCCCCGAGTTCCGAAGGAGCGCCCTGGAAGCGCTCCGCCAGCCCCTCGAAGACGGAATTGTCACGGTATCTCGAGCATCTGCGAAGGCGACGTTCCCCGCTTCGCCCCTCGTTGTCGCCGCGATGAACCCGTGCCCCTGCGGGTATGCGGGGGACGGCTCGCGACGCTGCGCCTGCTCGCCGGAGCGGGTCCGTGCCTACCGGGCGCGCATGAGCGGTCCGCTGGTCGATCGCCTCGACCTCCACGTCGTGCTGCCTCCGGTGGAAGTCGGTGCACTCTACAGCGGAGAGCGCGGCGAAACCTCCGAGGTCGTCCGTGCGCGGGCGATCGCCGCGAGGGACGCGCAGGCAGAACGGCGCCGCCATGGGGCCCACGCTTCCTGCAATGCCCGCCTGCAAGGGGCCGATCTCGAACGGTTTTCCGCCCTCGACGAGGCGGGCGCCTCCCTGCTCTCGCGGGCCGCACAACGGCTTGGCCTCTCCGCGCGCGCCTTCGGAAAGGTCCTCCGCGTCGGGCGAACGCTCGCCGACCTCGACGGCGTCGACGCCGTCCTCGCCCGCCATGTCGCCGAGGCTCTCTCCTTCCGAGTCCTCGACCGAAGCCCCACGTGAGGCGGTCGAAGCGCGCCTCAACAAAGATTTCTCTCCTCTCTCATCCTCTCTAACACGTTGTATTCAATTCTAGGAGTTGTGTATGTTCATGGAAATCGCAGAGAAGCTCAAGGCAGTGAAGTCGGTCGTCTCCAGCGTCGAAAAACAGTTCGGCAAAGGGGCGATCATGCAGCTCGGGGACGGTGAAGTTGCCGATGTTGCAGTCCTCTCGACGGGATCCCTCACCCTCGATTTTGCGACGGGAATCGGAGGGCTGCCGCGGGGGCGCGTCGTCGAGATTTACGGGCCGGAAGCGAGCGGAAAGACGACGCTCGCCCTCCACGCCATCGCGAGTGCCCAGAAAGCTGGGGGCCTCTGTGCCTTCATTGACGCTGAGCATGCCCTCGATGTTCGCTACGCACGCGCCCTCGGTGTCGAGACCGAAAAACTGCTTGTTTCCCAACCGGATACCGGCGAACAGGCGTTGGAAATTGCCGAGCTCCTCGTCCGATCCGGTGCGATTGATCTTGTCGTCATCGACTCGGTCGCCGCCCTCGTGCCGAAAGCGGAAATCGAAGGGGATATGGGGGATCAGCACATGGGGCTCCAGGCGCGCTTGATGAGTCAGGCGCTCCGAAAGCTGACGGCCGTTGCCCACAAAACCGAGACGACGATGCTCTTTATCAATCAGCTTCGGCAGAAGATCGGCGTCGTCTTTGGAAGCCCCGAAACGACGACTGGCGGCAACGCGCTCAAGTTTTACGCGAGCATGCGCCTCGACGTCCGTCGCATCGGCCAGATCAAGGTCGGTGAGGAGGTCGTCGGCGGACGTACACGCGTCAAAGTCGCGAAGAACAAGATGGCATCGCCGTTTACCGAAGCCGAATTCGAGATTCGTTACGGTCATGGAATCGACGAACTCTCCGAGCTGCTCGACCTCGGAATGGCGGCCGGTCTCGTCGAAAAGAGCGGCAGTCACCTGTCCTTTGCCGGCACCGCCCTCGGGAATGGTCGCGAGCGCTCCCGAGAGTCGCTCCGCGAGAATCCGGAACTGTGTGGGATGATTCGTGAGGCGATCATCGCTGCGAATCCACCTAAGAAGGGGCGTTCATCGATGAATTGACCGACGAGATTGACAGGCGGCTATCGGGGGGAGTCCCGGTAGCCGCCGACTTTCGGGTGGGCGGCGTCGCGGTGAGCCGCGTAGCAGTCCCGATGGACGGCGCTGCCGCACCCGCTGCAGGCTCGCCCTTCAAAGTTGCCGAGGAGCTTGCGTGTGCATTGCACGCAAGACTGCCCCGCCAACTGCGTCTGCATGCCGCCACCCCTGTCGAGGGACGCCTCGACATTTGGGTCCTCGGCTGGGTTGTAACTCCCGCCGGCAGCAAGGCCGCGGCCTATGTTCAAAAGACCAACGATTACAGCGCTATACCAGACCGTCTGCCCGCCGCTCAGGAGCGTCGCTCCGATTCCGAGCGCGAGAAGGATCAATCCGAACACAAGTGCGTTGTTGAGTTTCATCGCCAAAGAGCTCCGCTTGCAGCCATGCGCGCACGACAGCACGGGTGTGCACAGAAGCGTGTGAGGCAAAATTCCCCAGCCTTGGAATCCCTATTTTCCCGGAGTTTTCTCGCGAGCGCCGCCCACGAACGGGTAGCGATGAAGCTCCGTCTAGCCCCGTTCGTAAGCTGCGCGATCCTCGCTGTTCCCTCCCTCGCCGCCGCCGGAACCCTCGCCGTCGGCCCCGGCAAAACCTACGCGGCCCCCTGCGCGGCGATCGCCGCCGCCCAGCCCGGCGACACCATCGAGGTCGATGCTGCCGGAACCTACGTCGGGGACGTCTGCGCCAGGAAGACCGATAACCTCACCCTCCGCTCCGTGAACGGCCGCGCGAAGATCAACGCCGGCGGGAAGAACGCGCAGGGGAAGGGGACCTGGGTCATCTACGCGGCCAATGCCACCATTGATGGCTTCGAGATGTTCGGTCAGGTATTGAATACGAGCGACACAAATGGAGCGGCGATTCGCCATCAGGGACTGAAGTTGACGATTCGGAATAGCTACTTTCACGACAACCAGAACGGCATCCTTGGTGGTCCGCTCAATCCCGACGGAAGTGACGCTTCTGGGAATGGCGTTGTTCGTATTGAGCGTAGCGAGTTCTCCCAGAATGGTGTGCTCAAGAGCGGCTACGAGCACAATATGTATCTAAACCACTACGCCGAGTTCTGGCTCGTCAGCTCCTCCTCGCACGACGCGAAAGAGGGCCACCTTGTGAAGACGCGAGCCTCCGAAAATCATATTCTTTACAACCATATCTGGGACGGTGACAACGGGACGCCGAGCTACGAGATCAACGTCCCCGACGGCGGGAAGACCTTCATCATCGGCAATGTGATCGAGCAGAACGCGACGACTCACAATCCGAACATTATCTCCTATGCCGAGGAGAGTCGGAGCAATCCGGATCAGTCGCTGTTTGTGGTAAACGATACGGTTGTCAATCGCCGTGCTGGTGGCACATTTCTGGTTGATGCTGCGCCGACGCCTGCCGTTGTTAAGAACAATGTCTTCTTCGGTACTGGTACGGTGACTGCGCAAGCTTCCGCGCTCCTCGCCAATAACTCGACGACCACCAATCCCGGTTTCGTCAACCTCGATGGCCACGACTTTCGCCTCGTTGCCGGTTCCGAACTCGTCGACAAAGGGGCCGATCCGGGCACTGGCGGCGGGCTCTCCCTGCTCCCGACGGCCCAGTACGTCGCTGTCGCCTCCCAGGAAGGGCGTTCCGTCGCCGGCGCCGCCATCGACATCGGCGCCTTCGAGCTGGGCGGCGGTGGACCGGTAGTTGAAGCCGACGGCGGCGTGGTGCTCGGAACCGACGGCGGGGGTGTCGTCCGCGACGGCGGCACTGTCGGGACCGATTCCGGCGTGACCGGTGACGGCCGCACCCCTCTCACCCAAAGTGGCGATGGCGACTGCAGCTGCACCGTGCATCGCGCGACCGGGACGACCCGGGTCGCCGGGCTTGCACTCCTCGTTGCGGGGCTCGTCGCTGCCCGCCGGCGCAAGCGCTGACGTTACCGCGGAAGCAGGCTATCGAGTACCGTCCCTGCGACGTCGAACTCGGGGCAGACCTCGGCTACTTGCGCAAAATAGCAGGGGAAATTTGCTTCCAGCACGTAGATGCGGCCGCTCCGATGCACGAGGAGATCGACGCCAGCGAAGGCAACCCGGAGCGCGTTCGCCGCGCGGACCGCGGCATCGGCGAGGTGCGGCTCCGGTCGGTCGGTGTAGTCGGCCCGCTCGCCGCTCGGTTGGGACCGGAAGTCGTCGGGGGCGGTTGGATTCGTGTAAGATACAACCGCTCGATCGCCGACGACGATCACACGATGGTGAATCGCCTCCCCGACGTAAGCGAGAAGGCGCGGCGTCTCCCCGCGACCGCGGATTAGGAAGTCGAGGAGCGGCAGGAGAGTGCGCAGGTCGTCGGCCCGAAAGACGCCGACGCCCCCCTCGCCACCGCTGCACTTTACAACGACCGGAAAGCCGCCGAGCGTCGCCACGAGCGCCTCGACCTGCGGGCGAGCGGTGCTTCGGAGCGCCGCGCTCCGGGGGACGGTAAGCCCAGCGCTCCGAAAGGCGAGCTCGGGGCTGATGCAGGCGAAGTAAGGAGAGTCTTTGTAAAAAGTCGCCGGTGGCGCTTCGGCGGTTGCCCACAGAAAGTGCTCAACATCGATGGCCAGCGAAGAGCCGGCGGTCCGAAAGAGGGCAGCACGTGCCGGGAGGCGATCGGCCGGCGAAAAGCGGAAAGTGCTCGCCTCGATCTCGCGCACGGGGACGTTTCGCGCGCCCGCCGCGGCGACGAGGAGGTCGCGCGTCGTCTCCGGCGTTCCATCGTGGACGAGAACCAGCATTGCTTCCCAGCTACCGTTTCTGGAGGTCGTGTTGTTGGAACTTTTTCGCTTCCTCGCCCTTCCTTCGCTTCCGAAGTTCATGCCCGGAGACTTCCGTGGCGGCAACTGTGAGCGTCTTTTGTTCCTGTTCAGAAGCGGATTTGAAGCGCTCACGAATCTTGCCGCGCTGCGTGCGAAGTGCCGCAATCTCGGGATCGGCGACCTTCTTCGCTTCTTCGGCGCGAATGCTGTCCCGATGGCTCACTTTTCGGTCTTTTTCCTTGGCGAGCTTGCCCCGTCGATCGGCGACGCTCTGCGTGGGGGCTGCTTTTTGCGGCGAATCGCTCTGCAATCTCACGACGCCGCTTGCGTCCGTCCCATCAGGAAGAACCAAAAAGCTCCCCGGGTGAAGGCCCGCCGGCGTCACCCGTGTGACTAGCAAATTCGCGTCGGCGAGAAGGTCACACAAATCCCATACATCGTTCGCCGAAATGGTCGATCCTAGCCCCTCTGAAACAGACGTTGCGATCGCCTCTGCCGAGGTTTTTCCGTCGGAAGACGCGTAAACTGCGGCGGCGATGGGATGAAGGCGGTAGGTCTTCTTTGCGACGGTATCGGTCAATACGAGGGCGTCGCTTGTCGCGTCGGCGTCGACCACGATGCCCTCGACGCGCGCCTGCGGGGCGGTGGTCGCGGGCGGTGCCGCTACAGGCGGCTCGCCACTGGGCGAGGCCTTGGTCGGCTCCGCCTGGGCGTTCAAGGCGGTCGCGACGAGGGCGAGCGCAATTCCGAGGGCGTTTGCGGCGAGGGGGCGTCTTTCCATCGGCGCGAGCATACGGAGGTGGCGCGTCGGCGCCACCGTTCACGAAAGGGCCGCGAGGGCCGCCGTCCATTTCGCCAAGGAAACCGGGTAGGGGTTCTTGAGCTCGGGGGCAAAAATCGCCACGCGGAGCTCTTCGAGGTCCCAGCGCAACGCGTGCCACGCGAGTGCATTCGGCGTCTTTGAGGCGGCTCGCTTCTTTACGAAGGCCGCGAGGGCCGGCGTCAGCGGCTCTAGCTTCGCAGAATCCTTGCGAGGATCGGTGATCGCGCGCCCGAGACGAAGCGGCATCGCACGGAAATACCTTGGAAATTGCTGGAGCACCGCGAAGGGGACGTGGGCGTAGAGGTCTTCCGGGAGCATCCGCGTGAGCTGCTCGTGGAGATCGCCGAGCGCAAGCTTCGCCCCCGGGTGCTTCGCGGCGCTCTGCATCGCCGTGAGCGCCTTCGTGAGCTCAAGGGCAGCCGCGCCAATCGCAGCATGCCACTGCTGGAAAACGGATTGAAGTCTCCCGATTCCTGCATTGAGCAACGCATCGAAATCGGTCTTGTTTCGCGGGATCGGTCCGTCGTCGAGACGGTAGGCCTCATCGACGATCCGGTGCAGCAGTGCTCGCCGAGCCGCATCCTCAAAGGACTTCGGGAGGAGCCCCGTCCGCACCGTAAGTGGCCGCGGCAAGCGCGCGCTGATCGAGGAAATTTGCACGCGATGGGCGATGAGGACCAAGCGCCGTACGCCGCCGCGCGTCGCCAGCTCGGCCGCATCGCCTGCTTCGAGGAGGGCGAACTCGACCGAGGTCTCCCGGTCGACGAGGGCCGGATAGCTCCGTACTGTCGCGCCACCGACCTGTCGCACGACGTGGGGTAACAAATCGCCAAAGGTCCACGCCGTCAATCCTGCTTTCGCTTGAGGAACGACCGGCGCCGCCGCACGGAACGCCGCGCGCGCTTCCATGCCGAAGCGCTCCAGAAGGGCGTCGGCGTCACGCCCCTCGCCGACGACCTTCCCTTTTCCATCGACGATCCGAAGGAGGAGGCGCTGGAACGGCGGCAAGAACTCCAGGCGGAAGGCGCTCGGGGGGACGTGCACATCCGCCTCAATTTCAATGGCAGCACTCAGTGCGGGTAAGAAGGGCTCCGCAATGGGCTTTCCGCTCTGCGTCAATGGCGCAATTCGTCGCGCCACCGCCGTCGCAAGGGCGTAGAGCGGGTCTGCCTCGGCCGAGTAAGCCGCTTTGAGATCCCGTTGAATGCCTTTTGAAAGGTCGCGGAGGAGCGTGTACACTTTTTCGCGAAGGGCCCCCGGAACCGTCCCATCGAGTTCACCAGCGCGAATCTGAGGCACGAGCACCAGCGGGAGCGTCACCGTGATGCCGTCGTCGTCGCGGGCAGGATCGAAGATGTAGCGAAGCGGCAATGTTGCACCATGCAAGCAAATGCTGTCCGGGAGATCCTCGTCGCGGAGGGCGCTCTCGCCGGCGAGGACGTCTTCGAGGCGCAACACGAGGAGGTTCGGGTCGCTCGCCTCGGCGGTCGCCCGCCACGCCTCAAAGTCCTTCCCCTGGGTGACGTCGCTCGGCACGCGGGCGTCGAAAAATGCGAGGAGCGCGTCGTCGTCGGAGAGCATGTCGCTCTTCCGGGCCTTGGCGCGCAGCGTGGCGACGTGCTCAAGAAGTTCCCGATTTTTCTTCTGAAAAGCGCCACGCGTCTCGAACTCGCCGCGCACGAGCGCGTGATCAAGGAACAGGAGGCGCGCGCGCGCCGGCTCGATCCGTGAATAATCCACGTTTCGATCCCGGTAGACGGTGAGGCCGAAGAGGGTCCCGTGTTCCTTTACGACAGCGCGTGCGGTGCGCTCGGACCAGTGGGCCTCGCCGTAGCTCGTGCGCAGGAGGTGGGGGGCCAGCTCGGCGAGCCACTCGGGCTCAATCTTTGCTGCCATTCGCGCAAAGAGTTGCGAGGTGTCGACAAGCTCAAACGCCATCATCCACTGGGGATTCTTTCGCGCAAGTGCGGAAGAGGGGTGGATCACAAAGCGCGTTTGCTTCGCGCCGACGTAGGTCCGCGTTTCCGGATTCCACTGGCCGATCTTCGACAAAAGACCGGTCAACAGCGCCTTCGAGAGCTGGAGGCCTCGTTGCTCTCCGGTAGTCGTTCCGTTCTGCTTTTTTGCTTTTGCCCCTTTGACGACCTTCAAGTCCTGGCAAAGTTCTTCGAGCTGTCGATGGACGTCTCGCCATTCACGGATGCGAAGAAAAGAGAGAAAAGAGTCCCGACAGACGCGCCGAAGGTGACTCGTCCCCTTCGCTTCGGCCTCGCGGACGAAGTCCCACAGCTTCAAAATTCCGACGAAATCGGACTGTTCGTCGCGGAAACGTCGGTGAAGATCGTCGGCCTTTTGGAGGTGTTCCCGGGGGCGCTCGCGGACGTCTTGGACGTTGAGCGCGGCGGCGACGACGAGCACATCTTCGAGGCATCCAAGGTCGCGGCCGGCCAGCACCATTCGCGCGATGCGGGGATCGACGGGGAACCGAGCGAGCTCGCGACCGATGGCGGTGAGGGTCCGTTCTTTCGTCAATGCCCCGAGCTCTTCAAGGACCCGGTACCCCTCGGCGATCGCGCCTTTGTCCGGCGGATCGAGGAACGGAAAGCTCTCGACATCGCCCAAATCGAGCGCCTTCATACGAAGAATCACACCTGCGAGACCGGTTCGCTTGATCTCGGGATCGGTGTAGGCGGGGCGCGCTTGAAAGCTCGCTTCGTCGAAGAGGCGAATGCAGACCCCCTCACGAACGCGGCCGCAGCGCCCTTTCCGCTGATCGGCGCTAGCTTGTGAAATTCCTTCCACATGCAGGCGTGTCGTCCCTGAGCGACCGTCATAGCGAGAGAGGCGGGCCGACCCGGTGTCGATGACGTAGACGATGCCCGGGATCGTGATCGACGTCTCCGCGACGTTTGTTGCGAGGACGACGCGACGCTCGGAAATGCTCGTAAAGACTTTCTGCTGGGCACTCGCTTCGAGGCGCCCGTAAAGCGGCTGAATCACCGTATGACGGAGGCGTCGCCCGACGAGTTCGCTCTCCGCCTCACGGATCTCACGCTCGCCGGGGAAAAAGACGAGAATGTCACCGTGTGGATCGAGGCGCGTCACGTTCTCGACGGCATCGGCGACGGCGACGGCGAGGTCGGTCTCTTCGGCAGGGGGCTCGTAGAGGACCTCGACGGGGAACGTCCGCCCTTCGACTTGAAGGACCGGCGCACCCCCGAAGAATTCCGAAAAACGCTCATGCTCAATCGTGGCAGAGCTTACGATCACTTTCAGATCGGGGCGTTCCGGCAGGATTCGCTTCAGGTAGCCGAGCAAGAAATCAATCGTGAGGCTCCGCTCATGGGCCTCATCGATGATCAGCGTGTCGTACTTGCGAAGCAGCGGATCTCCATGAATTTCCGCGAGAAGAATCCCGTCGGTCATGAACTTCACGTAGGTCGCCGCCGAGGTGCGGTCGTCGAAGCGCACCTGGTAGCCGACGTCGGTCCCGAGGGGGCTCCCGAGCTCGCTGGCGACGCGGGCCGCCACGCTCGTCGCCGCGATCCGTCGTGGCTGCGTGACGCCGATGACCTTCTCGAGGCCGCGCCCCATCGCGAGCGCGATCTTTGGGAGCTGGGTCGTCTTGCCGGAGCCGGTCGCTCCGGCAACGATCACGACCGAGTTTTCATGGATAGCGCGCGCAATGTCTGCGACGCGGCTGCTGATCGGCAGGCCGGGCGGGAACTCAATAGACCCCGACGAAGGCGGGGCAGGGGGCGCTTCCGATGCCATGGGAAGGGCGCCACTACCACACGTTCAATTCAGATTCTTCGCGTCGACTTCCGGAGCACCCGCTTCGTCCTCATCGGTGTAGTCTGCATAGGCTTCGGCCACCTCGAAGGGGTCTTCGCCGTCGAGGACCGGTTCGATGCCGGCAAACCACCGTTCGCTCCCCTCGATAGCGGCGCCGATCGCGCTGGCGACGTAGCCCTCTTCGAGGACGTCAATACGTGCATAGTTCACGCTTGCGCGGATCATGATGACGCCGGCCTGATCGGGGCGCGGCGGCTCAATTTCTAGTGTCACGTGCGGATCGTAGGCGTTCACCGCGGCCGCATAGGCGAAGAGCGACGGGACGTGCTTCTCCTCAAACTCGGCGCGGCTCACGATGTGAAACACGAAACTCCCCGGCTGGTGGGTTGCCAAAGCGCCGGCGAGGAGGATGTCTTCGTCGCCGGTATCGACGGCGAAGCGGACGACGTCATCCCCCATGTCGGTCTCCTCGAAGACCAACTCCAAATTTTCGAGGACTGCGCGAACGACGGCGACGCCAGGATGAGCCATGCTCGCAACCGACCACCGTGACCGCGTATCGTCAATGGCCGACGCGCCGTTTCCCCTCGCCAACGGCCCCCGTTCGGTGCACGGTTGAGGCGCCCTCATGAACGACGATCAAGACGACAAAGCCGCGATTTTGGCCCGCCGGAGCCGCCTTGTGAAGGCCGCGCTCCTTTCGATGGCAAGCGCCAGCGTCGCCATCGCCTGCGGGTCCGATGCTGACCCGGCGCCCCAACCTTGCCTCAGCATCGCCCTCGATTCCGGCACCGACGCTGCCCCGCAACCGTGCCTCTCACCGGTCGCACGCGATGCCGCCGCCGATGGCGCGCCCCAGCCCTGCCTTTCGGCCCCGATTGATGCTGGCGACGCCGCCCCGCAACCCTGCCTCGACATTGCGATTTCGGATGGCGGCGACGGCGGCTGATCCCCGCGCAGAGACGCCCCGCGAAGCGGCCCTGTTCGCCCTCCTCGCGGCGAGCCCGGCGACGACCTTCGGTTCTCTGTATGATGCACGTTATGCGGCGTGGCTTGCGGAAGCGGCCCCGCCGCTTGCTGCGTTTGTCGGTGCCGATGATGGGATCCTCGCGCGGGTTCTCGCGACGGCGCGCCATCCCGAGCGCCTGCCACTCCTCGTCGAGCGGGAACCCTACGCCCTCCTCGCCGATGAGAATGAAATTGCTTCGGAAAGTCCCATCGTCGTCGAGCTGCTCACCACCTCGTGGATCGTCGCCGAGCCCCTCGCGATGGCGCTTCCAACGACGCTCCCTGAGGCGTCGATTGCCCGCATCGAAGCTGCGCGTGCCGCCGTCCCGGGGGCGCGTGCGCCGCTCTGGGTGAGTCATGCCCTCGGCCCGCGGGGGCGCGTCCTGGGCGATTCCATCGTCGTCGGCGCGCCAGCCCCCTGGCACGACGGGACGATCGGAACGACGGTCGCGCTCTACCTCCACGAGAGCGCCGTCGTTGCCGCCGAGGAAGTACTTCGGCGGCGGCCGAACGCCGAGTTTTCCCGGTGGGCCCGGACCGAACGCGACGCAATCGATGGACTCTGCATGTATCTCCGCTACGCGGCCCGTCCGTTCGCGACCGCCAGCGAAATTGCAGGAAGCGGCGTCGCGAGAGACGGCGGGCCCACCTTGACAGGGGCTCGCGGACTCCTCGCCGACTACGAGCGCCTCCTTGGGCGGTGGGCCCTCGATCGCCTCGCGACCAGCGACGAAGAGCGCGCCGCGTGGGTTGCTGCTCTCCTAGCGGGTGACGACCGGTAGCGACCTGCGCGTTCCTAGGGAAGTGTCGGAAGTCGTGCCGTAATTCGGCGACGTCCGCTCGGGCACGCCGACGTCCGCGGCGGCCCGCGTTCGCACGTAGCGCACCTCCTCAAAGACTTCCGTCTCAAAGCCCTTTTCTGTGCAGATTGCACGCGTAAGCCGCGCGTCGGTTGTACTCCCGGCGACGGCGACCGGCGCGACGATGACGCGGCCGACCCGATGCCACGTGGCCGGGATCTCGGCGATCGTGAAGCCGACGACAATGGCATCCCAGCGTGCATCCCCTGCAAATTCGCTGGCGAAAGCGTTCTCCGATCCGGCGTCTCGCCGGGCGGAGACAAACGCGTTCTCCGATCCGGCGTCTCGCCGGGCGGAGACAAATGCGTCGCCGGCGACGAGCGTTGCCTGGGGCCAAGCGGCGAGCGTTTCCGCCCCGACGGCGGCGTGGCTTGGGTCGAGTTCGACGCCGAGGACGCTCCCCGTTTCGCCGACGATCGTCGCCAGGAGGGCGGTTCCGTAGCCGGTCCCGGCACCGAGGTCGAGTACGTGCATTCCTTTGGAAATACCAGCGAGTGTGAACGTCCGCAGGTAGGCGTGAAAGGCGCTCACCGAGCTGTCGCCGCTGGCGTCGAGGGGGATCGCTTGGTCCTTGTGGGCGTCGCCCAGGGCATCGAGCAGGACGAAGCGCTCCCGGGGGACCGTCCGAAGTGCGTCGAGGATCGAGGGCCCAACGTCGAGCCCGGCGATCGTCGCAGCGCGCCGCTCGGCGGCGTCGCGGGCGAAGTCGGCGTCGTCGCGAAGTGCGCGCCGGGCCTCTGCGCCACGACCGGTGTATTTGGCCCATGAATACCGAAGTTTACGGTAGTGCATGCGCGTCCGCGGCGCGAACTGCTCGATCTGGCCGTCGAGGGCCCGCCGGAAGTAGGCGCGTGATTCTTCGGCGCTGCCGCCGCCCGTCCCTCGGTAGGCAAAGTACTTCGGTGCATCCTGCACGAGCGGCGCGAAGAGTTCGTTCGTCAGCGCAACGCGCCGGTCGTAGCCAAGGTCGTAGGAGGGATCGACCCACTCGCTGAGAAATTCCTGGTCGCCGTCCTTCCACCACTCGGGGCGGTAGAAGCGACAGCCGGTCTGCGCCTGCCAGGTGGCGCGATCGTCGTCGATGGGCGAGCCCGGGTAGAGGCGGAACGGGTCTACGGAAAGGAAGCCGGTTACGCCGCGAGGGTCGTGGAAGAGGCGCCTTAGGTAAGCGGCCGAAGTTCGCATGCTTGCTTCGGTTTCGCCAGGATGGCCGACGATGACGTTCGCCCCCCACGGCAGATCGAGCTCGCGGGCGCGCGCGGAGACGTGCTCCATCTTCGCCAGGTAGTCGTCGAGGCGACCCGACTTTCGAATCCGTGCAAGCTGCACCGGATCGCCCGACTCCAGACCGAACCCAGGGGCACAATTGGCCGCCTGAAACAGTTGGAGATCTTCGTCGTCGATCATGTCGACGCGTACCAGGAGCCAGGTGCGAACCGTCTTGATGTCGCTCCGTGCGAGCCCTTCGAGGAAGGCCCGTCGCCACTGCTTCCGCATGCCGAAGAGGGCGTCGGCTACGTAGACGGTCCATCGCTCGAGATTCAAAAATTCGTTAAGATTCTTGAACTCTTCGAGCGCACGCTCGACGTCGAAGGCCCGCCAAGACGTCTCCCGCTTCGCCCGTTCCATGCAGAATGCACAATCAAAGGGGCAGCCGCGGGAGAGGTAGATCTCCGCCTGGCTTGCGATCCGCCGTGCGACCGATTTGTAGCGATTGAGGAGCGACCAATCGGACAGCGGAAGCTCGTCGTAATGGGCAATGGCGTCGGGGCCGAGGGTGAGCCCCCGCAGCGACTCGCGCACGCCGCCGGCGACCGCTTCGACGATCGTCACGAGCGGCTTCTCCCCTTCACCGATCACACATACGTCGAAGCCGTCGTCGGGGGTGAAATCGCCGGGGCGCGCGCTCGGGTGGTAGCCGCCCGCGACGACGATGGTTTCCGGCGAAATCTCTGCAATTCGGAGGGCGATCGCCTGGCAGAGGAGGTAGTCGTAGCTCGAGTAGCAGGAGAGGCCGATGATGCTCCACGGCTGGCCGTTCTCGTCACCGGCGAGCATTTTCCAAATGTCGGTCCCGCGGGCCCGCTCAGCGCCTAGATCGCGTACCGCGACGGAAGCGCCTGTTTTTCCACGAACATAGGTCGCCAAGCCGACGAGCTGGGGTACTCCAAAGTTCCCCGCCGCCGCGCCGTGGGTCCCCGGCCATACCAGCAGGAGCGAGACCTGGTTCATCGGTGGTGCGTTCCTATTTTCTGGGCACCGGCGACAAGCACGGGTGCGGCGGCGGCTTGGGCGGCGCAATCGACAAGCACGGGTGCGGCGGTGGCGGCGAGAGGCACGGTTGCGGCGGAGGGCCCCCATCGGGCTCGTCGGCGATCGGCGGTGGTGTCGGCTCCCCGGCGTCTGGATTTGGCAGTGGAGTGAGGCAAGGCATGGGGATCGTTACCGTTTCCCCAGCGTCTTGCGGCGTTGCCACCTGGGAGAGGCACGGCTGCGGAGGCGGATTTTCCCGGCACCCATCGGCGGTGAGGCCGGCAAGCGCGGAAGCGACCAAGAGGGCCCGTCGCCGCAGGACGGCCGCGCGGTCGTCGTCGTGGGTACTCATTTGCCCCCCGTCGTCGGAAGGACCGGCAGTTCACCGCGCCGTCTCGCGCGCCCGAGCGGCACGTAGGGGGCTCCGTTCCGCGCCGCGGCCAAGCGGGCTGCGAGCGCATCGTCGACGTGCTGGGCCACGAACGGATCCAAGCCGGCAAATTCCGACGGGCGGTCGTCGGTCGCGGCGGCGGCGGCGGCGGCTCCACACCCACCGATGCAGGATGCACGCATCGGACACGGCGCACAGAACTCGGGCGTGACGTCCCGGTACTGGGCCACCTTCGGGCTGGTCACCATGGCGGCGAAGTTGTCGGTGTGTCCGTCGCCGAGGGTCGTTGCATGCAGGGTGCAGTTACGCAGCTTGCCGTCGGTTCCAAGAGCAAATTCCTGGGCTTCCGTGCCGATCGGGCAGCTCGAAAAGGCGATCTTGGGGAACTCTTTGGTGTCGATCACGCACGGGGGGATCGGCATCGTCACCTGGATCCGCATGCCGTCGGCGAAGGTGTGGGCCTGACGGAGGGCGTCGAGGAGGTCGCTCCGCGAGGGGAGGAGTTCGGCGGTGTGCGTGGCCGCGTAGCCGGCCGGTGAGAAGCGGGAGAGGGCGATGTCGCGTACGCCGAGGCTCGCGAACTTTTCGAGGGTCGCGCCGACGTAGTGGGCGTTCTTGCGCGTCACCACGATGCACCCGCACACCTTCACGCCGTGGCGGGTGAGCGCTTCGACGCCCGCGATCGTGGCAT
>DYPH01000327.1 GCA_020720045.1 Sorangium cellulosum | reverse complement strand
AGAGAGCTGCTCGATCGCGGAACGATGGGTCTCCACCCACTTCTTCTTCTTGCCCATGGTGGTTCCGCCCAGTTTAGCCGCTCCTCGTCGGAACGCGTGTCCCCTCCGCCTCCGGGCGGCTGCTTTGCCCCCAGCGGAGGTCGACGCATGCCCGAGACTGCGAAGCCGCGCGAGCCAGAGAGCCCCGCCCCGGACCAGGGGAACGGCAAGGCTCCGTCCGCTCCGTCGCGGGAGCAGAAGCGCGACGAGCCCGTGGTCTGGCCGCGGGACCTGAACACGCCCACCACGAAGGACCCGCTCTGGGGCTCCGACCCGGAGGCACTGCGCGATGCGTGACCGGCGCGAAGCTGCCATCGCCTACGCCCGTCGCGTCCTCGCGGCGAGCCAGGGCGAGACGCTGGTCGAGAAGACCATCTGGGGCTCGCCCGCGGGCAAGAAGCGACTGTCAGAGCGGCTCGCCGCGATGCTCCCGGCGCACAAGACCTACGTCGAGCCGTTCGCCGGCAGCGCCGCGGTGCTCTTCGCGAAGGAGCCCGCCGAGGTCGAGGTGATCAACGACGCCGACCCGGAGATCGCAGACGCCTACCGTCTGCTGAAGAAGCTCACGACGGCGGACCTCGAGCGGCTGAAGAAGCTGCCGTGGGTCGGCGACGAGAAGACCTTCAAGGGGCTCCTCGACGTCGAGCCCGAGGACGACGTGGAGCGGCTGCACCGCTTCCTCTACCTGACGCACTTCTCGTACGGGAAGATGCGCGGGCGCAGCTTCAGCCCTTCGGTCGTCGGCGTCGAAGCCAAGACGATCAAGCGCATCGAGCAGTTCGCTCCGCGCCTCAAGCGCGTGAAGGTGTACGGCGGCGACTACGAGAAGGTCGTCCGCAAGTACGACGCGAAGGACACGGTCTTCTTCCTCGATCCGCCGTACCCCGGCTACAACGTCGACGTCGGCGAGTCCGAGTTCGATGAGGAGCGCTTCTTCAAGCTGCTCAAGTCGCTCAAGGGCAAGTTTCTCATCACCTACGGCATTCGGGGGAAGTTCCCCGCGATGGTGAAGGACTCCGGCTTCTGGGTGAAGCGGATCCGCACGCCGCGCACCATCGCCGCCATGCGCGGCGTCGGCGGCTCGTCCGTGCTCACGCAGCTGCTCGTCGCCAACTACGAGCCGGCCCTCAAGGGGCTCGACGAGTCCGTGATCGTCGACGAGTGGGACGGGGCGCTGGAGGACGACGCCTCCGATCTCGAGAAGGCGCAGCCCTTCGGCACCTTCGGCGGCTCGTTCCACTACGCGAAGCGCATCGTGCCGCTCATCCCGGCGCACAAGACCTACGTCGAGCCCTTTGCGGGCGCGGCGGCAGTGCTGCACGCGAAGGAGCCGAGCGAGAAGGAGGTGCTCGCCGACCTCGACGAGGACGTCGTCTTCCTCCACCGCACCATCAAGGCGATGACGCCCGAGCGCGTCGCGGAGCTGG
>DYPH01000326.1 GCA_020720045.1 Sorangium cellulosum | reverse complement strand
CGCGGCCGCCGAGACGTCGCCACCAGGGGCGCGCCTCGCCTCGAAGTCGTCCCCCGCCGTGGCCGCGAGGTATCATCGGGTGGCCATGACCGATGACGACCCCAACGCGCCGCCCTCTGCCCAGCCCCCCTCCGGCTCGCTCGCCCGCAAAGAGATCGAGAAGCTGAAGGCCGATCGGGGGCTCCAGGCCGCGATGGACGCGGAGGGGCTCGAGGCCAAGGACATGATCGGTCGCCTCCGCTACGAGGCCGATCTCGCCAAGCTCCAGATAGAGCTAGTGCCGCCAGTCGGAAGTTTGAGCATGTTTCTCGGACCAGGACTTCGGCCGGTAGGACCACTCGAAGGGCTGGTCCGTCTCGTTGTGCCACACGAGGTAGGCGTAGATCCTCTCCTGGAGGTCCTGGAGCGAGGTGAACGAGCCGCGCTTCAGGACGCGCTCGTGGAGGATCGAGAAGGCGCACTCGATCTGGTTCAGCCAGGAGGCGTGCTTCGGCGTGAAGTGCTGGCGCCAACGCGGGTGCTCTTCGAACCACTCGACCACGTCGTCGGTATCGTGCGCGGAGAGGTTGTCGCACACGATGTTCCCGCGCCCTGTCGGGTAGCAGGCGTCGATCAGGTCGAGCAACTGGACGAAGGTTGGCCCGCTGTGGCCCGAGCACGTGAAGCCGAAGAGCTTGCCGCGACGAACGTCGAACGCACCCATCAAGCACAGGGTGCCGTGTCGGATGTACTCCGACTCGCGGCGGATGACCTGCGTGGGACACATCGGCAGGTCCGGGTGGCGGCGCTCGAGGGCCTGAATGCTGGTCTTCTCGTCGACGCAGATGATGTGCTCGCCGGCCGGCGTGTCGTAGTAGAGGCGCAGGATGTCGTCGCGCTTGGCGCGGAACTCATCATCCTGCGAGGTCAGCCACATCTTCTGCCGGTGCGGCTGCAGCTTCGCGTCACGCAGGATCCGCTGGAGCGCGGAGTCGCTCAGCGACAAGTCGATCTTGCGGAGGTGGTCGCCGAGCAGTGCGATCGACCAGTGGGTGACTGGCACGCCTACGTCGCTCGGCGGCCGGCAGGCCTCGGCTACGACCTTCGCGCAGTCGTGGGCCGAGAGAGAGAGGGCGGGCGCCCCGACCGCGGAGCGTCCGCCAATTTCGTCTCGGGGTGGTCGCACTCGAATCGCGCGCGCCACTTGAATACCGTGCGCTCGTGCACCCCCAGTACCATCGCGATGTCCGGGGCCGGCACGCCGTCGGCCATGAAGAGCAACGCCTGCCCACGCAGGACGACGCGCCTCTCAGCCTTCTCCGGGCGAATCGCGCTCTCGATGTCGAAGCGCTGCGCAGAAGTCAGCGCGAGCGGTACCGTTGGCCGGCCACGGTGGGGCCGGTTAGCCCACGGCGAGGAATCGATCATGTCGCCGCAGCTATCAGCGGGCCGAGAACATGGCCAAATTTCTGACGGGCGGCACTAGGT
>DYPH01000181.1 GCA_020720045.1 Sorangium cellulosum | reverse complement strand
CATTGCTTTGATCACATCCCGTGTAAATTGCAATTCCGAGCAGCTACCTAGGCAGGCTCGGGCATCGGAGGCGGCCCCTTCATGCGACCGGCGGCGGTTCGTCGGTCGGCGGCGCAACGAACAGATCGTCAGGGTCTTGACCGCGCTCTTCCGCGAGGAATTCCTGGCGGATACGGCCCGCGACGAACAGGAACGGGAACGACAGGAACAGGCCGGCGAACCCAAACACGTGTTCGAAGGCGATGAGCGACACGATCAGCACGAAGCCGGGGACCTTCACGTGGCGCGCCGTCAAACGGGGATTCAGGTAGTAACTCTCGACCTTGTGGAGCAGAAATGTGAGGCCGGCGAAGATACCGACACCGACCCAGCGCTTCGCCTGAAATGCAAGAAAACCGAGGATGGATCCGGCCACGAGGTTCCCAATGACGGGAACAAGCGCCGAGATAAAGACCAGGATCATCAATGGAAGTTTGTGGGGAATTCCGAGGAAAAAGAGGATCGGGAGCGTCGTCACCGTGTTGAAGGCAGCGACGATCAGCTGGAGCTGAACTGTAACGCTCACCGCGTCGACGAGGTGAGTAATCCAGCGAATCAAACGCCCAAAGAAGGTATCCTCTTTCATCTGTTCGACGAAAACCTCGAGTTTATCCTCCTCGAGCAAGAAGACGATCGCGAGCACAAAGCCCACCATTGCTTGAACAAAAAACCGGCCAACGGCACCGGCGATGCTGAGCGCCTGGCCCGCGTAGCCTTTGACGTGGTTAAAGAGTTCGTCCTGATCGTCGACGTACTCGTGGTAGCGCGCATAGAGCGGATGGTGTTTGAGTTCTTCCGACCACACTGGCCAGTCGGCCTGAAGCCGCTTTAGCGAGTGGACCGTTCCTCCGACTCCGAACCCGACCATCCCGCCGATCAACGCGAACGTGAGAAGTACTGCGAGGAGCACGCCGCGCCCCTTCGGAATCTTGACAATTTTTGCGAGTTTCTTTCCGGCGAATCCAAAGAATCGTTCGAAAGAGACGAAGAAGACGAGCGTCGCCCACTGGTGTCGAAAAAGAAAGAGAAGACCCAAAAATACGGCGATTGTGACGACGCGGGCGGCGGTCTTTTCGCGAAAGAATCGAAGGATGCGGTCGGCGGCCATGGCGCGCGAGTATCGCCGAGAAAGGCGCGCCCTCTTCGCTTATTTCGGGCGAGCCGCTAGGAGCTGCCGCCGAGCAACGTCGCAAGAAGGGCGTCTGCGCCGTCGAGGAAATTTACGACCGGGGAGGGGGTGTCCTTGATGGTCATTTCGTCGATCAGCGCTTCGGGGACGTCGAGCAGGAAGCGGCTCAGCGTTCGCGGGGCCGCCTTTCCGCGCATCGCCCGGTGCTTGCAGCGCGTCATGATCAGCTTTTTCTTCGCGCGGGTCACGCCGACGTAGAAGAGTCGGCGCTCCTCCTCGATGCCGTCGATCCCTTCGGGGAGCGGCATGTCGGTCGATTTCTCCGTTGTCGTTCGCGAATGGGGCATGAAGCCCTCTTCGCAGCCGACAAGGAATACGTGGTCGAACTCAAGGCCCTTCGACCCGTGGAGCGTCGAGAGCGTCAGCGCGCCGGAGGTATCTTCCTCGGCGTCGCCAAAATTCAGCGTCAGCGCATGTAGGAAGTTCCCGAAATCACGGGCAGTTTCGTCCTTCCCCTTGGTCGCCAGCTTGTCTTCCCGGCGCCGGAGCGTCTGAAGGAGGCCGTCGACGTTCGCCCAGCGGCGGGAGGCGACCGCTTGGGAGCCGCTCGACGTCATCAGCTCGGTGCGAAGATCGATGCGGTCGCAGAGCTCAATACCTACAAAGCTCGCCGGACGACCCTCGACCAAGATCGCTTGTCGCAAGAAATCAAAGACGCCACAGAGGGCCGATGCGCCATCGCGTGCAGCATTGGAGACCCCGTCGATATCTTCAATACGCTCAAGGGCTTCGTAGAGGGTCCAGCCGCGGGCGAGGGCGTGCATGGAGATACGTTCGAGGGTCGTTTCGCCGATTCCGCGCGGCGGGTAATTCACGATACGCCGCAGCGACAGTTCGTCCTGCTTATTCATCGCGACTTTCAGGTAAGCGAGGACGTCTTTGACCTCTTTTCGCTCGAAGAAGGTCTGTCCGCCTACCACCCGATACTTGATCTGTTCGGCCCGAAGGCCCTCCTCAAAGAGCTTCCCTTGGCTGTTACTACGGTACAAGATCGCGATATCTTTTGGGGCGACCTTGTCGCCATAAACCAGCTGGCGAATCTGTTTGACGACCCAGGTCGCTTCTACGTCCGGGTCCTGAGCGACCGCGACCATCGGCTTCTCGCCCAACGGTTTGTCGGAAAACAGGACTTTTCGGTGCTTTGCGTCACTTCGTTTGGAAATAACCGCATTTGCGACGGCGAGCACCGCCGGCTGCGAGCGGTAATTCTGCTCGAGCAGAATGATCTTTGCGCCGGGGAAGTGCTCTTCGAAATCAAGAATATTACGCACGTCAGCGCCGCGCCATGCGTAAATACTTTGGTCGTCGTCACCGACGACGCATAGGTTTCGATGCTCTTCCGCGAGCAAGCGGAGCAGTTCGAGCTGAGCGCCGTTGGTGTCCTGGTATTCGTCGACGAGGAGGTACCGAAAGCGGCCCCGGTAGCGAGCTCGCATGTCCGGTCGGTCGCGAATCAAACGTGCGACTTCGACGACAAGGTCGTCGAAGTCATAGGCGAGAAAGCTGCGAAGTTTCGACTGGTACTTTGGATAGATGAGCTTGGTTACCTCGTCGTACTCATCGTCGGGATTTCCGACAAAGTCTTCCGGCGAAATAAAGGCGTTCTTGGCGTTGGAAATGCGCGCAATGACCGCCGATGCGTCGAAATTCTTGGTGCCACGCTGGGAGGCCAAGAGCTCTTTGACAAGGGCAACTTGATCGCCCTGATCGAAGATTGTAAAAGCACCGCCAAGGCTTGCGCGCTCGCGCCCGAGGACTTGAAGCCCGAACGAATGAAACGTCGACACGACGAGCCCTTGGGAGAGGTGCTTGTCGCCCCCTTCGGCCAGGACGTGGGAGACGCGCTCCGCCATTTCGGCGGCGGCTTTGTTCGTAAACGTCAGGGCTACGACGCGCTCGGCCGGCGTCCCCTTGCGTAGGATATGCGCAATACGCTGGGTAATAACTCTGGTTTTTCCAGATCCTGCCCCTGCGAGGACGAGGAGCGGCCCTTCCGTCGTCAGGACGGCGTCCCGCTGAGCCGGGTTGAGGTTGTCGGGAATCACCGCGCTGCGATTACAGGGAGTCGCCCTTGCGGGCCAACTCGGGCGATATTCTATCGTTCGTGTAAGGTTTGTGGGAAGGGTAGGGGGCCGCTGCCGGTTGACAGTCCTCGCGTGAATGCCTGCTTCGCCAGGAAAAATCGGCGCGTGCGCAACCTCAGCCGCGCATCCGGAATCTAACGAACGCGTTACTACCCAGGCCCTGTCTCTTTGGGCCCGCCGTCTCCGGTGTCGCCGCGGCCAGCAAATTCGCGGGTCGACGCCAACGGACGGGCCCGCCCTCGGAAGGAAGTCGATTGTCGCCCGTGAGCTCCCCTGCCTCGCCTGCCTCGCCTGCCTCGCACGCCTCCCACGCCTCCCACGCCTCCCACGCCTCTCACTCTACGGCCCCCCACGAACGCCTCTTTCGCCTCGTCCGTCGCGAGCGGAGCGAGATCGGCCTGGTGATTCTCTACGCAGTCGGCGCCAGCGTCGTCGCCTTGGCGATCCCGGTCACGATCCAGGCGCTCGTCAACACGGTCGCATTTGGTGCGCTCGTGCAGCCGCTGTTCGTCCTCGCCGCGCTCGTCCTGCTTGGGCTCTCGATTGGGGCGGTGTTCCATGCCCTCCAGACCCGGCTCGTCGAGGCGATGCAGGAGCGGATTTTTGCCCGCAATGCGCTCGCGATTGCCGAGCGATTGCCAGAGGTTGCGCGCGAAGCTCTCGAGGGGAAGCCCGATCTTGCCGCTCGGTTCTTCGATGTGGTGACACTTCAGAAGAGCGCCGCTGGCCTGCTCATTGATGGCGTCGCCCTGGCGCTGCAGACAATGGTCGGCATGGCGATCCTCGCCGTCTATCACCCGTTTTTATTGGGGTTTGATGCGATTCTCCTCGCGATGATGCTCTTCGTCCTCGGCCCCCTCGGCCGCGGCGCCGTTCGTACGGCGATCGACGAATCGTACAAAAAGTACGCGACCGCCTCCTTCTTGAACGAACTCGCCTCGACGGGGACCAGTTTCCGCACGGAGCAAGGGGCGAAACTTGCGCAACCGCTGCAAGGCGCTGGTTGTCGTAAAAATCCTCTTCAATTTCGTACTGTTTCTTGAGCGCTTCGTAGCGGGCGCGATCGGGCCGTTTGGCGCGCGCGTCGGCAACCGCCCGCTCGACCTCGGCCGTTCCGAGCACGACCGGCTCGGGGAACGCGCTCGGGAGGCGGCCGTCGTCCACGAGCAGCGGCTCCCCTGCTCCGTTTCGCAGGTAGAGCGAGAGTTCGAGCCGCGCCTTTCCGAGGGTCCTTTCCGCCGAGATTACTTGCGCTTCTCGTGCGAGGATCGCACGCCGATTGTCGGTACGATCGATGGCGGCAACGTCCCCTTGAGCGACGCGGGCCCCGATCGCGCGGTCCCGCTCTTCCGCACGGCCGAGGAGGTCGCGCGCGAGGGCAAGCTTGCGCCCAGCGACGACCCAATCCCAGTATTTTTCCGTCGCTTTTTGAACCACCTCAATGCGGTTACTCGCCATGACTGTCTCGGCAACAGCGATACCTTGCTGCGCCTTTGCGACCGTTGCGCGGTACTTGTCAATCGACGAATCACGAAGCAGCGGAACCCGAATACCGGCGCGCGCTTCTCCGTAGCTATTGGTAAAGTATTTGTAGTCGTAGAGGGGGAACTTCCCCTGCCCGACTCGATAACCTCCAAAGACGGTTACGCCACGAAAGCGAGTCGGCTGCTCAATGGATGTATCGACCACGATGTTACGGTAATAGCCGACGGCGTCCCACTCGCCCTTCGTCTTCCATTTCGGGTCGAAGGCGCCGTCGGCAGCGAGCGCTTCCCCTTTTGCGGCGGCGAATTCCTGTTTGGCGCCGCCAATCATCGGGTTTCGATCATCGAGCACGGCGAGCAGTTCGTCGAGCCCAAGGGGAGCCTGTTGAGGAGCAGTCGTCTGCGGACTCGTCGCCGGAGCCGGCGCTTGGGCGAAGGCTCCTACGGGGTGGAAGAGGGCTGCAGCAATCGCAAGCGGGAGGACGAAGCGGGCGAGGGGGCGAACCATACTCAGCCTTTCTTCCCTTCCGGGGGGGCAGTCTTCACAGCCGGCGGAAAACCATTAAATTCTCGCCAGATCTCGAAGCCCAGACGGACGCGGTCCAGGAGCACCCAACCGTTCGCGCGGGTCCCTTGCCGAAGGTAAGTCGACGACGGCCAGGGGGTCGTGCCGTCGGGAACGACGACGATGCGGAACTTCCCGCTTCCGTCATCGCCAGCATCGACGACAGCCACGCGTCCACCAAACGTACCCACAGCCGCGTTCGGCCAGCCGGAAAACTGGAGCGCTGGCCAGCCTTCAAACTGGATACATACGTGTCTTCCCTCTTGAATCAATGGTACATCGTTGCCATCGACCATTAAGGAAACTGCGCGCACGTCGGCATCGGGCACGAAGGAGACGAGTGCATCCCCCGGCTTCACCATTTCGCCCCCTTGGCGTGCGATGACGTGGAGAATGACGCCGTCACGCGGAGCTGTAACCACCTGAGATCCTTGACGCGCCAGACGGACCTCCGTTCGCGCGAGTTCCGCCTGGGCGCTCGCTTCCTCGGAGAGGGCGGAGGCACGCGAAGCGTGGGCGTCGGCGATCGACGCGGAGACGTCGCTCACTGTTTTGTCCCGGTCGGAGCCAATTGCGCTCTCTTCGGCCGTTGCGGAATCGGCCGCGGCGCGGGCACGATCTAGTTCCGTTTTCGCCTTTGTTTGGTCCAGTTCTGCGAGTTCCACCTGGCGCTTCGATGAAAGCCCTTGTTCAAAGAGAGAACGCTGTCGATCGTAGTTGGAGTCGGCCGTCTTTAGCGTCATCTCGGCGGCAGACACGCTCTGGCTTGCCTGTTTGATACGCTGGCGGGCCATCGCCACGCGACTTGTGGCCGCGGAATTCCCATTCTTCTTGGACGCCTCAAGCTCCTCGATACGCGACTCGATCGATTCAGCCCGAGATTTCGCCGCCGAGATACGTGTCTTCAGGCTAGTAATTTCCGTACGTAGCCGTGCCATGATCTCCGGATCGTTGTCGGAGATTTCAACAATAACATCTCCAAACTTGATCCGCTGACCTTCCACGACATGCCACTTTGTGACACGCCCCTCGATGGGGGCCTCCAAGGTCTGTTGGCGCTCGGCGGGGGCATACGCAATGACCTTCCCGCTCCCGCGCACGTTCTGCTGCCAGGGGACAAACACGAGGAGCGCCACGAGGAGCGCGAATGCACCGACGAGGAGGCGTCTGGCACTTCGAACGGGACGGCTGTTGGGTGCGAGGCCGAGGGCGGCAATCGCCTTTTCGACCGCGGGGGACGACGCGGGGGCGTCCGTCGACATTTCACTCATGATGCCACCTCCTGGAAATTCCCTTCGGAAAGGCGAAGAACGCGCGATGCGCGCGCGGCGACGGCGGCGTCCTGGGTGATGAGAATGACGGTGCGGCGGCGACCAAAGTGGAAGAGAGCGTCGATCACGGCGGTGCGTGCGTCGTCGTCGATGTCGTCGACCGCTTCATCCACCACAACGAGGCGCGGGTCGGCGAGGAGCGCGCGCGCGACAACGAGCTTCACCGCTTCGCCGGCGGAGAGTTCCGGACCGCGCGGGCTGAGCGGGGTGTCGAGCCCTTCGGGGAGGTCCTTCACGCGCTCCCAGAGCGCCACCCGGCGCAAAACCTCTTGCGCGGCGGCGCGAGCATCCTCGCCGTCGGGATCGACAAGGAGGTTTTCGAGGAGGGTCCCGCGGAAGATTTCCCCCCGCGTAACGAGCGCAACATCGCGACGCCAGGCGCGCTTGGAGACGGTGTGCTGGGTTTCCCCATCAAGCTCGACGAAGCCGGAGGAAGCCGGACGAAGGCCGTAAATCATCTCAGCGACATGACTTTTTCCTACGCCGTTCTTGCCCAGAATGCAGAGGTGCTCGCCGGGATTTACATGCAAATTGCATGAATCTAGGAACGTCCGCTCCCCATGCCGCAGGGTCACTTCGCGAAACGTGAGCGCCGCTCCTGAAGGGGACGGGCCGTCCGTGGGCCCGCGTGGAAGAAGGCCCTTCCCGCCGACTTCTCGTGGAAGTTCAGTGAGAAGCTCGAGTTTGTCGAGGGCCGCCAACATGTCGTAGAGCGCCTCGAGCTGCTTTCCGACCTTCGAAAAACCGACGAGAACCCCGGAGACGATGAGTTGCGCGGCAACGAGCTGGCCGAGGGTGAGCTGTTTGTTCATGACGAGGAGGCCCCCGACCACGACAAGGAGAGCGCCGAGGACGACCTGGAGGGCAAGGGCGCCAACATGCTGACGAAAGAGCACGCGGAAGTGGGCGCGCCGCGCGGTGAGGTAGCCGGACACCAGCTTAAACGCCCGCTGTCGACGTTCAACTAAGCGGAGCCCGGCAATTCGGGAATGGGTACCCGGAAAAGCAGCTCACGATGGTCGAGGCGGGCGTCGTCGTGGAACTCCCGCTCCGGACGCGGTCGCAAGATGGGCGTCGCGCAGTCGCTGCGGCGAAGCGGTCCCAATACGAAGCGAATTTGCGGCTCGTCGGCGACAAGATCGGCGTGGAGGTCCGCGATGCCGCGCTAGACCGCTCTCAGTTAAAGCTGAGCCTGTACCCGGCGAAGCGAACCCA
>DYPH01000325.1 GCA_020720045.1 Sorangium cellulosum | reverse complement strand
CAGCCGACCGCGACCCAAGGTTGCAGGCACTCAAGAACGAAAAAATGCGGTTGCAGAGCGAAAAAATCGCGCTCGAAACCGTGGCCGCGGCCCTACAGAACGCCGTTTCCCGTGGCGAAAAGGTAAGACTCGATGAGGCCAAGCAGGTAATCGGGAATGCCTGGGGCTCGATGATCCAGCAGTTTCGACAGACCAAGCATCGGATTTCACAGCAGCTTTGCGGTCAGGATTCCGGCACCGCCTCGCGGCTGCTCGCGCAGGACTTGGCCGAGACGATGCGCGCCTTTTCGATCCCCGAGGGACTGGCCCGGCACCCGTATTTTGGACCGCTCCGGGCGCAGATCGAGGAGCTTCACGCCGTTTTGCAGGAGGACGGTCTATGAACTTTGACGACGCAGGGGAACCGGTCGAGACGGTCGATTTCGCCTATCCCGAAGAGCCAGAGGCCACCCCCTCCTACCTCGACAGCGCCCAGCGCGAGCTGCTCACTGAAGCCTTGCGCCTGCAACGGCTCCGCGGATTTTGCGAAGGGGAAGCGGCCGCCGAACTGGCCGTAATTGACCGTCTGCTTTCCGGCAGACTGTCCGCCGGCGCGATAGTCACCAGATTTACCGCACTCGCCCGCAAGCATGGCCGCATCACGAGCGCCCAAGCCCTCCGCTTGAGCGGCACGAGCGCCCGCGCACTTCGCAAGGCATTCCCGAAAGTTCCGCCACTCGCGCGGGGTAGCACGCTCTGAAAGTTCCGCCGCCCCCATTTGTATGCCCGCAAAACAAAAAACCAAGCCCGCCCGCAAGCCACGGCCCGCCGCCGCGAAGCCCGCGCCCGGAGCCGCCGCCGCATCCCGCGCCGCCCGCGTGAACACGCTTCGATGCAATCTCTACTTGAGCGCGGACGACCTGCGGCTTCTCGCATTCGCGAAGATCGAAAACCTGCCCGCCGTCATCTTTTTGAGAGCAATCGTCGCCGCCGAAATGCTCGCGACCGCCGCACGAATGAGCCCTGCCGAGATCGTCATGGGGTGGGAATCCCTCGAAACTTTCGCACGCGACACCCTCGCAAGCCTCCGATGAAAAAAAGCGAACTCGCCGCCGCTCTCGCCGCCTGCCGCACGACCGCAGAGACTGACCCCCAAGCCGCCTTGCGCGCGATGGCACGCTTGAATGTTCAGCTCGATGTCGGGCTGGGAAGACTCTCAAAATCCGAGGGGGAAATCCTTCTCGTCAACCCGGAAAAAGCACTCGTCCGCCTCACCGCGCAGGCCGCCGCCCTCGCCGCTGGAACACTAATTTTATGAACGACACCTTCGAAGAAAACTACCGCCCGAACGACGTCGGAGACCTCGTCAGCGAAATCCGCGAACGCTCGACATACTGCCCGCCGCCCATCGCGGCGCCAGCTCAGGCCGGAAAGAAAACGCGTGCGCTCTTTGACCAGTGCAACGCGATGCGAGCCAGCTTCTCCGATGTCGGAA
>DYPH01000324.1 GCA_020720045.1 Sorangium cellulosum | reverse complement strand
CGGCCCCTTGTATGTGCCCCACTCAATGAAGGAACGGGCACAGAGCGACTCGCCACCGAGAGGTGTAGAGGGGTCGCGACGGAAATCGGGAGAGGGTCGCCGTATGCCCCTTGAGGCGAAGTCGTCCTCGCGGGTGAGAAAGGCGCCCTCGACCGGTGTTTTGGACCCGAACGGAATCCTGGGGCCAGGCGAAGGTCTGTGTCCCCGCATGAACAAGGGTGGGACTGAACACCGGCTCCGAGGCTCCCGAGTTGCTCCGTCGGGAAGCAGAGGAAAGGTGAACTACGCCGGAATCGACATCGCAGCAGAAGTGCACTTCGTGGCCGTCGTGAATGAACACGGAGAGGTGATTCAGAAGGCAACGAGGTTTGAGGAGAACGCGGCAGGCTACGAGGCGTTGTTGAAGCTGCTTGGGGAGCCAGCAGGGCTTGTGGTCGCGATGGAGGCGACCGGGCACTACTGGAAGAACCTCTTTGCGGTGCTCGTCAGCCGCGGCTACCAGGTGGCTGTCGTCAACCCGTTGCGGACGAGACGGTACGCAGAGGGAAACCTCGAGCGCTCGAAGACGGACGCCATCGACGCAGTCGGAATCGCACGCTTCGCGCAAGAGAAGAAGGTGACGGCGACGAGGGCTCCAGACGCGCAGACGGAAGAGCTGAAGGAGCTCGTCCGACTCCGCGACAGGCTCGTCGACGACATGACCAACCGGGTGCGTGAACTGCACCGCGTCGTGGACCTCTCCTTCCCGGAGTTCACGACGGTGGTGAAGGACTTGTCGTCAATGCGTGCGCTCGCGCTCCTGACGAAATACCCGACGGCCTCGGCGTTTCGCCGCGCGCGGCGAAAGGACATCTCCAACCTTGCGTACGACCGCGGCCATCGCATCGGGCTGGAGCTCGCAGATGCGCTGCAGGCGGCCGCTTCGAAGTCGGTCGGCCAGCACGACGCGGCTGTATACAAGACGCAGGCCACCTACTTTTGCGCCGACATCCGGGTGCTCAAGGAGCGCATCAAGGAACTCGACGAGAACATCAACACGCACGTCGACAACCACCCTGTCGCGAAGCTGCTGACGAGCATCGACGGTGTGGGGAACGGCACTGCAGCGCGCCTCGTGGCGACCTTCGGTGACATCGCGGCCTACGAGGGAGGCAAGGCGCTCGCGTCCTACGTCGGTGTCGTGCCTGCGACGAACCACTCAGGGAAGAAGCAGCCGAGACGAGCCGGCATCACGCCCATCGGCAACGCCGACCTCCGGAGCGCGCTCTACATGCCGACCTGGACTGCAGTGCGGAAGAACCCCTGGCTCAACGCCTTCTATGCGCGCCTCGTCAAGGCAGGGAAGCCCAAGAAGGTCGCCCTGATTGCCGCCATGCGGAAGCTGCTTCACGCCATCTTCAGCGTCGCGAAGAACAAGAAGCCCTTCGTGCCCCGGCTGGAACTGAAGGAGACGAATTCGTGAGAAACGTGGTTGACGACCAACACGGAATCTCACCCGG
>DYPH01000323.1 GCA_020720045.1 Sorangium cellulosum | reverse complement strand
ACATTGCTTTGATCACATCCCGTGTAAATTGCAATTCCGAGCAGCTACCTAGACGACCTGGCAGACGACACGGTCCGCCAATGGAACTTCCTTGACGACAAGAACCGTTGGGTGGCCTCCGGCGAGGTTGACGCCCCTGCGTCGACCTCCGATTGCGTCAAGCGCGGGCAGAGCTGCCTCAGCGGCACATGGCTTTCGGTCTCAGACACGCCGATCGGCGGCACCGACGCCAGGCCGATCGACGGGACGCCGGCAAACGGGACGGGGGGCGTCCACGGCGACGGTCTCTCCGCCCACTTCCGCGCCTACACTCCAGACATCTATCGGTCCTATTACGTGGCTGGGCGTGGCTTTGAGCTCTTCCCCTTTTTCCTGTGGCGAACGCTCCCCGACCCGGCGCCCAAAGTCATTCACTGGTCCCACGACACTGGCCTCAGCGGTCCACCGGCGGCGGGGAACGGAGCGATCTCCCTCGACGACCTCGGCGTACGGCTGACGACCGCCGCCGCAGCGCGGCTCGCCAAACGGCCGCTGCTGGCCGTTCTTGGAGACCCGGAAGCGGGCTGGGGCGCCGCGCCCCATGAGACGGTCGCGCCGATTTTTGCCGCGAAGTACGACGACCCGTGGGTCGACAGCCTCGTTGCTGGCACGCAGATCTCCCTCGCGAGCGAACGGCTCGGCACCGGCTGGGGCGCCGACCCGGGAGTGGTGAAGCCCCGCGTAGCACCGGTGGCAACCTGGTCGTCGGCCCGCGGAGCGGTGGTCTACGGCGGCGGAACGATGGACGGGATGCCGGTGGCCGATGTGTATGTGCGCCGTATTCCAAACGGCAATGAGCGGACCTACTGGCGACCGATCCTCGACAGGAGCGACGGGAAGACGGTGATCGACGCTCTCGTGCTTGAGCCGTCGACCAACACCGTCTACGTCGCGACGCGAGCAGGCACCGACGTCCAGATCGTCGCCGTCCGGCTGGCCGACCTTTCGACGAAAGTCGTCCTGGCAGGGACCGCGCCGAGCACGGTCCGCGTCGACCTCTCCCTCGGGCGTACCGGGGAAATCTTTGTGACGGCGCTCGGAACCGGGAGTGCGAAGATCACCCGGCTGGAGACGCCGACCGGCCTCTGCAAGGTGAGCGGTCGCTTCACCTCGCACTCCCCGTGGCTTATGGCCCCGGTCGTTTCGGGCGCCCGCTTCGTCCTCTTCGACGGCACGCCCGGTTCGGGGGTGCTCACGGGGGAGAGGACGGAGGCATTGCCCTGGACCGGCGCGAGCGCCGTCGCCGTCGACGCTGCGAAACCGTGCAGCTCTGATGGGGCGTTCCTGTGAGCCGGCATCTTTCTGCCGCGCTGCTCCTCTCGGCCCTCCTTGGCCCCGCGCTCCTCCTCGCGTGCGCCAGTTGTGGCCACACCGAAGGGCCCGTTTCTGACGCCGGCATCGCCGTCGACAGCGGCACGGACGGCGGTCGCCGGGATGGGGGGATCATCGACCTGGACAGC
>DYPH01000050.1:28650-38803 GCA_020720045.1 Sorangium cellulosum | reverse complement strand
TCGCGAGGACGTGTCGCACTCCGAAAAGGAGATTCCGAGCAGCTACCTAGGAGGGGATGTGATGTCTGGAGCTCTTCCGCCGGAACTACTCGCCCGCGCCCGCGATCGCGCCGAACGCCCGGGCGCCGCACAATCGGCTGCCGGACGACCTGGTGCCGATACCCGCCCATGGGCGACCTACGCGCTCCTGGCGACGCTCGCGGTCGCCTTCGCGGGGCAAACCGCACTCCTCGGCACGCTCGGCCCGTCGGCGGCCGCCCTCTATCGCATCGGTGGGATGCAGGCGGCGGCGCTCCGTGCGGGGGGCTGGGAGCGCCTCTTCGTCGCCGCGCTCCTCCACGGCGGGCTCGCTCATTGGCTGATGAACTCCTACGCTCTTTGGAGCATTGCCCCCTTTGTAGAGCGCTTCCTCGGCCGCGGCTGGCTCTTCGTCGTCTTCACGGTCGGCGCGGTGAGTGGAGCTCTCCTCGGCGCACTGTTTCACGGGCCGTCGGTCGTTTCGATCGGTGCTTCTGGAGGAATTACAGGTCTTTTTGCGGCAGGCCTCCTCCTCACGTTGCCGTTTCCGGCGATGGTCCGCGCGGCGGCGACCGGAAAACTTGCGAGCCTGCGCGGGGGGCTCGTGCGAGCACTGCTCTTCGCATTTCTGCCATTGTTGATGAAGAATTCGGGCATTGACGGTTTCGCCCATTTGGGCGGTGCGATCGGCGGTGCCTTCGTCGCGCTTCCGCTCCTGCTTCGCAGCGAGGCACCGAAGCAAGCGGGCAACGCCCTCGCCGCCCTCTGCGCGCTCGGCTTCGTCACCGCTCTGGTGAAAGTTGCGCTCTACACGGATTTCGCCGCGCCATGAACTGGGAGCCGCTCCGCTTCGACGGGCGCCCCTTCGCCCCCCTCGCCGATGTCTTCGCCGACCCTCTCTTCCGCGGTCGGTGTCTTCCGCCGGTCGCGACCTGGCCAACCGTCGCCGGCGTCCGTTTCGAGAAGGAAGTCCCCCGCCGGCGCGGCGAAAGCTTCCTGCCAAGCGACCTCTACGACGGCCAAATCGTCACCCGCGCCGTCGTTCCCAGTCGTGAAGAGAACCTTCACGATCTCTTCAACATGGTCGCCTGGCGCGCGTTTCCCAGAGCGAAGACGGCCCTGCACCGGCGCCAGTACGCGGCCCTCTGTGAGGCCCTCGGCGACGCGCCACGAACCACGCTCCCCAATCGGCGCTTGCCGATCCAGGACCGCCTCACGCTCCTCGACGAGGCGTCCTTTGTGCTGCCGGTTCCGCCGACCTGGGACCTCGCGCGCCCGCTCACCCGCGAGGACGTCGCCGGCGAACTCGCGCCGCGGTTGATCCCCTTCGGGCACGGCCTCGTTGAATTTCTCTACGACGGGCACGCAGGCGATGGCCGTGGCTTCGTCGTCCCCGTCCCACTCCCGACGGCTACTGACGACCGAGGTGCCGTCGACGAGGCGATCGCCGAACTCGTTGCGAGCGATCGTCTCCCGATGGGGCGGCGTCTCGGCTTCAGCTTCTGCCGGTCGCTAATCGGCGCCTAAGGAAAAGGCCCGAAACTCGTGGAGTTTCAGGCCTTTGCTTCGCGATTTGCGGACGATTACTTCGCCGCTTGCGCCTTCAAGAGGTCGCGGATTTCCGTGAGGAGAACCTGCTCGATCTTGTCCTTGGCCGCTTCCGCTTCGGCCTTCTTCTTGTCTTCTTCGGCCTTCTTCTCGTCTTCGATCTTCTTGGCGGCGGCCGCCTTCGCATTCGCCTTCTCCATCGCCTTCTGGATCGCCGAAACGATGAGGAAGAGGACGACAGCGATGATCATGAAGTCGACAATGACGCCGAGGAACGCTCCATATTTGAGCTCCGTGGCGACCATCTTGCCGTCGGGGCCGGCGACCTCCTTGAGGACGAGCCCTTTGTTCTTCCAATCGGGGTTCGGAAGGGCGACCGCGACGAGCGGCATGACGATGTTGTCGACGAGACCGCTGACGATCTTGCCGAAGCCGGCGCCGATGATCGTACCGACGGCGAGGTCGATGACGTTGCCCTTGAAGGCGAATTTCTTGAAGTCTTCTACGACGGACATAGCTAAATAGTCTCAGTGGTTAGGAACGGGAACGCCCGTCATCGAATCGTTGCGCTGCCCGACGTCGCGCCGGTGCTGCCGGAGGTGGTCGTCGGCGCCGGTGCTGCGGGGGCCGGCGGCGCGGCGGGTGCGGTCGTCGGTGCTGCTGCCGGCGGCGGCGGCGGTGCCCCGCAGGGAGCGCCAGCCGGGTCCTTGGGGGCTTCGGCGGCTGCCTCTTTCGGTGCTTCCGGCTTCTTGGGGAGCTGGGTGAATGCGTAAATCAGGTTGAAGGTCGTCGTCGTATCGAGCTTCGTCTTCCCTTGCGCCGGCTGGTTGTCAAACCGGGTGGTAAAGCCGACGCCAAAGGAAAATCCGTCGGAGACCTTCGCCGCGAAGATCGTCTCCGTGTTGAAGCGGTAGCGAGAGGTGTTGACGAACGACTGGAGGAATTCTGCGGTCATCGACACGTTTACTTGCTCGCTGAAGGCGTGCTTTAGACCGACGAAGCCTCGCGCCGAGTGGTCGATGGCCGTCTTCTTGATCTTCTCATCCGGGTTCGTCGGCTCCGGGCCCGCCGAACGGACGACGGCGCCCGAGCGCACGTCGTACTGGAAGTCGTAACCGAGCTCGGCGCCGATCTGGGTCTTCTTTTCCGAGACGAGCAAGTACTTGGCGCCGGGGTCGAGATTCAGGCGGAAGTCGACGCCTTGTTTGTAGTCGTAACGCCCCGTCGTCATGAAGAAGCCGGAAAAGCGTTCGCTGAAATAGCGATCGTACTTCAGACGGCCTTGCGCGACGCCTGCATTGATCGATTTCAGATCCCCTTTTTCGTCCGGCGAGAGACCGTAGTTGCCGATGATGCCGGCGGTGAGGCCGTTTGAGTCTCGACGAAGCTCAAAGGTACCGCCCGCCGAGCCGGCGACGTTCTTCGAGTTACCGGTGTTGAGGAGACCGCCCGCCTGCAGGGTGACCGCCGTAATTTCCGGTTTCTTTTCATCGACTTTCGGAGCATCCTTCGTCTTTACGACGCCGCCGTGAATTGCCTTTTCTTCGGCGGGGGCGGTTCCGAGTGCCTGCGCGTGGGCGGCGGCAGTGAGACCAAGAAGGAGAGCGGGGGAAACGACGAACGTCGCAAGAAGGCGCATGGAATCTCCGGAAGATCCGAAATCGTTAAGGGGTCCCCATCGCGTATCGCGGAGCGATTGGGCGACGAGAAATGGAACGTTTGTGCCTTTCACAAACGTTGCGCAGAAGCGCAAGGCGGCGCAGCCTAGGCCGAACGATCCTTGGAAGTCACCTTCTGTTTTCGGGACTTCTTTGGGGTCGGTTTTGGCGGCGAAGGGTCGCGCGGAACCCTCACTTCTGTGGGGCCCGTTGCTTCCGGGAGACGCGCTTGCCAGCGGCGTGCCAGGTCGTCCAAATGGGTCTCGAGGGCGCTCGGCCGGAGTGCCCCTTTGAAGACATAGAGGCCCACGAGGCCCTCTTCGCCGGCGACGGTTTCCGAAACGCGTAGGCGCTCACTCGCACAAAAGAGCACCGGGATCGGAGCGCCACGCTGGGGCGCGAAGCCGCGCGTCGCCGCTTCGATGCGCCGGAAGACCGCGTCTCTGCTCCAAAATCCGAGGACTTCGAGGGCGATCGTCACGCCGACGCCGTCTGCGCCGCGCCGATGAAAATAGAGGTCGGGGACGACGACTTCGCCGCCGGGGGCGACCAGAATTTCATCTGCCGTCGTCACCGCCCACGCGGAGGACCGAGTCGTCCAGGCCGCCTGCAGACGCGTGATTTCGTCCGGTTCCTCGCCGGAGACCGTCGAGTCCTGTCGTCCGGTGGCTGCATCTTCTGGCGACTGCGGTGTGGCAGCTACACGCGGAGGCAGATCTTCGCTGCCAAACGAAAACGCGATGACCCGGCGCTCTTTCCCCCAAAGGAGGTCGGCCTCGGCAACAAAGGATCCGAGGAGCGGCAGGTGACCCGCGGCGATCGCCAGCGCGAGGCCGTACTTGGTGTTCGCCGAAAAGAGCGAGAGCGGACCGTCGAGGGTGATCTGAAGGCCTGGGGAGCTGCCAGCGGCGTCTTCCGCCTCCGCGCGAAACAGTAGACGATGAAATTTGAGAGTTCGTAGGAACTTACGCAGGTCTTCCGGGCGAGGTTTCTCGACGCGAATCCGAAGCTCACGGGCGCGAAGGAGCACCGCCTGGTACTGGGCGAAGACATAGGCGTCGACGAGGACCTCTGGCAAAATCCGTGCAACATGCACGAGACGGTCTCGGCCGGGGAGGTCGCTCCAGAGACGTCCGAGGAGGTGCTCGATCGCGTCCTCCCCATCGAGCTTCTCGTCGGCCGCGTGGGTCGCGAGGAAGGCGGCGCGATCGAAAGATGCACCCTGCATCCGTCGCGCTTCGGCGGCCGCGAGGAAGAGGCGTGCGCGCCACGATTCGGCCTGCTCGTGGGAGCCCCCTTCGAAGGTGCATCGATCGAACACCAGCTTCACGAGCCCGTCGAAGAGCTTCTGATCGCGCGTTTCCCGGGGAATCTCCGCGAGGGCGGCCGTCGCCTCTTCGCGGCTTTGATACATGCATTCTGCAAGTGTATCCACGATAGCCCGTGCGTACTCCTCGGCGCGTGCGCGATCGTCCCCGCGGAATCGTTGGACCACCAACGAATTCCCCGAGCGCCGCGCTCGCACCAGGTCAGCGGTAAGCACTGTGCTCCCGGCGCCGATCGGAGGTGCGTGCCTCGCTCGTCTCGGCGGTCACGAGTTCGTAGAGGCGCGCGTGCTTCCCCTCGCGCTTGCGGAGAATGCGTCCGAGGCGTTGGACGTGCTCGCGGACCGATCCGGAGCCGGACACGATCACGGCCACGTTCGCATCGGGGACGTCGACCCCTTCGTTGAGGACCCGCGAGGTGACGATCGCGCCGTAGCGCCCTTCGGCGAGCCCGCGCAGGATGGAGATGCGCTCCGAGGGGCGCGTTCGATGGGTGATCACGGGCGCGAGGCAGCGCTCCGAAATACGGTAGGCGGTCGCATTGTCTTGGGTAAAAAGGAGCATTCGATCGTTCGCGTGTTCAACGAAGAGTTGATCGATAAACGCAAACTTCTCCGAGGCAGCGAAGGCGAGTGCGCGTTGGGCGCGGAACGCTTGAAAGGCCCGGCGGCCTTCCTTCGTGCGGGAGGATTCGGCCAGAAAACGCCCCCATCCGTCTGGTGACGCGAGGCTTATCGCATGAGCCCGAAGGAAGCCAATGTAGAGTGCACGCTCCTCGTCGTAGGCATCGCGTTCGTCGGGTGTGAGCTCAAAGAAGCGTCGATCAATGTCGTAATCGGCGAGGAATTCGCCACGGATATCGACAATGTCCTTCCGGTAAACAATCGGACCCACGAGATCTACGAGCGTCGCTTCGCGGCCGTCGGTCCGTTCTGGCGTCGCCGTCAGTCCGAGGCGAAATGGCGCGAGGCAGGAGGTCGCCGCGTGGCGGTAGGCTTCGCTCGGCAGGTGGTGGACCTCGTCGAAGACGACGAGCCCAAAGCGACTGCCGAGATGATCCATATGCAAGTATGCAGAATCATAGGTAGTAACGGTGATCGGTTCCACGCGGTGGTCGCCGCCGCCGACGATCCCGATCGGCCCTCCAAAGCGCGCTTCGAGGAGGTCGTGCCACTGGCGAACGAGGTCGAGGGTCGGCGCGACGATGAGCGTCGAGCGTGGGCGGTCTGCCATTGCCATCGTCGCGAGATGGGTCTTCCCGGCGCCGGTCGGCAGGACAACGACTCCTCGCCGCCCGGTCTTGATCCAGGCGGCGAGCGCCTCCTCTTGATAGGGACGTGGCGTCCGCGGATCTTCGGCAGGTGCTGAAAGTTCCTCGTAGTTTCGTGCGTCGTCGACGAAGGGCTGCTTGTTGCGCAACAACTGGAGGACCAGCGATGCGTAGTCGCAGGCGCGCGCCCGGTGGCAGCGGCTCCGCTCGTCCCATTGGAGCACGTGCGGCAAGAAGTCGGCCTCGGTCACCTCGGTGACGACGATCGTTCCCGCCTGGTATCCGAGCCTCATCGCCTGCGTGCATCGCACGAAGCCCGGTCCAACAAAAGGGAAAAGCCCCGTCTGCACGTGGCAAACGGGGCTTCTTTCGGTGCGTCAGCTGCTCAGCGGTAGACCGGCGAGACGACGATGTCCTGCATGCCGGTGTCGTCCGAGCACTGCTTCGGGTCCGAGGTCCCGTTGACTTCCTTGCAGCGCTTGAGGGGGCCGTTCAGGTAGTCGGCGTCGAGGTCGTGGAAGCCCGGCATCTGCGCCTGCTGCCAGCGGTCAGGGCGGTTTGCACCCCAGCTGTTCTTCATGCGGATCGAGAGGATCTCGGTCTTGGCGTCGAGGAGTTGCGCGAGGACCGCCTTGTCGGTGACGTCCTGGCCGGCCGCGTAGGTCTTCCCGTCCGGGGTCTTCGCCGAGTAGTCCATGGCGACGGTCATGTGCCCGCCCTGACGTCCCGGCCCCTTGGTCTCAAGGAATTTCTTCGAGAAATGGGAGTCGCTCGTGAGGGCGTTGAAGTCGACGAACCAGCTCGAGACGACCGGTACGCCGTCATGGAGGGACCGCTGAACCTTCTGGTAGAAGGCCCGGCGCTCGCCGCCCTGGTAGGGGAGGTTGATCTCCGTCCAGGCGTGCGTCCCCGAACGGTAGTAACCGGTCCCGCTCCCGATGGCGTCCTGGAGGGTGAGCTTCGGGTTGATCACGACCTTGCCGGCGGCCTTGCTCTGGGTAACGTCCGGGATCGCCGCAAAAACGTCCTTGGCGCGGAGCACCTGGTAACCGGGCTTCCGGCTCGCGAAGCTCTTGTCGACGGTCCGGGTGACGTTGACGCCGAAAACGCGGTGAAGCGCGTCCGTCCGCGTCGTCGAGAGGCCCCACGCCTTCTCAAGCTGCTTGAGGATGTAGCCGCGGTACTCGACGGTACCCTTCTTCGGCGCGCCGGCTGCCGTGAGGCCGCCGCCCTTGATCCAGGCGTTCATCGCGTTGAGCGCCGAGCTCTGGCGCGATGACATCTCCGAGGTCGCTTCTTCGGGAATGAAGTCCTTTTCGGCCATCACGCCGTAGCGGTCGATCAGGCCAGCGGCGGTCATGTAGCTGCCGCCCGTCTGGATCTCGGTACCGACGCTGTAGCCGTTCGCGAGCTGCTCGAACCAGTGCCAGAAGGTCCAGTAGGACTCCGAGTAGTTCTCGCCGCTCTGCGTCGCCCCCTTCTCCAGGGCCTCCGTCCAGCTCGCGACCGCGTAGAGCCAGCAGTTGCCGATGCTCTGGCGCTTCACTTCGGTAAGGTTCGCCGAACTGGTGATGTCGTCGGTCGTGGCGCTCTCTTCGTCGCCCGCCGTATCGCCGGTCGCTTCCTCGGCGGCGCAGCCTGCGGCCATCGAGAGGCTGGAAACCATTGCGGCCAGGATCATCCAGCGCGTCTTCTTCATCGACTCCATCGTGCGTTCTCCTTGAGACTTCTAGAGGCTTGCGGGTGGGTTGTCGGCGGTGCGCGCCGGCGAACAGGAACCCGCGAGAGTAACAAATACGTTACGCGATTCCTCGCAGAATCGTGGCCCCTACACCGATTTGTGACGTCGGAAAGCGGGGCGAAAGCTTTGTTTGATTTCGAGCCTTTGCCCGCAGGTCAGTAGCCGGGCGGAAGCACAGCCGCGACCCAACCGTAGCCGTCGGCGACCTTCCCATTCAGGTAGGCCATGTCGAGATCGTAATACCCGGACGGAGGTGCGTCGCCGACCCCATCGAGGCCGGTCCCGCCCCACGAGTTCTTCACGCGAAGGAACTGGAGCTGGGCGGCCGGATCGGCGGCAGCGTCAAGGAGCTTGCGGTCGGTGACCGTCTCGCCCGCCTTGAGGACGGTGCCGTCGGCAAGCTTCACCTGGTAGTCGTACCCGATCGTCATGTGGCCGCCGGTGCTCCCCGGGCCGCGCTTGGCGAGCTGCTCGGCGCTAAACACCGACCCCGAACGCGCGTTGAAGTCGACGTTCCACCAGAGGATCGCAGGCGCCTGATCGTTCAGGGCTTTCTGGACGCGGATCTGGAAGGCGCGGCGCCCCTTTTCGTCGGTCGGCTTCGGGTAGTTGGCTTCCTTCCAACCCTTCTGACCCGTCGAGACGGCGTCGGAAAGCGTACCTTTCACTTCCGCGTGGTTCGTCGCGTTCGGCCAAGCGATCGCGATGTCGTAGGGGGCCGAAATCCCGACCTCTTTGCGGGTCGTCTGCGGATTCTGGGTGATCGACTTCATCCCGTCTTTGCCGAACAGCTTGTCGAGCTTGGCGATGACGGTGGGGCTGAGCCCGAAGGCCTTGTCGAGCTCCGCGCGCACGAGGGCGCGGTTCTTTCGTGCTTCGACGGTCTTCAACGCGCCATTCTTAAGCGATTCCGTGAAAGCGCGGAGGGCCGCTGACTGGCGCGAACTCGTCTGGTTCGTCGCCTCTTCCGGGATGAAGTCGGCCTCGTTGATCACGCCGTAGCGTGCCACTTCCCAGCGATACAAGGTCCAGGTTCCGCCGGCAGAGAAGGCCCCTTTGGTGTCAAGCGCCGTGTCGGGCCAGCTTGTGACCTTCGTGAACCAATCCCAGTAGGTGGCGTAGCTCTCCGAGAGGTTCAATTCCGCCTTCGTCGCACGCTTATTGAGCGCTTCGACCCAGCCGGTATGCGCGTAGATCCAGCAGTTCCCGATGCTCTGGTTCTTCACCCCCGACTGGACGACGGTTGTGACATCCGACGTATCTTCCTGGGGGTCGTCAGTCGCCTCCTCGGCGGTGCAGCCGACAGCGAACGCGGAAGAGGCGAGAGCGGCGAGGAGGAGGCGGGACCAACGCGTTTCGATCATGTCCCCTCTTCTGCGACCAGTGTGCCAACTGCACCTACATCGGTTTACAGAGGTGCCACCCAACGGCCCTGACGGATTTGTCAACATTTCGGCGCATTCACCGCGGAGGTCCCTGGGCGATTCGTTCCCCAGGGGCCGGATCCCTTTTCCCCCAGGCCCTTCACGGGCTACACCGACCGGCATGCTCCCCGACTACGAGAAGCTTGGCGTCTTTTACCTCGGCCAGACGGCGACTGACGGCGCGGCCCCCCATCCCTACCTCTATGAGTCGCGCCACCTCACGACCCACGGCGTCGTGATCGGAATGACGGGAAGCGGAAAGACCGGCCTCTCGATTGCGCTCCTCGAAGAGGCGGCGATCGACCAAGTTCCGGCGATTGTCGTCGATCCGAAAGGGGATTTGACGAATCTCCTGTTGACGTTCCCCGAGCTTCGACCGGAAGACTTCCTCCCCTGGATTGCGGAAGGCAAAGACCCTGCAGAGGAGGCAAAGAAGTGGGCGGCGGGCCTCGCGGCAGGCGACCAGGATGGCGCCCGTATTCAGCGATTGAAAGATGCGGCTGACGTCCGCGTGTATACGCCCGGCTCCCGTCTCGGAGTGCCGATCTCGCTTGTGAAGTCTCTCGCGCCTCCGCCCAAGGGGGCCGATGCCGAAGCGGTCCGGGAGCAGGCGCTTGGCGTCGTCGGTAGCTTGCTCGGCCTCCTCGGCATCGAAGCGGACCCGGTAAAGAGCCGCGAACACCTCCTCCTTGTAACGATCGTCACCCAGGCGTGGTCCCGCGAGGAGACCCTCGACATCGAGCTGCTCATCGCGCGCATCCAAGATCCGAAGATTAAGAAAATCGGGGTCTTGGATCTGGAAGGCTTCTACCCGCGGAAGGAGCGCTACGAGCTTGCCGTCGCCTTCAACCACCTTCTTGCGAGCCCCGGCTTTGACGCTTGGCTCGCTGGCGATCCCCTCGACATCGACCTCTTCCTCCGCGCGCCCGACGGGCGTCCGCGGATCTCGATCCTCTCGATCGCCCACCTGGGCGACGCCGAGCGGATGGTATTCGTCACGCTCCTCCTCCACCAGATGATCGCCTGGATGCGCCGCCAAACGGGCACATCCTCTCTGCGCGCGCTCTTTTTCATGGACGAGATCTTTGGGTATTTTCCGCCCGTCGCGAACCCGCCGAGCAAGGCGCCGCTCCTCCTCCTCCTGAAGCAGGCGCGCGCGTTTGGGCTCG
>DYPH01000050.1:0-28550 GCA_020720045.1 Sorangium cellulosum | reverse complement strand
GGGCTCGCCAATTGCGGAACGTGGTTCATCGGGCGTCTCCAGACCGAGCGGGACAAAGCGCGAGTTGTTGAAGGGCTCGAAGGGGCGCTCGCCCAGGCCGGCATCGACCGCGGCACGATCGAGCGCATGCTTTCGAGCCTTGCGCCACGCGCGTTTCTCGTCCACGACGTCCACGATCCGAGCGGCCCCCACCTCGTTCAGACGCGCTTCACGCTCTCCTATTTGCGCGGACCGCTCTCCCGTGAAGAGCTCAGTCGCATCGTTGTCGAACGGAAGATGCTTCCGGCGACGGAGACGAAAGCGATGGCCCGCGTCGCCGGTGCTGCGAAGGAACCGCCGCCGAGTCCGGAAGGTATTTCAACGCTTTACGCCCCCTCTGCGCCAGGGGCCTTGCTCGAAGCGCACGCGCTCGCCGTGGCGACCGTTCGCTTTTCCGACCCAAAATCGAAGCTCGATTTGGTGCGCGACGTCCGCTTCGCGGCGCCGATTTCCGATGCGGCCGTGCCGGTCGCCTGGGGCGATGCCCGCTGGGTTCCCGAAGCGCTGGATGAGCTCGCCGACGAACCGGTGCAACATGCACGTTTTGGGGAACTCCCCTCGAGCGCCGCAAAAGCGAAGGCATTTGCCCAATGGCAGAAGGATTTCGTCACCTGGGCGCTCGCGAATCAAGGGGTCACGCGCTTCCGCGATCCGGCAACGGGCCTCTACTCGGAAGTCGGTGAGGCGGAAGCAACCTTCCGAAATCGATTGGTATTCGCCGGGCGTGAACAGCGTGACGCCGCGATCGATCAACTACGTGCAAAGTACAAACCCAAGTTCGACAAGCTCGCCGAGAAGATCGAGAAGGTCGATGCCGCCGTTCGGCGCGAGGAGGCGGAAGCGGAGGCGGCTCGGAACGACGGCCTCCTTCAGGCGGGCGCCGGCTTCCTCTCGGCGGTGCTTGGGAATCGGAAGGCGGTCGGATTCGTGCGTGGGGCCGCGACGGCCGCGAAGGGGGTTTCCCGAGCGAAAAAGCAGGGGGACGACGTCGTCGCCAAGCGCGAGGAGCGCGCCGCGCTCACGGCGAAGTGGCAGGAGCTCGACCAGGAATTTCGTGCGGCGGCTGCCGCACTTACGGAGGTCGCGCCGGTCCCCCTCGAAGAACAGCTGATCCGCCCAAAGAAAACAGGGATTTCGGTCGCACTTCTCGGCCTCCTCTGGCGGGAACGGCGCTAATCGGCACGCGGGAGAAGATCGTGCAAAGTGCATGCACGCGTGCATGTATTTTGCACTGTTTCTCTGTTTGCGGCGATGCCCTCGGGCACGGTGCTTCCCCCATTGGGAATTTCGTGATTCCGCGGTAAATGCCCCGGATGCTTCGCGCCCGCCTCCTCGCTTTTTCCGTTTTCGCTGCGTTTACGGTCGGTTGCGGAGCGCCTCCCCCACCTGCTCCGGCGAAGCCGCTCGCGCCGCCACCGCCGAAGGTTGCGCCGCCGGCCGCTTATGTCGCGCCGCTCGTCGTCGATGCGATTCCGGAGATCCTCGCAGCGGGGGACCCGGCCGCCGCCGTGGTGCGCCACTGCGAGGGGAGCCTTCGAGCGGCCGAGGCGGCGCGCGTGCGCGTGGTCGCCGCGAAGGGGGCCACGGAGACGCTCGCCGCTTGGGACGACATCTCGCTCGCCCTTCGGAACACGCAAGACGTCGGCGAGTTTCTGGCGGCGGTCCACCCGGACGCGAAGGTCCGCGAGGCGGCAAAGACCTGCGGTCCGACCGCCGAGGCCTTCACGACCAAGCTCCACGCCGACGAGGCGGTCCGCGCAGCCCTCGCCGCGGTACCGTTGGCTGGCCTCGACGCCGAGTCGACGAAGCTGGTGACCGATGCCCTCCGTGACTTCAAGCGAAACGGTGCCGGCCTCGATGCGGCGGCCAAAGCGAAGCTGGCGACGCTCAACGATGCGATCGCGAAAAAGGCTCAAGATTTCGAGCAAAATCTGGGTGATTCTACGCTGAGCGTCGACGCGACTCCCAAGGAACTCGAAGGCCTTCCGGCGGCCTGGCTTGCGTCCCATCCCGTCGGCGCCAACGGAAAGGTGCGCGTCACAACGAACTATCCTGACGCATTTCCGGTCTTTCAATATGCGAAAGACCGCGCGTTCGCGAAGACGCTCTTTGCCCAGTTCGACAACCGAGCCGCCGACAAGAATGTCGCACTTCTTGAGGAAATTCTTGCGCTTCGTGCTGAAAAAGCCAAGCTGCTCGGCTATCCGAATTGGGCCGCCTACGTGGAAGAACCGCGAATGGCCCACGACCCGGCACGCGTCCATGCGTTCCTAGACGGCATCCGGAAGTCGGTCGATGCGCGCGTGAAGACTGAGCTTGCCGATATTGAAACGGAACGAAAGGGGCTGAAAATCCCGAAAGATGCGCCGCTCTACGCGGCCGACCGTACCTTCTACGAGGACCGCATCCGCGAAGGCCGGTTCGGCGTCGATTCGAAGCTCGTGTCGAAGTACTTTGAAGTCGGTGGCGTCAAACGCGGGATCTTGGAGATTACGGGAGACCTCTTTGGTCTCGATTTTCGCCCCGTGAAGACGGCAACCTGGTCCGCCGACGTCGAACCCTACGAGGTCGTCGATCGCAGGACCCAGCAAGTTCTCGGCCGCTTCTACTTCGACCTTCACCCCCGGGAAGGCAAGTACAAGCACGCCGCGGTTTTCGGCATTCGCACGACGAAGACCCTCGAAGATCCGGCGCTTGGAAAGCCGACGCGCCTCCTGCCGATCGCGGCCATCGTCTGTAACTTCCCCAAATCGTCGAAGGATAGCCCCGGGCTGATGAGTCACCAGGAGGTGACGACCTTCTTTCACGAATTCGGCCACGTCCTCCACCACCTCCTTGGGACATCACGCTACGCCACCTTTGGCGGTACCGAGGTCGCGCGTGATTTCGTCGAAGCGCCGAGCCAAATGCTCGAAGAATGGGCATGGTCGGCGGAGACGCTCGTTCGTTTCGCAAAGCACTACGAAACGGGCGAGCCTATCCCTCTCGATTTGGTTCGTAAAATGCGTGCAGCTCGCTCCGTCGGCCGCGGCTTGACGACCCAGCGTCAGCTCTTTTTGGCGACCCTCGACTTGACCTACCACGAGGGGGAACCGACCAAAGACTCGACGGCGCTCCTCAAGGAAGTATGGGCGAAGACGATGCCCTATGCCTACCTAGAAGGGACCCATTTCCAGGGGACGTTTGGCCATTTGATGGGCTACGACGCCGGCTACTACGGCTATGCCTGGGCGCTCGCCATCGCACGCGATCTCTTTTCGCGTTTCGAAAAAGAGGGGATAATGAAACCCGCGACCGCCGCCGACTACCGTGCGAAGGTCATCGGTCGTGGCGGCTCTGCGGAGCCGGACGTTCTCCTGAAAGATTTCCTAGGAAGGCCGTTTAACGATGCCGCCTTCCAGGCCTACCTCGCCGAGCGTCCGGCGTTTGTTGCCACCCCTGCCGCTCCGCCGACGAAAAGCCCGACGACCGGCAAAGAGCCGGCCAAGAAGGCCCCCACGAAGGCTCATTGAGCGCGACCGGATAGCATTCCGATAGATGGAGGGCCGCCACCGTGATAAGGGCCCTCCTGTTTCGGAGCGGAGCGCCTAGCCTGCGTAGCTCAGTGGATAGAGCAGCGCTTTCCTAAAGCGTTGGTCGCAGGTTCGACTCCTGCCGCGGGCGCCACAAATTTAAAGTATCTTGAGCGTTTGCAGCGCCGTAGGGTTCGCCGACTCGTGCACTGGTCGCTTGCGCGGGCCCCCTTCGGAAGTGGGCCCGCCGTCTCTCGCGACGCCGCGGTCAGCAATTTTGCTGGCGGTCGCGAACGGACGGGCGCTTCCGGCATACGTTTTGGAATACCGTCCTCTCGCCAGCGAGGGGCGCTTCTTCTTGGGGTCAGTGCTACGGTACGCCCCCATGGAATTCGACCGTACGCTTGACGCGTCCGTCCGCGAAGCGGGAGACGGCGCGGAGTTCTCAACCAACGCGTCCGTCCGCGAAGCGGGAGACGGCGCGGAGTTCTCAACCAACGCGTCCGTCCGCGAAGCGGGAGACGGCGCGGAGTTCTCAACCAACGCGTCGCCCGGAAACGCAGGGAATACTCTCCCGTTCGGCGGTCCTGCTTCGCACAACGTTGACCCCAACGGCGCGACGATCGGGGCGACGACGGTTGCGGAAAACTTCGCCGGAGGGACGCTTCCGGGGGCCTTTGCGGGACCTGCGTCGCTGCGTGCGACGGCGCGGAGCGTGCTCCCCCGCGTGGAGCCCGGGGAAGGGGGGGCGCCTCGCCTCATTCACGAAACCGCCGAACGCTTCCTCCGTCAACAATCGCTCGGCGTTGGCGGGATGGGCGAAGTTGAACAGGCGATCGACCGGGACATCGGACGCCCGGTCGCCATCAAGCGGATCCTCCCGGAGGCGGCCGGCGCCGCCGGAATCGCGCGCTTCGTGACGGAAGTTCGCGTCGTCGGCGCCCTCGAGCACCCGAACGTCGTCCCTCTTCACGACGTCGGCATGGATGCCGATGGGCGCTATTTTTTTGTGATGAAATATGTTGAGGGGAAAACCCTCGAAACACTCATTGAAGAACTCAAATTGGGCGATGAGACTATGCTCGCCCAGTGGAGCTTTGAGCGCCGCATTGAGCTCTTCATCGGCGTGCTCCGTGCGCTGGCCTTCGCCCACTCCCGGGGCATCATCCACCGCGACGTGAAGCCGGCCAACATCATGATCGGTCGCCTCGGCGAGGTCTGGCTGATGGATTGGGGCGTGGCAAAGGTGCAGAGCGCAGGGATCGACCTGTGGGACGTGACGAACTCGGGGGACGGGACGATTGAAAGTCGAGGTAAATCAAAGGTCTCTGGCGCGATCGTTCCAACGGACCTCCGCACGACCCGTCACGGCTCGCTCGTCGGGACGCCGGCCTATATGGCCCCCGAGCAGGCTGCGGGGGCGGTGGTAGATCCGCGCGCCGATCTCTATTCGGCGGCCGTTGTCTTTCACGAGTTCATCGCGCTCGAGCACTATCTCGACCACAAAATGACATCGCTTCCCGAACTCCTCGGAGCGATCAAGACCGAACTCCCTCAATTTGGGCAGCGGGTCCCCGTCCCCGCGGAACTCATTCACTTCTGCCGGCTCGCGATGGCCAAGAATCCCGCCGAGCGGTACGCGAACGCGGAAGCGATGATCGAGGAGCTTCAGCAGGTGGTCGCTGGAAAAGTCCCCGTGCGCTGCGCGGTGACGTTTACGAAGCGTATGAGTCGGGAGTCGGGGCGTTTCGTCGATAGAAAGCCGCTGCTAGCGCTCGCCGGCATGCTCATCGCGCTTGCGGTGTTCTGCAGCAGCATCACGAGCGTTGTTGTGCTCGCCTTGCGCCATTGAACGGACGGCCCCCGGTGCCGGGCTCCGTTGTGGAAATCCCGGAGGGATCGATTCGCTCCACCGCCGATCGCCTCTTCGCTTTTTTGGGATATCCGTTCGTATTTATAAGTTATTTCGTGGCCAAGTGCCGCGATGTCCCACCTTTCGCAACCGAAGAAGACGCTTTTTCACCTTTCATTTTCCGGTAAATGGGACCTTCGCCTTGTGCGCCCCCTCACCCGCTCCCGTAGCCTCGGATGGTCCGCCCTTTTTCTTGCCGCTGCCGCGCCCTTTGCCGCCGGCTGTGGTTCCGAAGACGGTGCCGACGAGGGGGTGACCGACGATGCGATCATCGGTACGCAATCGTCGGCGGCCGCCTACCCGGAAGCGGTCTTGATCCAGGTCAACAATGCGGAAGCCGACTTCTGCAGCGGTGTCATCGTCGCACCGAACGTCGTCCTCACCGCCGCGCACTGCGTTGTATTTAATCCGAAAGGGGCAGGGGCCCTCGGCACGTGGACGGTGAAGGCCCCCTTCGCCGCCGGTGGCGCACAGACCCGCACGGCGTCGCGGGGGGAGCCGATGGAAGCGGCCTTCTACTCCCGCACCTACGCGAACTACGCGAGCACGACGACCCTCCACGACCTCGCCGTCGTCTACGTCGATACGCCGTTCACCGGCATCACCCCGCCAACACTCGCGAGCACCGCCACGGCAGCCACGACCACCGTCCGAGCGCTTGGACGCCAGGCGGTTGCCGCCACCACGAACATCGTCGCCAGTGCCGCGATCCCGCTCCAGTACACGACGCCCGCCGATGGCTTTGTCCTCGACTACAAGACGACCCGCGTCACCGATGGCGGAGACTCGGGCGGCCCCCTGGTCGTCAACGGTACGCACACGTTAGTTGGCACCGAAACGCGCTTTGATACGGCGAAGAATCTCGATTACTGGAGCCGCATCGAAGGGGCCGTGTACACGTGGGTGCAGGGACGGATCGCCTCGGTGTCTTCGGCAGCAATTGCCAAGTTTCAGACCGATCAGGCGAACGCCTTCTGCGGCGTCCTAAAGGGTGCCTGCGGGGACCCGGGCCTCTGGCAGCCGGCGAAATGCACCGGCATTTATCAATCAGGATTCGCAAATTTGTTTGAGGACCTTACCGTCGCAGGCGTAGCTGCCGGTGGAAGACTCTCTTACGATTCTGCGAAGGGGACCTCCTGCATCAATGCCATCAATGCGGTGCCGATGCCGTCGCGGACGGCGGCGCAGCACGCGACCGTCGTCGCCGCCTGCAAGGACGTCTTGACCGGCACTCAGGCGATCGGTGCCGCGTGCCGCACGAACCTCGAGTGCGCGCCGGGAGCCGCCTGCAAGAACATGGTGGCCGGTGCTGGCACCTGCGCCGCCATCGACGCTCTCGGTGCAGCATGCACGTTTTCTGCCGGTCGCCTCCGCTCGAACAGCTGCTCCTACCATGGCAACGCGGAGACCGGCCGTTACTGCTCGGACTCGGACGGGAATGGGGTTTGCGAGAACCTTCTCGCCGCCGGCGCCGCCTGCCTCTTCGATACCCAGTGCGCATCGAACCTCTGCGGTCTCGATGCCGACAAGCTCGCCGCCCACTGCGTGAGTGCCTACGACGAACTCTTTTCGAACGGCACCTGCGCCTACTTCACGACGCCGTGACCGACGCCGCTAGGGGCAGGTGGTTGCCGGTGTGCCGCTCGTGTATGGGTCGGTCGAGTAGGGGGGCGCCGATGCGCCATCCACGTCCAGCGAATAGCGGAGGGCGGTTCCACAATTCTGTAGAAACCGGAATTGATGGCTTGCCTCGGTCAAGCGAAACACCGATAGAGCGCTGTATCGGAGCGGCTTGCCGGCGGTAACCTCGGTCGGTGCGCCGCCGTCGACGACGTACACGGAGGGGCCCGGTCCTGCGGCGATCCGCGTGCCGACACCGTCCTTGTCGATGGCAAGAGCGGCGCCGTCGTCCACGGCAACTCCTCGAAACGATGGCGCTATTCCGTCAGCAACCTGGCGCGCCATGAACGTCGTCAGGCGACCCATGCGGTCGCGCGCGACGAAATGAGGGTCGGTGATCGCTCCGGCGAGCGGCGGGAAGCGGAAGATGTTCTGTGTAAAGTGCAGCTTCGCGTCGAAGGGATTTGCGAGGCAGACGCTCGTCGTGATCGCCTCCGAGATGCTGTTGAGAGCGTCGTTTACCGCTCCGCCGAGGATGATCATGCCTGCGCTCGTCCCGCCGACGACGCCGCCGCGATCGTGAACGCGCTGGACGGCGTCGAGGAGCGGCGAGCCCTTCCAACGGACGTACCGCGCCTGATCGCCCCCCACAAACCAAACGATTTCAGCCTTTTCCACGATCGCGGCCGCCTCCCGGTACTCGGCGTCGGTGGCGCCGTCGGGGATCGCAATCGCCTGCACGCTCCCAAACGGGGCCTGGCCGACGAAACTGCCTGCGTCGTCGCCGCCCTCTGGCGAGAGGATTACGACGTCGCCCCGCCCGGCGGTTCCGCCGACGGCCGCTCGATGCATCCATCCGAACACTCCAGCGCCACCGCCGCTGTCGAGGAGAAGCCCGGGGCCTGTCGGCGGGAGCGGGTCGTCGTTCGCGTTTCCACGTCGCGGATAGGTACGCACGCGCGATGGGGCGGTGTTCGCGTCGGCGGCGATAGATGCATCTTGCACAGAAAGGCCGGCGTCGGAAGTGCCTGCGTCTTGCACGTAAATCCCGCTGTCGTTCCCTGCGGGAACGCCAGGGACGGTGGCGGCCGTTCGGCATCCACCAAGGGCCGCGAGCGTGCAGAGGAGCAACGTGGGGCGCGTGCGCATTGCACGACTATCGGTGACTATCGCCACGTTGCCTAGCACCGTCACCCCCAGGCGATCGGCCCGCTCTTCCAGCGCTTCACGAGGCGCGCGAGAATCGTCGCCCAGGCCCGGACCCACCAGCGCTCAAGCAGCGATTCAGCGTCGGTGAAGGGGCCGTGCTCGATGCGAACCCGCGCGCCGTCCACGCCATGATCGCGGTCGGGGGAGACGATGATCGTCAGTGTTTTAGCCGGGATTGGCCGCGGACCGAGCGGCGGATTCGCGAAGCTTACGACGAGGCGGCCGGGCTCCAACGCCTGTATTCTGCATACAGTGTCGTCGTCCGGCTCCTCGGCATCGTCGGCCCCTGTCACTGTGAAGTCGAGATGGTAGCGCCCCCCGACGACCGGCTCGACGATGGCGAACGGGGCGAAGAACGACATCAGCCCGGCGGAGCTCGTGAGGGCGTCAAAGACCGCGTCGGGGGGGGCCGGGACGGTGACGTCCTTCACGATCAAGCTCACGCTTCCGTCGCCTTTTTTGCCGTCTTGCGCGCCGCTTTTTTGGGGGCAGCTTCGGCAACTTCCCCGGCGGCCGGCTCTGGTCCTTCGGCTGCTTCCGTAGCCTCGGGCTTTGCCGCCTTTTTCGCCGTCTTTTTCGGCGGTTCCGCGGCGGGAGGCGGAGCATCGCCGCCGACCTCGACCCAGCCCTTCTTGATGTTCTCCTCGATCCACGCGGCGAGGTGGGCCTCTGCCTTTTCGCGCGTCGAGGCCGTTCGGAGCGTCGTCTTCAGCGGCTCCGCGCGACCGCCGGAAAAGTCGGTGCCAAACACCGCAAAGGGGGCGTAGCCGTGACGCGCCTCTTTGTGAGTTTCGACGAGCGCGACCTTCCGAACCGCCGTCGGACCTTTCGTCCAAACGCGTCGAAGAACAATCTCGGAATCGGCCAACTGGGGCGGGGCTTCCGACGGCTCGTTCGAGGACGCCAGGCGGCTGGTCAATTGGGTCATCCCGACGCTGGCGACGTCGAAGGTCTTGTCGGTCCGTTCCCGTTGAAAAACCGGAAAGAGGAGCGCGGGGACCTTCCCGTCGCTCAGGGCGCTGTAGCCCTTCGCGGCGTCATAGGTGAGCGCCATTCGGTGGACGGAGACGTCGTTCGAGTCGGTCTCCACGAGGTCAGTGACCTTGACTTCGACAATAATCTCCGGGCGAAGGAACTTGCAAAGCGTCCCGTCGCGGTTCGCCATTCGGAAGCTGCTCGGCGCTTCGAGGGCGGAGAGCTTCGTGTACCATTCTGCGCGCGACTCCTCCGTGAAGCCGCCGCCTACCGGGCCGATCAGCTGAAGGTGGCCATCGTCGCGGATCAGCGCCAGGTTGAGTTCCCGGATTTGAGGCGTCCCCTGCTGGATGCGCATGCCGTACGCGACAACGACGGCGTCAATCGTGAAGTACGGCTTAATCTTGTAGGTGAGACCGTGCTCGCTTCGAACGACAAGCCCCTCAAAGCGCCCGGTTTGAACCCATTCGCGCCAGTAGGAAAGAACCGCCGCTTGGTCGCCGGGGATCGTCGTCACGACGCCGGTGCGTTCGTCTTCGCCGAACAGCGACTTCAGCCGTGCAAAACGCTCCGCGTAGGGACGTTTCTGGCAGTCGTCGCCGTTTTCGGAAACAAGATCGAAGGGATGGAACGCGAGGGTGCCCTCAAGGTTCTCCGCATTCAGCGCGGACGCGACGTGCTGCACGCGCGGTCGACCGTCGGTCGGGCGTGCGATGAGTTCGCCGACGACAAGCGCCTCGGTGACGCCCGCGAGCTGCTTGGCGAGGGTCTCCACGAGGGGCGTGCCGTCGAGGATGCGCCCGTTGTAGGCGATGAGCAACGTGCGCCCCGCCGACTTGTGGAGGAACCACAGTTCGCCGTCGAATTTCGCCGAGATGAGCAAATCCCCGGTCGGGAGGGCGCGCTCAATGAGGCTGTGGTCGAGGACCCGGTACTTCTTGGCGACGTCGCGTCGGTAGGCGAGCAGTCGTTCGTGGAGGAGCGCGTCGGCGAGCGTTCCGATCGGGCCCCGCTTGCCGCCCGCGTAGGGAACGAGCTTATCGCTGGAAATGCGTGCGTCGGCGCTCATGCGTCACCTGCCTTCGGCGCTGCCTCTTTTGGCGGCGGGGCCTTCAATTCCAAGTTGGAAAGATGGAGAATCAACCGATATGCTTCGTTCCCGGCCGGGCCACTGACGCGCCCCTCCAGGAAGCCGCGGTAGGGGGCGCCGTTCGTCGTGAAAATAAGGGGTTGTTGCCCCTTCGGCCCCGTTCCGACAAGAAGAAGCTTCTTCTCGGTCGCGAGCGTCTTCGCCATGTCCTGAAGGAATTCGAAGGTCAGGCCGTTCACATGCCGCATTTGAAGTGCGCGGGTGAAGACGAACTTACGTACCGCTTCCTCTACCGGGATGAGGCGCCCGGTCCACACGATCGGGGCACTGTCTTCGCCGACGTTTGCCTCCACATCGACGAACTCGGCTCGTGACTTTTCGTTGCCATCGGGGCCACGGACGACCTGGATGAGGCGCGCCGCGGTCAGCACCGTTCCGTTCGGACGGACGTACACTCGCGTCGCGTCGCCAAGGGCTCGTCCGACGAAAGGGAGGGGAATCTCGGGATCTCCATCGACGAGCGCCTTCGCGATCGCCTCGGCAGAGCCGTGGGTCTTCGCGAGGGCGTCGTAGTTGGTGGCGTCCGTCCCGCGGATGACGCGCTCCATGTGCGCCGGTTTTCCGGTCGCATCGACCATCTTTGTTGCCGGCGGCTTCTTCGGATATTCGGCGGAAACCTGCGCATCGCGCTTCTTCCCGTCCATCAAAGGGATCAAACGAGCCATGCTAGACCTTCAGTTCTATTCTTGAATTTGAGGCATCAAAAAGGATTCGCCCAAGATCTCCGGCGCTCTCGCGCGGTCTCAGCGAAAGTCTCAGATCATGCTGAAATCCAGATCGTCGTCGTTTTCCTCTTCGACAGTCGTCTCCATAACCGTCTCGCGGGCGAGGAATTCGAACTGAGTTGGTTGGGCGACGAGCGCAAAATATCCCTCGGCATTTTTAAGAAGAAATGCCGGTGCATCCGCGTAGTCTTCGCGCCAATTGAAGCGCGTTTCAAAGATGGCTCCGGCTGCCAACTTTTCGGCGAGGGCTGCCCCGACTTCGTCGGCTGCGAGCGAATAGACCGACGTGACGATGTGATCGAGGATGCGGTCGGCGGCGACTTCTGCAACCGGTTGCGCAACGCCGAGCGTCGACGGGCAAAGCGGAAGTGGAGCCCCTGCGGCGTCAACGGCGACGAGATCGCCGCGCTCGACGACATCGAAGGCGTCGTCGGTATAGAGATAGGCAGCGCCGCCCGACGGCACGATCGCAACGCCATCGCTGGTGAGGTAGGCCGGCGAGCAGGAGTTCCCCTCCTCATCGACGACGATGCGGTCCTTCCGGCCATAGAGCTTTTCGCGGTCGACTTTCGTCAGGCCGAACGCGCTCTCTTCCTCGCCAAATCGCACGACAAGTCCACGGGCCATCGAGCATCTCCAGGGGGCGGTTGCTGGGTCTTTCCGGCGCGCGGCCGGGTCTGCGGGCGGCACTGTACCCTTGCCGTGGGCCGACCGCGCGGATTCCTGACCAAAAAAAACGGCCGCACCCGCGTGGGGTACGGCCGTCGCGGCTCGGCAAGAATCAGAGCTTTACGATGCGCGCCGTGAAGAGGACCATCCCGGTCGGTACGTCCCGAATGACGACGTAGAAGGGGCGATCAAACGTCATTGTCTTCGGCGGGTCCTGAATGGCGGTCGTACCGTCGAGGACCACTGCCGTCGCCGCCGCAGCCTCCGTCCCCTTTTCGGCCACGTCTAGATAGACCTTGTGCACCACCTTGCCGATACGAAGCGTCTCCTCGGCAATCGCCGGATCGGCGATCCCTGAGAAGTCGGCGCTGCCGCTAAACGCCACGCCGAGCCCGAGAGTTTCGAGCGGCTCCGCGAGGGAGAGCGCCGCCCCATCGGAGTGAATCCGCGGGAGCCTCAAGGATACCTGCGTCGCCGCTGTCGATCTACTCAATACATCCAGTTCCTCGGCATCAAAGGTTGAATCAAAGCTTGCAAGGTCGCCGCGTGGAAGGATAGCGGTCAATGCCAGTTTTCCGCCATCGTAGGGGAGCGTGACCGCCTGTGCGTGTCCGTCGGCCGCGTAGGCGAGTGACCCGTCCCGGTGCATCATCTTCACCGTCGTTGCGCCCAATTCGCCATGAAATGTGCTGTCTTCGGTCAGCGATGCCTCGAAGGGGGTCGCCCACGCGGCGTTCATGTAGACCGTGTTCACGAGCACCGCGCGCGTCACAGTGCTGATACTGCCGAGCGGAAGGAGGTCCTTGATTTTCTGCTCAGTTTTTGCAGCAACAAAGCCGTTGATACGCCCGCGTTCGCCGTCGGGGTCGCCTCGGAAGTTCGCCAACTTAATTCCCGCACCATAGTTGCGCGCAAGCAGGTCAAGGTACGTCGCCTTGAACGGGTACCCTTTTTGCGCAAATAGCGCATTGTTGACCGCAAATTTTAGCGGCGTTCCGTCGACGGCGCGACCGTCCCCGGCGCGGGTCGCGAGGGCAAGATCGATGCTGTTCATCCCCGGATGGGTGTGTCCGTCAAAGCCAAGTACCTTTTCGAAGGCGCGCGCCGTCTCACCCTGGGCGCCCCCATAGGCCATTGCGAGCGCCGACGAGATACTTGCCGGAGAAAGCACGACGTTCTCTCCCGCCTTTACGAGTCGGCGATTGAGCGCAAGCGCGAAGGTGCTGTTCGCCGCGACGACGGCAGAGACATCTTCGGGCTTTGAACTCGCCGCATCGCGGGCAAGCGATGAGCGCGCTTCTTCGAAGTCGGGCGCTACGACGGGATCGTCCGCGCAGGCCGTGAGGGCGAGGAGGGGGAGGGCGGCGAGGCGGAGCGTCCGAAGGTTCATGCTGGCTTTCTCTCACTCGGCGTGCCAAGCGGATCGCTTTGGTAATCTCTAGTAAATTCAATACAAACTGGCTCCGAGCAGACGCAGCGCGCTCGTAAGATGCTACACCTTGGCGCAATTTGACTCATCTCAGAGCATCAAGCGTCCGTCCGCGGAGCGGGAGACGGCGCGGATTTCTCGCCAAGCGCCCGTCGGCGGAGCGGGAGACGGCGCGGATTTCTCGCCAAGCGCCCGTCCCTTCGTTCCCGGCCGCGACGGGGGCGGTTGGTGTAACGTTCGCCGGCATGTCCTCCACGATCCTCTACGGCTACTGGCGTTCCTCCGCGAGCTACCGCGTCCGCATTGCGCTTGCCTGGAAGGGCATTGCCTACACCTACGTGCCAGTGAACTTGCTCGATGGCGAGCAGCGCTCGGAGGCCCACCTCGCGCGGAACCCCATGGGGTACGTTCCGGCGGTTGAAGTGGATGGAGAACTCTTCACCGAATCGCTCGCGATTTTCGAGCTCCTGGACGGACTCTATCCAGAGAGTCCGCGCCTTTTCTCCGCGGAGCCGCGTCGTCGCGCGCGGCAACTTGCCGCTTGCCACACCATCGCATCTGGCATTCAGCCCCTCCAAAACTTGAGCGTTCTCGGGAAGCTCCCGCTGGAAGCCGAAGGGAAGAAAGCGTGGGCGCAGCACTTCATCAGTCACGGTTTCGCCGCCTTGGAACGGCAACTTCAAGCGGAGCCGGCAGCTACCGGATTCGCATTGGGAGATGCGTTCAGTGGCGTAGATGCGTGTATTGTTCCGCAGATTTACGCCGCCAAGCGCTTTGACGTCGACCTCGCGCCTTACCCGCGGATTGTCCGCGCCTACGAGACCGCAGGCGCGCTTGCGGCGGTGGCAGGCGCTGCCCCGGAACGGCAGATCGACGCGAAGCCTTGACCGTGCAGCGCAGGTCTTCCGGCCCCTATGGCGCTCCCCGGAGTTGTTTCCGGGGGCGCGCAATTCCCCGCTTTCCGGGCGCCCCCGTGTGTGCCGCTGGGATGTTCGTCCTTGGGATGCTCGGCACGGGTGTCGCCGGTGCGGCGCCGCCGATCGTCGATGAAATCGAGGGGGCCCCCCGACCCTCTTCGCGACTGCTCGACGAAGGCAAACGATCGCCGCCGCCCACCGAGACAAATGCGCCCGCGCAGAAAGGTTCGGAAGAGCCGAATATCTCCGGAAATTCTGAGGGCGATGGGGGCCCAGAACGGGCGACGTCCGGCGAGACTGAAGCGTCGGGGACACTCCGCTACATTCTCGACGGTGTGGAGGTGCGTGGCAACCGGGTGACCGCCGCGCGCATCGTCACACGCCTGCTCCCCTTCGTCGTCGGTGAGTACTTCGACGTCGCCGATCCGCGTCTCGAGACGACACGCTTCCGGCTCCTCGGAACGGGATATTTTCGAGATGCTCAGTTGTCATTGCGGCGCGGGAAGGCGCGCGGGCATGCCGTCATCGTCGTCTCCGTTGTCGAGCGGAATACGTTTGTAGTCAATGACACGTGGCTCGGTCTTTCGACCGATGCCGAGCCGAACGGAAGGGCGCGACCTCTTTCTGCATTTGCGGGGATCGATGTTGCCGAAAATAACCTCGGTGGAAGCGGAATTGCGCTCGGTGGCGCGGTGGCATTCGCGGAGCGCCAACTCGCGCTGCGGACACGCTACGCCGACCCCGATTTCTTGCGCTCGAACTGGTCTCTAGACGCTCAATTGAGCTACGCAGCGGCCCGCGATTTTTTTGGACAAAAGGATGTTCTCGCGACGGTTTCGCCCGGCGAGGCGGCGGCCGACTACGCCGTCTTGGGGTACCGGCGTTTTGGCGGTCGGGCTGGTGTTGGCCACGACGTATTTGGGCCCGGGAATCGCCTCTATCTCGACTGGCGGGTCGAGGGAATTTCAGCAAACGTGCCGGAGGCGGCGAGCCACAAGCGTGGCGACCTTGTGGAGCCAATTCTCTTTCCCGTTCACCCGGGCCGTTCGCTCGTCTCGTCGGTCGCAGCGACGTTTGTTCAAGACACCCGAGACGCGCCTGTTCTTCCGACGCGCGGCCACCATCTTTCCCTCTTCGGCGAAGCTGGCCTCCGAATGCTCGGCAGCGACTACGCCTATGGGAAATTTGTCGCGCGTGGCTCCCAATGGTTTCCGCTCCCGCATGGCCACGTCCTCCGGCTTGAGGGGTTCTTGGGAGTGATTGCAGGCGACGCTCCGCTCTACGATCGCTTCTATGTAGGCGATTTTTCCGATCTAATTCCCGACCGCGTGCTCGATCTTGCCGTCGACCGCCGCGCCGCACCGAACTTCTTTGGAACGACGATTGGTGAAGTCCGCTATGGAACGTTTGCCGCGCGCGCGCAGGCTGAATATCGGATTCCTCTTTATCGCGGCCGCCGGGCTATTTACGGTATTGATCTTTTCGGTGCTGCAGGTCTGTACGCGGTAGCAACTGACCGTGAGTTTACCGAGCCTGCCCGCGGCTATTCGGGAATTCATCGCGTTCCGATCGACACGACCTTCAACCTGGGGCTTCGTGTCGATACGTCGGTTGGTGGGTTTGTATTCGGTACATCGACCCTCGTCGGGCTCTTCCCGCTGCGTCGAGAAGTGCCGTGATTTTAGCGAATTGTGTGCATTCACGCTTTCGCGTCGCACTTGTCGCTGCGACGTTTGCGCTCGGTTTTTTAAATGCACTTCCCGCCCACGCCGACGATGCGAAGCTCCCGGAGCGAGCAGCGACGATCACCAAAGAGAAGACCACCCTTCGCGCTTCATTCGGCTATCGCGACGCGGTCGACACCAAGATTCAAGGGAAGTTGACTTCGGGACTCCCGACCGTGATCGCTATGCGCGCGTACCTTCTGCGCACCGGCGAGGACGCACCGATCGCCCTCGCAGTACGCTCGTGCCGCGTCGTCTATGACCTCTGGGACGAGGTGTTTCGCGTCCACCTGGAAGCGCCCGGCGTCGTCCGAGATACCGCCGCCGTCAACGTCGAAGGGGTGCTCCGCATCTGCGCGGAAGCGAAAGAGATGCCGGTCGCTGATTCCGGTTCCCTAACCGCCGAGAAGAGCTACTTCCTCGCCGTGCTCGTAGAAGTCAATCCGGTAAAGCCGGAGACCGTGGAACAGATGCGGCGTTGGGTGAGCCGCCCCGCGGGTTCAACAAGCATTGGCCCTGGAGACGCACTCTTCGGGTCATTCGCTGGGCTCTTCCTTCGAGACCTCACAACCGCTGACCGTATTCTTCGTTTTCGAACCCCTGCATTCAAACCTTAGTTTTCAAATTCTATGAGCGCACTACCGCTGTTAGTCCTCGAAAAACTTGAGAACTTACCTGCTTCTCCAGGCGTATATCTCTTTAAGGATCGCGAAGGGACCATTGTTTACGTCGGAAAGGCGAAGAGTCTGAAGGCTCGTGTGCGTTCCTACTTTCAAGCGGGAACGAGCGACACGCGCTATTTCATCCCGTTTCTCCATAAGGTCATTGCCGACCTCGATACGCTGGTCACGGCCTCGGAGAAAGAGGCACTGATTCTCGAGAATAATCTCGTGAAACAGCACCAGCCACGCTTCAATGTGAAGCTGCGGGACGACAAGCAGTACCTCTCGCTGCGGCTCCCGCTCGACGACCCGTGGCCGCGCTTGTGGGTCGTTCGTCGGCCGAGCCGCGACGGCGCCCGCTATTTTGGCCCCTACCATTCGGCGACGGCGGCACGTCGTACCCTCCACCTCGTCAACAAGCACTTTCAGTTGCGAACCTGCTCCGACGTCGACATGGCGGCACGGAAGCGCCCCTGTCTTCAGCACCAGATCAAACGCTGCCCGGCCCCTTGCGTCTACGAGGTCGATCGGGAGTGGTACGGCGAACAGGCAAAAAACGTTGCTCTTTTCCTGTCATCCCGCCACGACGAGCTGACGGACCGTCTCGGCGAGCAGATGCGAGAAGCGGCCGAATCACTCCGCTTTGAGCTCGCCGCCGTCTACCGGGACCAACTCCGCGCCATCGCGAAGGTGCGTGAGGGGCAGCGCGCGGTCGCCTTTGACGGCGAGGACCGTGACGTCGTCGGCTTCTTCCGTGAGGCGGATGCCGCTGAAATTGCAATGATTTATGTCCGGGGTGGCCGAATTGCGGATGTCGTCACCCTCCCGCTGAAGAACCTCCGCGCCCCCGATGACGAGGCGATTTCCGCGTTCCTTGCCGCCCACTACGCGCCGGCGGGCGTCGACCGGGAAGAGGACCCGACGGCGGCCCTGCCGATTCCCAAGGAAATTCTGCTTCCTATGGAGCTCGAAGCAGAAGCGGGGTTCGGCGAGTGGCTGTCTGAACTCGCCGGACACAAGGTCGACCTCGTCGTTCCGAAGCGCGGCCCTCGCCACGAGCTTGTTGCCCTCGCCAATGAGAACGCAAAGCACGCCTGGACCGACCGCCGGAAGAGCTCGGTGGATGTTGAGGAGCGTCTCGTAAAGCTTCAGGAAAAGCTGCGCCTGCCCCTCCTCCCGCGCCGAATCGAGTGCATCGACATTTCCCACCTTGGCGGTCACGACACCGTCGGCGCCATCGTCGCCATGACCGATGGCGTCCCCGACAAGAAGCGGTTCCGGACGTTTCACGTTCGTGGCACGTCTGGAGACGGGACGGGGGGCGACGACTATGCAGCCATTTATGAGGTGCTTTCTCGCCGCTTCAAACGTGGGTTGGATGCGCGAAGTGAGCTTCGCCCCATCGATTTGGCGGTGCTCGCCGTTGCCGATAGCGCGGGGGATGACGAGGAGCCTGTTGATGTTGATCCCGAGGCTGGCTGGGATCTTCCTGATTTGCTTGTGGTTGACGGTGGCAAAGGGCAGCTCGCGATGGCGATCGCTGCGGCCCGTGAACTTGGGCTTCACGATCTCGCGCTCTGTTCCATCGCGAAAGAGAAGGAGAACGTCGCCGGCGAACTGTTGATTGATCGAATCTACCTCCCCGGTCAGAAAAACCCGATCGCGGTCAAGAGCACCGCAGCGCTTCTCCTTCTCGCGCAGGCGCGCGACGAAGCGCACCGTTTCTCCAACCGCGCTCGTGAGCGCCTCGGAAAACAGAAACGTTTCGCATCCCTCTACGATGGCGTGAAAGGGGTGGGCGAAAAGACCAAGCAGGCGCTCCTGGCGGCGATCGGCGGTCCGACAGCGCTCGCCCGTGCCACCGACGAAGAGGTTTTGGCGGTACCTGGAGTGACCAAGCGGCACCTTCAGGCGCTCCGCGCTGCGTTTCCGGGGACTTCGGCAGACGATTCCGAATCTGCCCCCTCGTAGGGTTGGCGCTGCGGTTGGCGTTTCGCCAACAGGGTTGGCGGGTGAGGGGCAAATAGGTCTACAAAAGCGTTGATTTGGGTCCGGCACGCCGCGTGGAGTGAGTGGGGTGTTCCTTTTTATGCGGCACGCGGTCGATTCTTTGATCGTCGACGCGACGCCGCAACATTTGTTCTGGGAACCACCATCGGCCCTTCGGCCGATCGGACGCCCGTTCCCTGAAAGGGTCCCCCCATGTTCCGACGACAAATGGCGCTCGCGGTGCCGGTTGCGATGCTTGTGAGTGCATGTCTATCGAGGCCGGTGGCCGACGAGAGCCCGGCAACAACCAAGGTCTATACGAAGAAGCAGCGCGTAAGCACCGTCGACAAGATCGACATCCTTCTTGCCATTGATGATTCGGCATCGATGGGCGACAAGCAGAAGTTTCTTGCGAAGGCACTTCCGAATCTCATTGGAAGGCTCGTTGCACCGAATTGCGTCGATGAGAAAGGAAACTCGACCGGAAAGCAGGCCATTGTTGATAGCGTTTCACCTGCAGGGAGATGTGACGTCGGTAAGCCGGCATTCCTCCCCATTACCGATATTCACGTTGGAGTCGTGACCTCGTCGATGGGGGCCTTTGGAACCTCGGTCAACTGCGGCGCGACCGGCGCCGAGCGAAACCTCCGCGGCCATCTCATGAGCGACGAGCGCATTGCAGGTATTCGGCACGAAGATGATGGATTCTTAGCCTATTTTCCCGATTCACCCTCGAACGCCGAGAAGCGAAAGGCACCGGGATTCTCCCCGCCGTCTGCGGCGTATACGAGTGCAAGCGACCTCCAAGCGGCGGTCGGGCAACTCGTTTCCAAGGTGGGTGAGACCGGGTGCGGCGCGGAGGCCCAGCTCGAAGCAGTCTATCGGTTTCTAGCACAAAGCGACCCCTGGGATGCCATCGAAGTCGATGGAAACGCGGCGAAGTATGTCGGTATTGATCGGGAGATTCTTGCTCAAAGAAAGGCATTTCTTCGGCCCGATTCTCTTGTGGCGGTTCTGCTACTCACGGACGAGAATGACTCGGCAGTCGACCCTCTTTCGGCGCGCGGATTCGGCTGGAGTTACATGGCGACCTCCTGGCCCCGCACCTTTGGAGGCATGGTAAACAATACCCGGACGGATGACCGCTACGGGCGCGGGTTTACGGCGCCCGGTGGAACGGCGGGCTGCAAAAGTGGGGAAGGGGGATGCCTGCCATGTTGGGCAAGTGGCGCATCGTCGGACCCGAACTGTAAGGCGACGCTTCCGCAGACAGAGGACCCGATGGGGCTCCGTGCCTACGACATGAAACGCCGCTTCGGCGTCGACCCTCAATACCCACTTTCGCGGTACGTTCGCGGGTTTCGCGAGGCGCTTGTCCCGAATCGCAACGAGGAGCACGACGACGCTGGAAACTACACCGGCGATGTACGTGCATCTTGTACAAATCCGCTTTTTGCGAGCGAACTTCCCGGTCGAAACGTCGCCGAGGGAGACCTGTGTGCGCTCCCGTTCGGTACGCGGGAGCCGAGCGATATCTTCTTCGCCGTCATTGGCGGCGTTCCGAACGACCTCGCGGTGGCTGCGAATGGGAAAGGGGCCGCCGACGCCTGGGTAAAAATTCTCGGGACGCAAGGCCCCTACGGGGATCGTTCGGGCATTGATGCGCGCATGGTCGCGTCCCAGGAGCCGCGCACGGAAGCGGCCCTTCGCGACCTCGGCTACGACCCGGCGAAGGTCGTCGGCGGGCCATCGGCCGATCTCGACTGGGATTCGGTACGTGGCGACTTGATGTTCGCCTGCACCTTCGATCTGCCACCGGAACTCCAACGGGAGCCGACCGCCGCACTCGCCGACTCGACCATCTACGACTGTTCGCGATTTTGGGATGCGCCCCTTTGTGACAAACGCCTCGCAAAGAACGACGGGACCGATCGCTCGCTGCGTCGTCAAGTGAAGGGGAAGGCCTACCCGACGACGCGCGAACTTGCGGTCGTTCGAGCCCTCGATACCCAAGGAATTGTCGGTTCGATTTGCGCCGCAAAGGCGACCGGCGACCCGAACGACCCGGCCTTCGGCTACAACCCCGCTGTTTCGGCGATTGTTGACCGCATTTCTATCGAACTTCAGCCACGGTGCTTGCCGGAAGCGCTGCCGGCGAACCAGGCGGGGGTTGTACCGTGCAGCGTCCTTGAACGCCTTCGTGCGAAGGGGCCCGAGGCGCTGTGTGATGCATCCGATCAGGGGCGAAAGATCCCGGATTCGGACGTTCTTTCGCGCTACATCGCGGAAGCGAAGGCGATCGACCCCAAGACGGATATTGAGGCGTATCCGATTTGCGAGCTGATGCAGCGGCCGGTCGCTGCCGGACAGACGTGCGCGGAAGGTGAGCCTGGGTTCTGTTACGTGCAACCGACGGACGGTACGTGCAGTCAGGCCATTGTGTACGCGAACAATACCTTCGCCGGGAGCGACGTGTTTCGGCGGTCTACCGTCGATCTGCGTTGTTTGACGACTCAGTAGTTGCCGACGCATTGGCGGAATGATCGTCCGGATCAGGTTGCTTGTTGCTTGTTGCTTGTGAGTTGGAGATCGGCCGCGGCGCACGTGCAAGGCGTCGCGGTCGACTTTTTTGGAGAGCGCGGCCTTGTTGTCAACAAAGTTGGCGGTAAGCGCCACCAAGATTGGCAATCTTGCAAGGGAGGCGTCGTCGAGACGCCGTAAAATGCCTGTTTCCAGGGGTTCCGTCGCTGGCACGAGCGATGCTAAGGCTTCCCAAAGAAGCGGCAGTCGGTACCTTCCATCTGTACAGGCCGCCCAAAGTTGTGATTCCATACCCGGCGCCTCTGGAGGCCAAGGAGATCGTTCGCATGCGTCTGAACAAGCTGGGAAGCATTCTCGGTTCCGTCGTTGTCCTCGGTGGCTTTACTGCCGCTTCGAGCGCCTGTCTGTCCCGCCCCGTCGAGGGCTCCAGCCCGTCGACGAAGGTCAGCTTCACGGCGAAGCAGAAGGCGAATGCGGTCGACAAGATCGACCTTCTCCTCGCCATCGACGACTCGGCATCGATGTCCGACAAGCAGAAGTTTCTCGCGAAGGCGGTCCCCGTCCTCGTGAGCCGTCTCGTGACGCCGAACTGCGTCGATGCCGACGGCAAGCCGGTCGGCGGCCAGGCGACCGTTGACGCCGGCAACCCGGACGGAAAGTGCGCCAACGGCGTGCCCGAGTTCAAGGCGATCACCGACATCCACATCGGTATCGTCACGTCCTCGATGGGCAACTTCGGCACCACGGCGACCTGCGACACGAAGGGGACGAACCTCAGCGGTCGCTTGATCGACGCCTCGAAGCGAGAGCAGGGGATCAAGGCGGAGGAAGCCGGCTTCCTTGCTTACTTCCCCACGAACGCCAAGAACGACGCGAAGAAGTCGAAGCCGGGCTACGTCGCGGCGAAAAACCCCTACCAGACGGCCGCCGACCTCAACACCGCGTTCACGTCGCTTGTAACGAACGTTGGTGAAATCGGCTGCGGCTACGAAGCCCAGCTGGAGTCGGTTTATCACTTCCTCATGCAGCCCGACCCCTGGGCGAAGGTCGTTCGTGACGGCGACATCGCCAAGTACGAAGGGGTCGACGAACTCCTCCTTCATCAGCGTAAGGACTTCCTCCGGCCTGACTCGCTTCTCGCGGTCATCATGCTGACCGACGAGAACGACTCGGCGGTCGACCCGCTCAGCCTCCAGGGGCGCGGCTGGCTCTACATGGCGACCACGAGCAACGGCCTGACGTTCCCCGGCTACAGTGGCGCCTCCCAGCAGAGCCGTACCGACCAGCGTTTCGGCGTCGGGACGACGGCGCCGGGCGGTACGAGCGCCTGCGCGTCCGACCCGAATTCGGGCGAATGCCTCCCCTGCTGGGCTTCCAAGAACAAGGATAGCGACCCGGCCTGCGCGAAGACGCTGAACCAGGAAGACGACCCGGCCGACCTCCGTTTCTACCACATGAAGCAGCGCTTCGGCTGGGATCCCCAGTATCCGATTCAGCGCTACATCAGCGGGTTCGCCCAGGGGCGCGTCCCGAACCGCGACGGCGAACATGACGGCGCCGGCAACTACAAGGGCGACGCGAAGTGCGTTAACCCGATCTACGCGAAGGAGCTTCCCGATCCGACCCAGGACGCGGCAGCACTCTGCAATCTGGAGCCAGGCCCGCGTGATTCTACGGGCGTCTTCTTCGCCGTCATCGGCGGCGTCCCCCAGGATCTCCTTCGCGACGACAAGAACGTGGTCAAGGCGAAGCTCACGGACGCCGACTGGACGAAAATCCTCGGGAAAGACCCGGGCAAGTACGACCTCGCCGGCATCGACCCGCGCATGATCGAGTCCGCAACGCCCCGCGACGGGACGGACAAGACGACCGATTGGGACTCGAAGAAGGGCGACCTCATGTACGCCTGTACCTTCGACCTCCCCGCCGACCTCCAGCGGAAGGGCACCAACGGCTCAGGTACCCCGTCGACGTCGGTCGAAACGACCGTCTTCGACTGCTCGAAGTACTGGGACTCGCCGCTCTGCGACAAGCCGCTCACCAAGAACGACGGCACCGACACGACGCTCCGCACGCAGATCAAGGCGAAGGCCTACCCGACGATCCGCGAACTTCGGGTCGTCCGTGGACTTGGCCAGCAGGGCGTCGCCGCCTCGATCTGTGCGCAGAAAGTCACCGGGGACTCCAACGACCCGAACTTCGGCTACAACCCGGCCGTCAACGCCATCGTCGACCGCCTCAAGGCGGCCCTCGCGAACCAGTGCCTCCCGGAGCCGCTCAACGCCTCTGCCGACGGCTCGGTGCCCTGCCTGATTCTTGAGCGCCTCAAGGACAAGGGCGAGGAGAGCCTTTGCAACAATGCCGCCCAGGGGCGCAAAATCCCTGATGCGCAAATCCTCCAGCGCTACATCGACGGGAAGCTCGCCGAAGATCCGAAGTCGGACATCGCAGACTACCCGATCTGTGAGCTCGTCCAGACGCCGAAGCCGACCGGCGAGAGCTGCGAAACCGAGACCACGCCGGGCTTCTGCTACGTGCAAAACGGCGGTGACAAGAAGCCGGCAAAGGGCTGCAGCCAAGCGGTCGTCTACGCGGCGAACACCTTCTCCGGCGACACCCTCTTCCAAGGGTCAACGATCGAACTTCAGTGCATCTCCCAGCAGGAACAAACGACGACTCCCTGAGTCCCGTACGCAATCGCTGCAAAAGGCCTCAAACCTCGGTTTGGGGCCTTTTTGCATTTCGAGATTCGCGGTATTGTCTGCACAAACGGGCCCATGAAGAAGACGATCCTCCTCATCGAAGACGAACCTCACATCGTGATGGGACTTCGCGATGCACTCGAATTTGAAGGATTTTCTGTGCTTGCTGCCGGGAAGGGGAAGGACGGGATCGCGCTCGCTCGCGCAGAATCGCCGGATGCGATCGTCCTCGACCTCATGCTTCCCGATATGAACGGCTTCGCGATCTGTGAGGAGTTGCGCCGGTGGAGCGCCTTTGTTCCGATTGTGATGCTCACGGCCCGGTCCCAAGAGACCGACAAGATCCGCGGACTCACTGCCGGCGCTGACGACTACGTCACGAAGCCGTTTAGCGTGAATGAGCTGATCGCTCGCGTCCGTGCCGTTCTACGCCGCTCCCAGCTTCGCGCGGCCCCCGAATTTGTGGAAATTGGGACTGCGAAGGTGAGTTTCGGTGCCCACACGCTCCAGGCGCTTGGCCAGGAATATCAACTGTCGTTTTACGAAGTGGAGCTCTTGAAGCTCCTTTGGGATCGCGCCGGGCAGCCGGTGAGCCGCGACGAGATCCTGCAAAAAATTTGGGGTCTCGACGCCCACCCGACAAACCGAACCGTCGACAACTTCATCGTCAAATTGCGCAAGAAGATCGAGCCGCATCCCGATCGTCCCGCCCATATCCTCACCGTCTACGGCTACGGCTACAAACTCGTGGTCGAGCCGGGGAGCTCGGCGAACCTCGAATCGGCCCCCTGAACGGTCCTACCGATCGGCGGCGAGGACGGCGATTTCCAACGTCTCCCCAAGGGTGTCGTCCTCGATGACCACTGCTTGCGTCAAGCCGAGCGTTGCGGCGGCGTGACGAGCTTGCTTGCCGGCGAGGACGACCGGCACCTGGGGCGGCGCGACGAAGCCTTTCAGCGCGGTGAGCGGCCCCCGGAGGACCAAGCCTCGGCGGTCCCGGCTCGCCAGCGGTTTGAGCGCTTCCGGAAGTGCTTCCTGAAGGGTGCTAGCCAGCGGCGCAACCGGGGAGGGAAGTGCCAGAATGCATGCATTTTTCGCCGATTCAGCGTCTGCGATCTCGCGGGCGAGCACCTTCGAAGGGAGGGCTGGTTTTGGGGCGGCCGGGGCCGCGTTTGCCCCGAGCGCACACGTGCGGGCTGCTTCGGCGCGAAGGACGCGAACGAGCTCGCGTCGCGTCGCGTCCGGCGTTGCGGCATCCTTCGCCACCGGCACGATGGCGTCGCGGAGCAGCTCGCGGTCGGCTGCGGCGGTTTCGGCGGCCGCCTCCTGGTCACGCTTCACCGCTTGGGCTCGATTGCGGGCGAGCGCACTCTCTGCGTCGTTTTGCGCACCTTGGAGGCGCTCGTGCGTCCGCGCGGCCTGCTCGCTTTCTGCGTCGGCGAGCGCGAGCGTTGCGACCGCCAATGCCATCGCCTCGAGGGCCTCCTCGGGATCCCCCAGCGCCTCCGCGCGGGCCGCCTCCGCTTCCGCATCGGCGACACGGTCGCGGGAGATCTGCGTCGCGCCGTTACCGGCGAGGCGTGCATGCAACGCCTGAAAAGCATTGCGATCTGCCGGCGTCACTACCGACGACGGTCCGCAGGCGAGGAGCAGCGCCGCCGCGGCACCCCAGTAGGCGCGTGCGCTCATCGCGCCTCCACCGTCGCTGCTCGCGTCCGCGCCACGGAGAGCCAGCGCTTCGCCGTCGCATCGGCCAGCGTCGCTGCGGCCCGCGCACCGCGGATCGCGTACTGATCGCGGCGGTCGAGGGCAGCGAGCCCCTCGCGGACGGCTGCGAGCACCGTGGGCGTGGGGGACGCCGTCGCAAGCGCATCAAGATCCGCCCGCGGGTCTTCGGCGCGCGCCACTGGCGCCACGACGAGAACGGCAGCGCCGAGGAGGGCCGCAGGACTCACGGATTTCACAACGCGCCACGTCATTTCGGTACCGATCTCCATCGCCGGACCCGAGCCATCCCATCCCCGCGATTTTGCTGGAGCAAGGAGGACAAGACGCCGGGGAAACGGGACGCACGTTCGTCGGCTCTTTCCTCGCCGTCAAGTCTCGTGCGATGGACGCCCTGTGATCACCCTTGCCGACCTGGAAGCTGCCCGCGGACGCATCGCCGACCACGTCCTCCTCTCCCCATGCCCCCGGTCGGAGGCGATCGGGAAACAGGTAGGATGCACGCTTTTTCTGAAGCTGGAGAACCTCCAGCGGACCGGCAGCTTCAAGGAGCGTGGCGCCTGCAACAAGCTCGCGATGCTCGTTGACGAGTATTCCCGCCGCGGCGAAACGCTCGCCGGTGTCGTCTGTGCGAGCGCCGGGAATCACGCGCAAGGAATCGCGTTTCATGCGACGGCGCGCGGCATCGATGCCACGATTGTCATGCCGGAAACGACACCCCTCGTAAAGGTGCAAAATACACGTGCCTTTGGCGGGCGTGTCGTCCTTCACGGTGCCAACTACGACGAAGCCTACGAGGAGGCTCGCCGGATCGAGGCGGCAGAAGGTCGCGTATTTGTTCATGCGTTTGACGACGATGCCATTATTGCCGGCCAGGGCACGATCGGCCTTGAACTCCTGGAACAGGTCCCCAACCTCGACGCCGTCGTCCTTGCGATCGGGGGCGGCGGCCTTGCGGCAGGGATCGCCGTCGCGCTGAAATCAAAGAACCCAAAGATCGAGATTTACGGCGTGCAGACCGTCGCGCTCCCCAGCATGAAGGCGGCGCGAGCGGCCGGGCATCCGGTGACGCTCCCCGCCGCAAAGACGCTTGCAGAAGGCATCGCCGTCCGCACCGTCGGCGCGCGCACCTTCGAGATCCTGGCGACCCACCTCGACGGGTTCGCCGTCGTCGATGACGAAGAGATCGCCGAAGCGATCCTGGTGCTCCTTGAGCGGGAGAAATCGCTCGCGGAAGGGGCCGGTGCGGCACCGCTCGCAGCGCTTTTGCAGGGGCGGCTGCCGGTGGCGGGCAAACGCGTCGCTGTCGTGATCTGCGGCGGAAACCTCGACGTCAACGTCCTCTCCCGCATCATCGAGCGCGGCCTCGTGAAATCCGGTCGCCGCGTGCGGCTCGCCGTTCAGCTCCCCGATGTTTCGGGCGCGCTTGCGCGTCTTACCCGGATCGTGGGTGAGCAGAAGGCCAACATCTTGGAAATTCACCATAATCGCGCTTACGGCCACGCCGATCTCGGGGAGGCGCGCGTCGAACTCGTCCTCGAAACCCGTGGCTACAAACACGCCGATGAGGTCGAGGCCTGCCTCGTCGCGGCCGGCTACCTCGTCCGTCCCGATGCGAGCGCTCCGCCCGTCGAATAGCCGGTTCTTGACCTAGCGGAGCGCGCAGCGGATACTCCCTCGGCTTCCCATTCTGCGGCTCTTCTCCGCCGATGTTCGAGGCGGATCCTCCCGAAGAAAAGACCATGGAAGCGGCACCGGCGAACCAAGAAACTGCGATCGGAAAATACCACGTCTTCGCGACGCTCGGTCGCGGCGGTATGGCCGATGTTTTTCTTTCGGTCGCGCGTGGACCGGTCGGTTTCAACAAGCTTGTCGTCATCAAGCGGCTCCGCGCCCAGCTTGCCGAAGATCCCGTCTTCCGCGACATGTTCCTCGATGAGGCTCGTCTGGCGGCGCGACTCTCCCATCCGAATATTGTCAACACCTTCGAGGTCGGCGAGCACAAGAACGTCTTCTTTATCGCGATGGAGTACCTGGAGGGGCAAGCGCTCAACAAGGTGCTCCGCGAGGCGATCAAACAGAACCTCGAGATTCCGCCTGCCTACGCGGCGCGCATTGTCGCCGATGCGCTCGCCGGCCTCGCCTACGCCCACGAACTTCGCGACTACGATGGGGCGCCCCTCGGCATCATTCATCGCGATATTTCTCCGCACAATTTGTTTGTGACCTACGACGGTCATACAAAGGTCGTAGATTTCGGAATCGCGAAAGCACGATCGACGAGCACAAGTACAGAAGTTGGCGTCCTCAAGGGCAAGGTCGCCTACATGGCCCCCGAGCAGGCGATGGCGAGCGTCCTCGACGCGCGCGCCGACCTCTTCGCGATGGGGATCGTTCTTTGGGAGCTCATCGCGCGCCAACGCCTCTTTCCCGGGGACAATGCGGCGGCAACGCTTCATCGCCTTATGAGCGAGCCGATTCCCCGCGTCTCGTCCCTTGTGCCAAGCGTCCCCCCCGCCCTCGACGACTTGATCGCGCGCGCCCTGGAAAAGGACCCGGATCGTCGCTTCGCGAGCGCCACGTCGATGCGTCAGGCCCTCGAGAATTGGATGATGCAGGAGGGGGTCGCCGTTCGGAACGACGACATCGCAGCGCTCCTCGCGATGCTGTTTTCGGCGGTGCGCGACGACGTCCAGGGGAAAGTGCGCCAGTACATGAGCCGCTTTTCCGTCGCGGCGTCTACCCAAGAAGTCCGTGCACTTACTCAGGATTCCGTCAAGAAGCTCAGTCAGAGCGGCTCAGGAAGCCTCCTCCGCCTTGGGGCCGCATCGACGGGGACCGGTCGCGTCAGCGTTCCGCCGGGCAGCCTCGGCCTTCCGGTGACCGCGCCGGGGGCTTCGCAGATTTTTGCGCCGCCGCCTGCTCCCGCCCCGCCGCGGAGCCTGGTCGTGCCGGTCGCCGTCGCCGGGACGTTTGCCCTGGCGATCGCCGCACTGCTGGTCTTCGGGCTTCGGCGCCAGGAGCCGGCGGCTCGAGACGTCGTCGCGCCG
>DYPH01000049.1 GCA_020720045.1 Sorangium cellulosum | reverse complement strand
GCATTGCCGAATACATCGTAGAGCCCGAAGTGATTCGGCTGCAGCTGCTTGACGGGATGGGTCGTCTTGTTTGCGTTCGCGCAGCCCCAGGCGATCGCCCGAAAGCCGGGGAGTCGCCCGCAATCTTCCGGTACGGGTAGGCCATTGTAGAAGGGGCCTTGGGTACCCCCGCGCGCCGCATATTCCCATTCGACGAGCGTAGGGAGACGGTAGCCGGTACATTCGTACAAGCTCTCCGTGTTCTGCTTCATCGTCTTGCACGAGAAGTCGACGCCCTGGGTGCCGGTGCAGTCGCTCACGTCGACGCAGTGGGGCAGCCCGGCAGCGTCGTTGAGCTTGTTCAGATAGAGCCAGGTCTCTTGCCAGCTCACAAACCCAACAGGGCAGTCGGGCCCGTCGCAGTCGCGGCCCTGATCGCCGGGCGGGCGGTTGGGATCGGGGCTCTGGGAAAGGCCCGAGTGATTGACGAGGCCCTTGCTGACCCACTCGGCCTGGGTGACTTCGTGGTCGCCAATGAGAAAAGAGTGAGTCAGTGTCGCTTCGCGCTGCTCTTCGCCATACGCGGCACGGTGCGGTTCGTCGGGATCCGAGCCCATCAAAAAGCAACCTGCAGGGATCCGGCACAGGCCGTCCTTGCAGTCTTTGACGGTGGGCGGATGACGGCAGGTTGCGCTGTCGTACGGCGCCGCATCAGGGAGCTTGAAGGCCCAAATGTCTTCGCCGGCGTCTTCGGGCAATCCCGCGTCTACTATCGCAACGGCGGCGTCGCTTGGAGTCGCGGAATCTGGGATGGAAGAAGGGGCGCCCCCCCGGCTGCAGGCGAGAGCGAGCAGCGGGAGGGCGCTAAGGGTGAGACGAAGCTTCACGGGTGCGGAACTCTACAGATCGATGAAAGGCAAGTTGTCCCCCATGTCGGAGGGCGCCCCCCCGCGGGTCCGCTGGTCGCCCAGGCCAAGTTGCCCGTACTTGTTGTCCCCCCAGCACTTCACCCGTCCGTCCGTCGTGACGGCGCAAGTTGTCCATCGTCGGGTGTGAATTTTCGCGACGCGAACGTTGGCGCCGAGGTTGACCAGAACCGGCGTTGCGGCGTTGGTCGTCGTGCCAACGCCCAGAGTCCCCGTCGCGTTGTTGCCCCAAGCCCACACGGCGCCGTCCGCGAGGAGCGCATACCCGGAGCCCGCGCTCGCGACGAGCTGGGTAACGATGCCGCCCCCAAAGGAGAGGGCGGGGAGCGCGTCTCCCAGGTCGGCGAGGGCGATTCGGTCGCGCCCGTCGCCGGTGCCGAGCTGACCGCCCGAGGCGAGTCCCCAACACTTTACGCGGCCGTCGGTCGAGAGTGCGCACGCCGGAAAACCGGGCGAAACGGTTGAGGTTTTCCAAGCGGTCCCCAGGGGGACGAAGGGGAGCGCGGCGCCCATTTCATTCGGCCCATCGCCACGGTCGAGCGCGTCTCCGACGCCGAGTTGATAGCCGATGTTTCCCCCCCAGCATTTCAAGCGACCATCCATGAATACCGCACAGCTCGCCCCTTCGCTGACCGACACGTGTCGAACAGGCCCTCCGGCGAGGTCGACGGCGGGGAGCGCATTTCCCATTTGAGTGGCGTCGGAGCCGCGATCGGTGGTGTCACCAAGCCCGAGGGAGCCGCGAATGTTCCAGCCCCAACACTTGACAGATCCATCGTCGAGAAGCGCGCAGCCTACCCCATTGTCCGCAGACAATTCGGTGACTGTTCGGTTGCTTCCGAGCAGAACGTGAAGAAGACCGCTCCCCATCTGGAAACTGCCTGATTCTTCTGCGATTCCAGCCCCTAGGGAACCAAACCGATTGAGCCCCCAAGCGCCTACCTGGTGGTTGTCAAGGAGGACAAACATAGAACCAGACCCGGCATGAACGCTCGTGATGGTGCGGGCCGGGCCAACATCGACAAACGGGGTCTGCGGCGTCAATTCGCCCGGGTGAGCTCCCCGCCAGGTCGCCACGCCGGTCCCGAGTTCACCGCCAAACCCATTTCCCCAGCACTTGATTCGATGGCTCTCGAAGAGGGCGCATACATATTCAACGCCGACCGACACGTCGATGACCTTCTCCGGAGGAAGGGCTGCGTCGGCATCAACGTCCGCGTCAACAGGCAGCGACGCATCGGCATCTGCGCGGAAGCCCGCGTCACTCGCGTCGTAGCCGGCATCGCGGAACACGTCGGCCGCGGCGTCCGCGGCGTCCGGGAGGGAGGCATCGGTCGTCACGGCCGGTTCGTAGGCAACTTCGCCGCAGGCCGTCAGGATAGCAAGAGTGGCAATCGCACCAATTTTGTAGCTCATCCTCTCAGAATATCACGCATTTGCTGCATTGGTCCGCGACGAATCGCCCTTTGACGCGCACCAGACGAACCCGCGCGGGGCGATGCGATCGAGTTTAACTCGACGATTGCAACACTTGGTGTCGGATTGGTCGAGTTTAACTCGACGATTGCAACACTTGGTGTCGGATTGGTCGAGTTTAACTCGACGATTGCAACACTCGGTGTTGGTGCGCAGGACGACGTCAACGACGATCGAGGGTGTTGACGCGAACACGGCGAGAAACGCGCGAAGCGACTCAGCGCTTGCGTCGGAGCGTGCGTTTGAGGGCGTCGAGTTCACGCCGAAGGGCGGCGACGTCTTCGCCGAGGCCGAGCACGCCGGCCGTTGGCGGGACGACCTCCGCGACCGCCGCTTCCGGGGGCGCGCTGCTCGCGTGGTCGCGTGGGATCTCGGCCGCGTCGACGGCCGCTTTCTCTTCCCAGGGTGGGCGAAGGCGCTCGCCACGATCGGAGCGCTCCAGCCAGCGGAGGGGGGCCGTCCCGAGCAGCGCGCCGAGGCCGGCGAAGCCGAGCGCGTTCTGTTTGGTTGCAAGATACACCTCAAGCGCCCAGGCGACGTAGCGCGAGAAGAACTCGGCAAGGGCGTCGTCCCCCATGCGAACGAGCTGGACCAAGAGGGGAACAGGCAACAAACGCGCAGCGTTACGACTCTCGAGGATGATCTGGGTCAGCGTCTGCTGGGTGAGGTCTTCGTCGGTTTTGGCGTCGATGACGCGCGCATCGGCCCCGGCGCGGATCTTCTCCGCGAGCTCTTCGAGGGTGATGTAGCGGCTCTCGAGGGTGTCGTAGAGACGCCGGTTTGGGTACTTCTTGACCAGCATCGGTTCGGCCCTTCTACCGCGAACCGCCTCCCGAAGCGGCGGTTCCTGCGCAGGGCCCGCGTCGCGAACGACGCTGGGGCCACGTCGACCGGGGACCGCAACCTCAATGACGCGCCCCAAAGGCCGATGCTGCACTGCAGCATCGCGAGCCCGTCGCAAAACCGACGGAACCAGAGCGCCCGCTTTCTCTACAATTACAGTACTTTTCAGCGCAACCGTTGATACTGTACGCTGCTTCGTCGTTCTCATGATTTGAACTTGACCGCCCCCCGACGCCCGGTAATGTTGCGGCGCAGCGAACCTTTGTTGCGCAGCAACATAGCAAGCAGCTTCCCCCCCGCAAGCCCACAACGCCCTCGGCGATCCGCCAGGACGGCGCGAGATTGCGGTGCGGAGACAGCAGCGAGTGACGTAAAGCGTCAGGTGGCTGAAACGGCAGCGGAAGGACTTCGTGATGCAGCAGAATCGACGAGCGATGCGAAAAAGCCTCGAAATCGGCATGGGGGCGGCCTTCCTCGCGATGGCGATCTTCGCCGGCTGCGCCGAAGGGCAACAGGCGACCTGCCGCGTCGGCACCGAATGCTCCTCGGGAGTGTGCGGCGCCAACGGCCTCTGCAAAGATCCCGAACCGAACGTCGACGGCGGCAGCGTCGACGGCTCGCGCCCCGACGGCTCGCCGACCGATAGCGGCCCCGTCACCGATGCGAGCAAGCCGGACGGCACCACCCCCGGCGATGCAGGGGGGTGTGGCAACCGCGATGGGATCATTGACGAGAGCGAAAATCCCTCGGTGATCGGCGCAAGCGCGACCTACAAAGTCTCCACCGAAACCGACTTTGACCCCGCCGGCACAAAAGCGGCAAATGGCGCAATTACCTGGGATTTTACCGGCGCACTTACCGGTGACCGCGACATCGTCATTGAGTCGCTCGACCCTGCGCAGGGCTGGTACAAGGCCGATTTCGCAGGAACTAACCTTGCCGCGCGCCTCGGCGGTGAGACCGAACTCCTCGGTGTCTACAACAAGGGTTCCGGCGCCCTCCGCTTGAAGGGGATCGTCTCCCCGGCCGCCGGGACGTCGTCGACGAAGCTCTCCTACGACCAGCCGATCACCGCCCTCGGCTACCCGGTGAAGGTCGGCTCGACGTTCACCTCGAAGGGGCTCGTCACCGGCACCGCCCAGGGGATCACCTTCTCGTCGGCCTTTGGAACCGCCTACTACGAGCAATGGGACGGGAGCGTCGACGCGACCGGGACCGCGAAGACCCCCTTCGGAACCTTCGCCGTCAATCGCGTGAAGATCCTGCTGACGCGCACGAGTCAGTTTGGAACGGCGCCGGGGACGCTCGCGTCGAGCCGCGTCACCTTCCTCTACGTGGCGGAGTGCTACGGCGTCGTCGCGGCGGTCGCTTCGAAGGACAACGAAACGAGCGGGAACTTCACCCGCGCGGCGGAAGTTCGGAGATTGAGCCTGTGAATGCTTCGGTGAAAGAATTCAGCGTCGCGCTTGCAAAAACGGCATTTGTTGCCGGCGCACTCCTCTTCGGAACCGGCTGTGACGGCTACCACCGCGGCGCGATGGCCGGCGAGCCGAAGACGGCCACTTACCTCCAGGTCGAGGGGGCACGTATCCGCTACGAAGACACCGGTCCCCAGGACGATCCTGCGCCGGTCGTCCTTGTGCACGGCTTCGCGTCGAGCCTCGAGAACTGGCTCGCTGTGACGCCGACGCTCGCAAAGAAGCACCGCGTTTTATCGATGGATCTCAAAGGCTTCGGCTGGAGCGACCGCCCGGAAGGCGACTACTCGCCCGCCGCAGAAGCGAAGATCGTCCTCGCGCTGATGAAGGCACGCGGCATCGAGAAGGCGTCCGTCGTCGGCCATTCCTGGGGCTCGTCCGTCGTCCTCTCGATGGCCCTCGCCGCCCCCGAGCGCGTCTCGAAAATCGCCCTGTATGATGCATGGGTCTACGAGGAGCAGCTCCCGAGCTTCTTCCTCTGGGCACGCACGCCGGGGCTCGGCGAAGCGCTCTTCAATGCCTATTACAAGGAAAATGTCGATGAGCGTATCTCCTTCGCCTTCTTCGACCAGGAACGCTACATCACCGACCAAATGATGACCGCCGTTGAGCGTTCTTTGGAGCGCCCAGGCACCATCGCTGCCGCACTCGCCGCGACTCGGGGCCAGCGATTCTCGGAATTCCAAGACAAATACCGGACGATCAAGCAGCCGACGATGCTCCTCTGGGGGCGCGAAGACGAAGTCACCCTGCTCCACTTCGGCGAGCAGCTCTCGCGGGAATTGCCGAATGCGCGCATGAAGGTGTACCCGCGCTGCGGCCACTTTCCGATGATTGAAGCGGCGGCGGAATCGACGGCAGATCTCCTCGCCTTCCTCGACGGAGAGCCGATGCTCTCGGAGGCGGCGACCGCCGCGCTGACCGGGAAGACGACCACAAAGCCGGCGACGAAGACGGAGGCACCGTGAGGGGCGCCCATCGCAGCCTCCTCGCCTTCGCGAGTGGCATCGCCGCACTAGGTGCATTCTCCACGGGAGCCCACGCCACCGGGTTTACCGACGTCGGCCAGGATATTACCCCGCGCGAGAAGACGACCGTCGTCCTCACCGGCTCCTTCCGCACCCGCGGCGAGGCGCTCGTGAACCTCGATCTCGACCGCGGGCCGACCCCCTCCGGCCAGCTCCTCTTTCCGGTCCCCGTCGACAACGTAAAGGGGCAGACGCTCCTCCACGCCGACACCCGCTTCCGGACCGACGTCGCCGTCTATGCCCCGTTCGGCGGCATCGCGGTGAAGAGCCGCATCGACGTCCTCGATAACCTTCAATGGGGCTCCGAGGCGCAGGGCGTCCCCTCAACGACGTCGACTCAATTGCCGGCCAATGGCTCCAACAATGGCCGCGCCTTCCGCGTCAAACGCGCTTGGGCGGAGGCCTCAACGCCGTTTGGTCTCCTCGCCGTCGGCCGCATGGGCAACCAATGGGGCCTCGGCATGCTCGCCAACGGCGGCGACTGCTCGGACTGCGATTCCGGCGACGCCGTCGATCGCGTCGCCTTCGCAGCACCGGCCGTCGGCCATATCTTCGCGGCAGCGTTCGATCTTTCATCGACGGTCCAGGGGCCCCTCCGCAAGGACGGCCAGCGCTCCATCGGCCTTTCCCCCTCGGCAAACACGCCGACCCTCACGCTCGCCGCGATGAAGTGGCACAGCCCAAAGACGATTGCTCGTCGCAAGAAGGCCGACAAAATCACCATTGATTATGGTGGCTACTTCTCCCAGCGCTGGCAAAACCGCGATGTGCCGGCCGCCTACCTCCCCGGCACGTCGGCGACGCCGATCGGGCCGACGCAGGTCACCGGGCGCGATTTTTCCGCGACCGCCGTCGACGGTTGGTTGCGCATCATCGGCAAGCACTTCCGCGTCGAAGGGGAAATCGCTTCTCTTTACGCGAAGATCGGCCAGGCCTCCCTGCTGCCCGGCCTCGAACTCCGGGATCCGATCACCTCGAAGCAGCTCGGTCTCGCCGTCGAGAGCGAGTACGGCGACCCCGACGACATCGCCGGCGTCGGCCTCGACTTTGGCTACGCCAGCGGCGACCGCGCCCCCGGCTTCGGCGCCTACCCGGGCACCACCCAGAAGGCGCCCCGGGCCGGCGACCTCGACGGCGCCCAGGCGAATCCCCCCTACGACACGACGGCGAACAACTTCCGCTTCCACTCCGACTACCGCATCGACCGGATCCTCTTCCGCGAGATCATCGGGACGGTCACCGACGCGGTCTATGTGCGCCCCCACTTCCGCTTCGACGTCTTCAAGAACGCACAAGGCCGCTTGGAGACTCAGGTTTTCGGCGTGTATAGCGCAGCCAACTACGCGAGTTCTACCCCCGGTGGTAAATCGCCCCTCGGCGTCGAGATCGATCCGAGCCTCGTCTACCATTCGCGCGACGGGCTCCTTCTCGCCTTTGATTACGCGGTTCTCTTTCCGCTCAGCGGCCTCGACAACCCGACTCTAGCGCTTCCGGCCAAGCCGGCGCAGCTCGCGCGTGTTCGCGCCGTTTTCGCCTTTTGAACCGAGCATTGAGGCCCAGAAAATCATGCGCAAACTCCCTTTGATTCTCGCCCGCGTACTCCCCGTGCTCGCCGGAACCGCTGCCCTCGCGACCTTCGCCACCGCCTGCGGCGACAACCTCTCCTACGTCCCGAATTACTCCCCCTACGAGTCGCCGAGCACGGAGATCACCTGCCTCCCCAACCGTGATGGAAAGCTGGAGGCGAGCGAGATGGCCCCGACCTTCGGCGCCGTCGCCCAGTTCCTGGTGAACCCCTCGGGGACGACCCGCGCGGTGAACGCAAGCGGCACCGTCGCCGACACCGGCGCGCGCACCTGGGACTTCGGCGACTCTTACAAGGATGATCGGAGCTTCAAAGTCGCCGCCAAGAAATTGGACGGCCTTTGGTACGCAAGCAAGGCGGGCGGCGCGACCTTCGCGACCCCCTTCGATGCCGCCGGTACCCTGGACGCTGTCTATCACATCGCCGACGACGGTCTGTACCTCCACGGGATCGTCTCCGCAGAGGAGAAGCCGGCGAATGGTCAAACGCTCCTTCTCTACGAAACCCCCATTCGCGTATTCCCGTTTCCGCTCGCCCCGGGCGCCAAATGGAACGTCGAAGGGACGATCCGGAACGGCGTCGTCGCTGGGCAGCCCTACGCGGGGAAAGACACCTACAGCTCGGAAGACGTCGCGCTTGGACGCTTGATCCTCCCCGATTTGACGTTCACCGAAGCGCATGCGATCCGCACGACGGCGGTCGTCACGCCGGCGGCCGGTGTCGCGACGACGACCCGTCAAATTCAATATATTTCCGAGTGCTACGGCGAGGTCGCGCGCGCCGTAGCGAAGACGGGCGACACCAACCCGGACTTCTCGGAGGCGGCGGAGCTTCGACGCCTCGGGCTCGCGCCGTAGAATTTTCGACGAATCTGAGAACGCACGCAACGGACGACGAGGAGTGAGTGATGAAGGCGATGGCCCTTTGGGACGGATTTAAAAAGCGGTTTGATCGCTGGGACGGAAAGGTCTCGGAGGCACTGGAAGGGGCGCTCCGCAACCCATTGATCCTGGAGCCGGCCGCCCAGCTCGTCACGTCGGCCGCCAAGGGCTTCCGCCGCTTCAACCGCCTCCGCGAGGGGGCCCTCGGTACGCTCGGCCTCGCCACAAAGAACGACCAGGAGCGGACGCTCCACCTGCTCAACGAACTCAACAGCCGCATCGTCGACCTCGAGGAGAAGCTCGACGACGCCACGGCGGCGCGCACGACCCAAGGAGACCAGCCGTGATCGACTTCGCCGCCTACCAAGAACTTCGCATCGCCCCCCGCGCCGTCTTCGATCAGCTGCCCGTTCGCGGCGACGCCGTCCGCTTCTACATCGACCGCGGGCCCGGAACGTGGGACACGGTAACCTGGAACGCATTTGCTGAGCAAATTCGAGCTGTTGGCCTCGTCCTCGCCAAGCGGGGCCTCGCCCGTGGCGATCGCGCCGCCATCTTCGCGGCGAACCGCGTCGAGTGGATTTCGTCGGCGCTCGGCATCCAGGCGGTCGGCGGTGTGATGGTTCCCGTGTATCCTGCAAGCACCGTCGAGCAGGCGAGCTACGTGCTCTCCCACAGCGACGCCGTCGCCCTCTTCGTCGACGGACAGGCGCTCCTGGAGCGCGCCCTCGAGAGCTGGGACACGTCCGGCCCCCTCAAGACGATCGTCCTCCTCGGCGCGAAGCTCTCCGTCGAAAAGGCGGTCGAGGCGCTCACCGCCCGCGGCGTGAAGGTCCCGTCGGCGGAAGCGCTCGCCGCCGCTATCGTGCCGTTTTCCGCATTGATGGAAGAGGGGGCGAAGCTCCACGCCGCCGATGGAAGCGCCTTTGAGACCCGGATGAACTCCGTCTCCCTCGACGACGACGCGGTGATGCTCTACACGAGCGGAACCTCTGGAAATCCCAAGGGAGTTCCGCTTACGCACAACAACGTCGGCACGAACGGGCGCGACTGGCTCGAGTGCAACGGCCCCCTCGTCAGCGAAGGGGACGTCGACCTCCTGTGGCTCCCGATGAGCCATATTTTCGGCTTCGGCGAAGCCTGCCTCGGGAACACGCTCGGCTTCGAGACCTACCTCGTCGACGTCAAGAATGTCCTCCCGAAGCTCACGGAGGTGCGCCCCCACGTCTTCATGAGCGTCCCCTCCCTCTGGGAGAAGTTCGCCACGCTCGCGAAGGCTCCGAAGGCCGACGGCACCGAGCCGACCCCCGAAGAGCAACAGGCGAAGCTCGGAGAAGTCACCGGTGGGCGGCTCCGGTTTTGCCTCTCCGGCGGCGCCGGCCTCAAACGGGAAGTGAAGGAATTCTTCAAAGCGAATGGTCTCCTGATCATTGAAGGCTACGGGCTCACGGAGGCCTCGCCGACGCTGACCTTCAATACCCACAAAGCCCACCGCTTCGACACCGTCGGCAAGCCGATCCCCTCGGTGACGATCCAGCTCGCCGAGGACGGCGAGATCCTCGCCAAGGGGCCGAACATCTTCCGCGGCTACCACAAGGATCCGGTCGCCTCGAAAGAGGCCTTCACCGAGGACGGCTGGCTAAAGACCGGCGATGTCGGCGAGTGGACCGAAGACGGCTTCCTCAAGATCGTCGACCGCAAGAAGGACATCCTCGTGACGGCCGGCGGGAAGAACGTCCCCCCGGCAAACATCGAGCAGCGCTTCCAAGACGAGCCGCTCGTCGCCCATGCGGTCGTCTACGGCGACGGCGAAAAGTTCCTCGTCGCCGGGATTTGGCCGAATGTCGAAAACGCGGTCGCCCAGTTCGGCAGCCTTGAATCGGCCGATTTGAAGGCGGCTCTCGAAGGCGTCGTCGCGCGTGTGAATGAGAAGCTTGCGAGCTACGAATCGATCAAGAAGTGGGCGCTCGTCGAAAAGCCGCTCACCGTCGAAGGGGGCGAGCTCACCGCGACCCTCAAGGTGCGTCGCAAGCAGGTCTACGCGAAGTTCAAAGAGACCTTCGTGAACCTCTACATCGACATGCGGGGAGCCGGCTGATGCGTGGCCTGAAGCGAGTCCTTGAACTCCCGTTTCGAAAGCTGCCGCCGGTCGGAACGACGCCGCACGTCGTCGTTCATGAAGAGAACAAGTGGAAATTGCTTCGGTATCAGGTACCGGGCGCCGTTGTAAAATACACGGAGCCCGTCCTGCTTGTGCCGTCGCTCATCAATCGCCACTACGTCCTCGACCTCCTGCCGGGGAAGAGCTTTGCCGAGTGGCTTTGCCTCCAGGGCTTCGATGTGTACTGCATCGATTGGGGGACGCCGGGGGACGAGGATCGCTACCTCTCGCTCGACACGATCTTTGATCGCTACGTCGGGCGCGCCATCAAGAAGACGGCGGCGACGGCGGGCGTCGAGAAGATCCACGTCCTCGGCTACTGCCTCGGCGGGACGATGGCCGTCTGCCACACAGCGCTCCGCCCGGAGAAGGTCCTCACGCTGACGGCGCTGGCGACGCCGATCGTCTTCTCGGACGACGGCCTCCTCTCCAAGTGGACGAACGTCACCACCCTCAAGCCGAAGGCGATCGCCGACGGCCTTGGGAACGTCCCCTGGCAGCTCCTCCACGCGACCTTCAAGATGCTTCGGCCGACCCTCGATCTTTCAAAGGCGGTCCACGTCCTCGACCGCCAGTGGGACGACGAGTCCTTCGAAGGGTTCCTCGCGTTGGAGACCTGGGGCAACGACAGCGTGTCGTTCCCAGGCGCCTGTTTTACGCGGTATATCGAGGACTTGTACCAGAACGACGCGCTCATTCGTGGCACCTTCGAATTGAGTGGAAAGCGCATCCATCTCTCCGACGTGAAGTGCCCAACCCACGTCGTCACCTTCGAACACGATCACATCGTCCCGTGGAAAGGGGCGCGCGCCCTCGTCGACGAAATCAGCGCAACCGACAAGGAGTGGCTCCACCTCTCGGGCAGCCACGTCGGCGCGGTCGTGTCGAAGTCGGCGACGACGAAGCTCTGGCCGAAGCTCCTCAAGTTCTGGGTCGATCGCTCGACGCCGGTCCTTGAGGCAGACGCGACGCCGGTGCGCCCCGCGCTCGCCGAGTGAGTGCCCTCGACTGGCTCGCCACGCGGGCGGCGACGGCGCCCGAGGCGATCGGGCTCATCGCGCATGATGAACCCGACGCATGCGAAGGCGGGCAGGCAAGCACCTATCGCGTGTGGAATGCACGCGTCGAACGGCTCGCCGCCCACCTCGCGGCGCGCCATGGAGTCGGCCGCGGCGATCGCATCGCCGTGCTCGCGAAGAACCACTCCGGTTACCTGGATCTGCTCTTCGCTTCAAACAAGCTAGGCGCCGTCCTTCAAACGCTAAACATGCGGTTGTCGGCTTCCGAACTCGGAGAGATCCTCGCCGCCAGCAAAGCGCCGCGCGTGCTTGTCACCAACGAGACATGCGCGGAGCTCGGGCAGGCAAGCCTGACCAAGCGCTCAGAATATTCACATATTTCCGGCACAATCCCACGCATCGATCTTCGAGATCTCCTCGAAGACGCCCGCCACGAAACCGCCGCGTGCCCGCCGTTTCCTGATCTTTCGCCAGAAGATCCGTGGGTGATTTGCTACACGGGGGGAGCACCGGAACGCCGAAAGGGGCATTGATCCCCTACCGCCAAGCGTGGGCCAACGCCGTGCAAACGGCGACCTCGTGGAGCCTCGGGCGAGACGCGCGTGCCCTCGTCGCCGCGCCGCTTTTCCACGTCGGCGGTCTCTTCGTCTACACGACGGCGATGGTCGCTTGCGGCGGCGCGACGGTGCTCGTGCGCGGTTTTGAGGCGGCCCAGGTACTGGCGTTGATCGGAAACAGGGCGGTGACCCATTTGTTTGGCGTCCCAACGATGTTTCACGATCTCGCAGAAAATCCTGCCTTTGCGACGACCGACTTCGGAAACCTCCGGCGAATCGTCAGCGGTGGCGCCCCCTGCCCGGAGCCGCTCTATGCCCGCTACGCGGCGCGCGGGCTCCTCCTCCGGAACGGCTATGGGCTCACCGAAGCCGGCCCCAACACCTTCGACATGGCCGCCGAGGAGGTCCCCCTCCCCCACCGGCGCGGCGCCGTCGGCTTCCCCCTCTTTGGCATCCGCACGCGCATCTCCCGCGACGACGGCAGCGAAGCGCCGCGAGGGGAACCGGGCGAACTCTGGGTCAGCGGCCTGCATCTCTTCGGCGGCTACGACGGACGCCCCGCGGAGACAGAAGCTGCATTCTGCACTGATTCTTTCGGCACCCGCTGGCTCAAGACCGGCGACCTTGCGATCTGCGAACCCGACGGCTGCCACCGCATCGTCGGCCGGAAGAAGGAAATGTACATCTCCGGCGGGGAGAACATTTTCCCGTTAGAAATCGAGACGATCCTGCTCGCGCACCCGGCGATCGCCGAGGCGGCCGTCGTCGCTGTTGCCGACGAAAAGTGGGGCGAAGTCGGTGCTGCGTTTGTCGCGGGGCGCCCGGAGCTGGCAGCGCTCGGCGACGTCTCAGCGGCGCTGACCGACTACTGCCGGGGGCACCTCGCCCGCTACAAGGTGCCGAAGCAGTTCCATGTACTTTCCACGCTTCCACGCACCGGCGCCGGGAAGATCGACAAGCCGGCCTTGAGACGCCTGGTTACAGGCGCCCCGCCCGTTTGAGCAGCGCGAAGGCGAGCGGCTTCCGCTGATCCATCGTGGGAATTTGCTGGTCGGCGCGCTTCGGAGCGTCAAGAACGAGGGCAAACGCGGTCCCCTGTTGAAGGGGGCCCGGCTTTTCGCCGTCGGGGAGCACGATGCCGATGTACCAAGCGGCGCGGGTGCGCCCATCGTCGGATACCGCCCAGCCGGTCTTCCCACGCACGACCCGTCCGGAGACGCGCTCTTCCGGGAGGAGCGCGAGGAGCGCATCGGCCGACTCCGGATGGCGGAGCGGGAGGTCCTTCGCCATCGGGCGGTCCAAAAAGCGGACCTGTTCGGCCGGCGCGATGTGGAGCGCCGCGCCCGTTGAACCAAGCCAAAAATGGGTGAGGTCTGCACCAATTTGGCGGTCGCCGTAGTCGAAGCTGTCGACCAACTCCTGCTCGCCGGCAACTCCGAGGTTCGTCGCAACCTGTTGAAACCACGGCACACTCGACGCTGCAAGCGCCCCCTTCAAGTCGAGCGTCTCCCGCCAGGCCGGGAAGGCGGGGACGTCGACGCCGGGGAAGGTCGTCGCCGGCGTGATCACGCCACGGTCGAGGGCGAACAACGCGTGGGGCACCTTGAACGTCGAGGCGGGCGATCGCCGTTCCATGCAGGATGCACGATTGCTCCCGGCCATTTCCGTCCGCCATTTTCCAAGCGGCGCGTAGACGAACGCGCCCGAAACGTGCGCCTCGTCGAGGAGCCCCACCAGCGAAGGCTCCTCATGAAAGGGCGGCGCTGCGTCGTGGGTGGGGGTTGCCGGCACGCGAGGGGCGTCCGACGTGGCGCAGGCCCCGAGGAGGGTTGCTGCGGAGACGACGAGGAGGGTTCGCATCGCCGGCCAACGCGCAACGGACAGCTTCCGAAAGCATGCGTGCAAAGTGCATCAGTTTCGGCGGAGCCAGCGCCCCTGGGGCGCGCCGTGGAAGGTGGCTCCGAGTGCTGAATCGGCAGTGAAGATCGTCTGCCCGCCGAGGATCGTCCGAGCCACGCGCCCCTTCAGGGTGCGCCCCTGGTAGGCGGTAATTTTGTTCTTATGTTCCAAGGTGTTAGCATCGACGAAGAAGTCGGCCTCCGGATCGAAGAAGATCACGTCGGCATCGGCGCCGACCGCAAGACACCCCTTCTGGCCGTAGAGGCCGACGAGGCGCGCAGGCATCTCGCTCATCCAGCGGGCGACGTCGACCAGCGATGCGCCGCGGGCCGAAGCCCCCGTCCACACGATGGCGAGACCGAGCTGGAGCGAGGCGATCCCGCCCCACGCCTTGGTAAAGTCGCCGGATCCACTGCATTTGAGTTCGATGGTCGCCGGGCTATGATCCGTTACCACCTGGGCAATCGATCCCTCTTTGAGGGCCCCCCACAACTTCTCCCGGTTCTCGGCTTCGCGAATCGGCGGCGCACACTTGAACGCCGTCTGGCCGTCTGCGATCTCCTCGGAAGCAAAGGTCAAATAGTGGGGGCAGGTCTCCGCGGTGAGCGCGATGTTCTCGTCCTTCGCCCGCCACAAAACTTCCAAAGCGCTCGAAGCCGACAAATGCACAATATGGGCCCGTGCACCGGTGCTCTTTGCCGTCTTCGCGACGAGATCGACGGCGGCGTCTTCGGCGCTCTTCGGGCGGGCGAGGAGCCAGGCATCGTAGCTGCGCGGGTCGAGGGCGAGCGGCCCGAGCGCCTTTTCGGCCGCCTCCAGCGGCTCCGGGAGCTCGGCATGCACGAAGAGCGGCGCGTTCACCGCGGCGAGGCTCTTCATCCCGGCAGCGAGCTCGCGGTCGCTCACATGCGTAAACTCCTTCACCCCGGTTTCCGCCAGGAAGCATTTGAAGGCGAGCAATCCTTCCCGATAGAGATCGCCTACGTTGGCTGCATTTTCCGGGACGAGACCGCCGCAGAGACCGACATTTACAAACGCTTTTTCCTCGAGCGCGCGGAGCTTTGCCTGGAGCCCTTCGAGGGTCGTCGTTGCCGGAATCGCGTTGAGCGGCATGTCGACGACCGTCGTCACGCCGCCCGCCGCCGCCGCCCGCGTCGCCGTCGCGAAGCCCTCCCAGTCGGCGCGGCCGGGATCGTTGATGTGTACATGCGTATCGACGAGCCCGGGAAGCACGACAAGGTCGCCGGCATCGACGACCGGTGCCCCCGCCGGCACCGCTTCGTAGGGCCCGATCGCTGCAATTTTCCCAGCGCGGATATGGAGGTGCCTCGGCGCGATCCCCTCCGGCGTAAGCACACGGCGGCCCCGGAGGAAGTAGTCGGTCGGCGGGCGAAGGTCGGCGTCGAAGTTCACCGGCCGACTCTAGGGTATTTCGGCGCCCCATGTCCCCGGTGCGCTGCGCGTGACCCTGGCGAACCTCGCCGCCCTCGATCCCGCGGCGACCGGTGCCACCGGAGAGATCCAGTACCTCCTCGGGAAGGAGCGGATCGTCCCGTCGCCGGCGGGGCGCTTCTCCGGTTTCAGCGAACAACTCTTCGCTTTCCGCTCCAGAAACGCTCTGGCAGCGACCGACCTTTTCGGTCTCCCGCCCGACCACGTCGTCGAAATCGGCTCCCAGATCGACCTTTGAGGTTGCTCGAGTTCCAGAGAGATTATCGGGCGAGACGGATCGATCCGAGCACCACGAAGAGCGAGCTGGCCGCCATCGAGAGACCGGCGGTGGCCGGCGTGAGCGCGATCCCGAAGCGGCGCTCGAAGAGGCCAGCGGCGACCGGAATTGCAACGATATTGTAGGCAAAGGCCCAGAAGAGGCCGCGATGGACGGTGCGTCGAAACGCGTGACCGAGCGCGAGGAGCTCAGGGAACGCGCGCAGATCGCCTCGCAAAAAGACGACGTCGGCGACGGCAAGACTCGCCGCAACGGCACTCCCCGGCGCAAGCGACAAATCGGCTTCTGCGAGGGCGGGCGCGTCGTTCAATCCGTCCCCGATCATCGCAACGGCGCTGTCACCGTCGCGAAGCGCGCGAATCGCCGCCGCCTTATCGGCAGGCAGCATGCCTCCGCGTGCGTCGTCGATGCCGAGGGTCTGCGCAATCTCGGCGACCGCCGGCGAGCGGTCCCCAGAAAATAGATGCACCTTCCACCCTTCTCTATGGGCGGCGCGCACAAGGTCCTCGGCCTCGGGTCGCACTTCATCGGTGAGCGTGAGCGCAGCGACGGGGGCCCGTCCGTTCGCGACCGCCAGCGAATTTGCTGGCAGCGGCGTCGCGAGAGACGGCGGGCCCACTTCAACCGGCGCGTCGCCCGCAAGGACAAAAACCGAGGCCGTTCCGACGCCCGCCTGGTTCTCCGCCGGAAGGAAGGTGGCGTCGCCGATCGCCCAGCGGATCCCGTCGACGGTCCCCGCAAGGCCGCGGCCGGGGGTCACGACGACGTCCCGCACCGGCCGGAGACGGGGCTTCCCCGACGCTTCCGCCCAAGCGACCAGCGCCTTCGCGAGGACGTGCTCGCTCTTCCCCTCGAGGGCCTTCACCGCTTCGTAGACCGCCTTGCGTGTGTGCGGCGGTTCGTCGGCGTCAGGAAACCACATGCAAGATGCAACCGTTGGTGCACCAACGGTAAGCGTCCCGGTCTTGTCGCAGACGAGGTGGCGAACGTCGCCGATCTTCGCGAAGGCACGGGCACCACGGACGTAGAGCCCCGCTTTCGCAGCGCGCGTTGTCGCCGCCGACGCGGCGATCGGAATCGCGAGGCCGAGGGCGCACGGGCAGGCGACGGCGACCACGGAGGCAAAGATGCGTGCCGCGTAGGCTCCACCGGCTCCAAAGAGCCACCACCCGAGCGCGGCGAGCGTGGCGACGGCCAGGAGCGCGGGGACGAAGCGCGCCGCGATCGCATCCACCCAGCCAAATCCAGATGCTTTTTCGGCACTTGCGAGTTCGAGGGCTGTAAGGAGTCGCCCCAGCGTCCCGTCGCGCCCGGCGGCGATGACGGTCGCGTCGAGGGGACTGTCGGAGTTCAGTGTACCCTGCACAAGTTTATCGCCGACGGTGACCGTCCTTGGAAGTGGCTCGCCGGTCAGGCTCGCCTCGTCGATGCGGCTCGTCCCGCTCGTCACGACCGCGTCGGCGGCGATGCGGGCCCCCGGCAGAATCCGCAGGCAATCCCCCTTTCGGAGAAGGGCGCGCGGGAGGGTATGTGCCACACCGTCGTCATCGACTACGGCGACATCGTCGACGGTGAGCGCGGCGAGGGAGACGAGGGCGCTCCCCGTCGCTCGCTTCGCGCGCGCTTCGAGGGCGCGGCCGAGGCCGGTGAAGGCGAAGACCATCACGGCGCCGTCGAGGTAAGACTCGGGCATCGGGGCGGCGAGGGTCGCCGCCGAGAGGGCGAGCGAGGCGAGGGCGGAAAGCACAACGAGCGTGTCCATCGTTCCGTGGCCGCCCCGCGCCGCTTTGAAGGCGCGCGAAAGCGGCGCACGACCGATCAGAGCCAGAGTGCCGAGCGCTAACGTCCACGATGCCGCCAGGTAGGCCTCCGGCGGCGCCCGGTAAACGATCGGGGCGAGCGCCGTGAACAGGTTCGCGATCCCGCGATGCATGGCATCTGCATGCATCACATGGCTGCGGTCCATCGACAGCGGCGCAAGAAGCATGAGGAGTACACCGACTCCGATCGCAGCGAGCGACCGCGCGAAGAGGGCCGAGGCCTCCTTGCCTTCGGCGAGGTCTCGGGCGCGAATGCGCGTCGCCTCATCGCCATCGGGGTCAGGAATTTCAGCGGCATAGCCGGCCTTTTCGACAGCGTCGACGACCGCCCGAGCGATCGCCGCCCGGTCCCCGTCGGCCCCCATTTCGATGCGAACTGCACGTGTTTCGAGGCTCGCCGCCGCGCAAACGACCCCAGCGACCTTGCCCGCCGCGCGCTCGACGGCCCCCGTGCAGGCGCCGCACGTCATCCCGCCTACCGGGACGACCATCGCAGCGCCGGGATCGGTCGTCGTCATGCGTCGCCAGCGACCGCGGCGATGCCGGAAACGGGGAAGCCTAGGTCTTCGACGACCCTTCGGAGATCCCCTTCGGGCACATCGTCGACGGTCGCCTCTGCCTTCCCGAGGACGACCGTAACTTCGGTCGCGCCTGCCTCGGTGAGTGCATGCTGCACCCGTCGAACGCAGGCGCCACAGTGCATTCCTTCAATCGTAAGTGCGTATCGGATGCTCATGAAGCTAGCGCCTACGGAATGGCACCGAGACGCGCAACAACAACGCATCGCGGCGCATTTTTTTCGGGACTTGCGCGTGCGATGCGCGTGTGATCGTGGCATGACTGCGGCCGCCCGATCATGAAGTTCCGCCGCACCTTTGCTCCGTTTTCTGCCGTCGTTATCCCGTTTGTCGCCGTCCTCTCGGTCGCCGGGGGCGGCTGCAGCACGACCTACGACGGAACGCCCCGCGCGGAAGGCGATCGGACGCCGCTCATGCTCGCCTGCGGGCCGACCGACGACACGCGCTGCATCCTCCCATTTCCGTCGAACCACTACGCAAAGGCCGACGCGACGAGCCCGACGTCGATCCGCGTGGCGATGAACAAGAGCTCCCTCCTCGGCACCGACGATGAACCGTCGCTCATCAACCGCGCTGAGGGATTTTCCCGAGTTCAGCCGGTTTTCTTTGGAGCGATCGGCACCGTAGATCCGGTTCTTTTCGACCAAGCCGGGTTCTTGATCGACGCCGCGACCGGGGCGAAAATTCCCCAGAGGACCGAGGTCGTCACCGCCGACGACGTGTCAACGGCTGGAAAAGAGAGCCTCTTGGTGCTCTACCCCCTCGCCCCTTATGCGCCGAAGCACGACTACATCGGGGTCGTTACCGACGACGCAACCGTGACCGTCACCGGCGACGATGGGGTTGCCAAGACCTCGAAACTTAACGCCAATCGCGCTCTACTCATTGCCCTCGATCGCGCCGAACCGGCCAGCCAAGAGGAGGCCGATCTGCGCGCCTATTACGCGCCGACGCGGGCCGCCCTGAAGAAGGCGAACATCGACCTGGCCCGCGTGGTGCGCCTCACCGAGTTCACGACCCGCGAAGCAGAGACGCCGAAGCTCCCGATCGTGGCGGCACGAAAGGTAGCCGAGCAGGCGGTCGTGGACGGAAAGGTCACCGCCGTCGCCGACAAGGTCACGACCTTCGACAGCGGCCCCGTCCTCGCGATCGTTCGCGGGCACCTCTCGGGAGTGCCTAAGTTTACGGGTGAAAAGTACCACCTCACCTTCGACGCCGCCGGGAAGCCGATCGCGCAAGGGGTGCAGGATGCACCTTTCCGCGTGATGATCCCGCGCGGCACCGGCGACTACCGGATGGTGTTCTGGGGGCACGGTGCCGGTGGGAACGTCGATGACGACGCCTTCGACGCCGATCTCGCCCTCGAAGGGGCCGGCAAGTCGAACTACGAATTCGATGGCTGGACCGACAAGACCGCCCTCGGGAACATCACCACGCTCGTCCAGTCGCTCTCCGGCTCCCATGGCGTCCTCGGGCGCCTCCTCCAATCGCTCGTAAACGGCGCCGCGATGCAGAAAATGCTGGAGACGAAGCTGGGGGATCTCCTCGCCGCAGACACCCTCGGCCCCCAGAACATCGCCAACCCGGCAAAGGGGCGACGGCCGAACCCGGCAGAACCGATTTGGGCCGGCGGCTCGCTCGGCGGGATCGTGGGCTCCGTCGTCACCTTCGCCGACCCGACGATCCGCTACGGCGCCTTCAACGTCCCCGCAGGGGGCTGGGCTCATTTTCTTGTAAAATCCATTATTTTCGACAATACGGCAGCGCTGCTCTCCGCGAGCTACGGCACCTTCGTCGATCTCCGCCTCGCCATCGGCTACGCGCAGACCCAGCTCGACGGCGTCGACAGCTCAGTTTGGGCCGACGTCGTCGAGAAAGACACCGCCGGCGAGCCCTTCTACATCCTCCAAGAGAGCATCGACGACCCGGTCGTTCCGAACATCGGCACCGCCTTCCTCGGGCGCGCGCTCCGTGCAAAAATGCTCACGCCGGCCCTCCAGCCGATCGTCGGCATCGAGGGCGTAGAGCGCGTCGACGGCTCCGGCGTCGCGCTCGCCCAGTACCAGGTCCCCTTCGATCCCGGCTACGGCGCCCACGGCTTCGCGGCGTGCAACACGCCTGCCGGCAAGGCGGCCCGCGCACAGATCACGCGCTGGGCCCGGAGCTGCTGGGATGGAAAGCCGACGACGTTTTTGCCTGCAGAATGCAACGAAGCGAGCGGCGGAAAGGGCTGCGACTTCCGGAGTGCGCAGCCCAGGGCCTGCAACTAGCGCATTTGATGGATGCCTATTCGGCCGCTTCCGCGCGGCCGATCCGCGATTGAATCGCCGCAAAGATCGCCTCGTGGGTCGCCGGGCAACCGAGCGGCACCGCACGGCTGGCATCGACGGCATCGCCGAACGCAGAGACGGCATCCCGGAGCGCTTCGCGGACGGAAATCGCGAGCATGAGCGGCGGTTCACCGACCGCCTTCGAGCCGTGAATCGTCCCCGCCTGCGGTGCCTTCGGGAGCAGCGAGACCTGGAAATGTTCCGGCGCGTCGCCGATCGAGGGGATCTGGTAGGTGCTCGCCGAGTGGGAGAGGAGGCGCCCCTTGGCGTTCCAGGCGAGCTCTTCGGCGGTGAGCCAGCCCATTCCCTGGACGAAGGCCCCCTCGATCTGACCGCGGTCGATCGACGGGTTCAAAGACTCGCCGACATCGTGGAGAATGTCGACGGCGCGGACGCGCTTCATTCCCGAATACCCGTCAACTTCGACCTCGGAAACAGCTGCCCCGTAGGCGAAATAGTAGAACGGTTTCCCCTTCCCTTTCGCCTTGTCGTAGCCGATGCCGGGCGTCCGGTAGAAGCCAGTCGCCGAGAGGGCGATCTGCTGGAAATAGGCCCGCTCGGCGACTTCCCCGAAGGAAACCTTCACTGCCGGCTGGCTCCGCTCAAAGACGAAGCCCTCTTCGAAGGCGATGTCACGCGGGAGCTTCTCCAGCTTGGACGCGAGGAGCTCGGCGGCGACCGGCCGAAGGCGCTCCACGAGCTGGCGGCAGGCATCGGCGACCGCCTGGCCGTTGAGGTCGGCGCCTGCAGACGCGGCAGTCGCCGATGTGTTCGGGACTTTGTCGGTCGTCGTCTTCATCACGCGGATCGTGGAAGGGTCTGCCCCGAGCTCCCGCGCCGCGACGCCGAGCATCTTCGTGTAGAGCCCCTGCCCCATTTCGGTGCCGCCGTGGTTCACCTGGACGGTGCCGTCCCGGTAAATGAGGACGAGGGCGCCAGCCTGGTTCAAGAAGGTCGCCGTAAAAGAGATGCCGAATTTCACCGGCGTGATCGCGATACCTCGTTTGATACGCGGAGATTCCGCATTGAAGCGGGCTATCTCTTCCTTGCGTGCTTCGAAGCGTGAGCTCGCGAGAAGCTCGGACCAAATCCGGGAAATTCGATTGTCGTCAAGGTGCTGCCCGTAGTGGGTCGTGTTCGTCTCCCCGTCGCCGCGATAGAGGTTGCGCTCACGGACGATCTCCGGCGGGAGGCCGAGTTCTCGGGCGACGCGATCGATAATTTCCTCAATGACGACCATTCCTTGCGGACCGCCGAAGCCGCGGAACGCGGTATGGCTCGTGGTGTTCGTCTTGAGGACGCGCCCGAAGAAGTCGACGTGGGGAATGTAATAGGCGTTGTCGAGGTGAAACAGGCCGCGATCGCAGATCGATTCGCTGAGATCGAGGGCCCAACCGCCATCGTTGTACAGCTCAACGTTTGCGCCGCTCAAATGCCCTTCTGCGTCAAATCCCACCTGGTACTTCGCAAAGAAGGGGTGGCGCTTCCCGGTGAGCTCCATGTCGAGATCGCGGTCGAGTTGGACGCGGACCGGGCGCTTGGTTTTGCACGCGGCGAGCGCCACGAGCGCCGCCCAGGTGTTCCCCTGGGTCTCCTTTCCGCCGAAGCCCCCCCCCATGCGAGGGCTCTCGACGACGACCCGGTGACGCGGAAGATGGAGCACGTGGGAGACGACCGCCTGCACCTCGCTCGGGTGCTGGGTCGACGAGAGAACCTTCACGTCGCCGTCGTCGCCCGCTTCGGCAAACGCGGCGTGACTTTCCAGGTAAAAATGCTCCTGGCCACCGATGGTGAGCGTCCCGGAGACGGTGCGGAAGGCGCTCTTCAACGCGGCCGCTGCGTCGCCGCGCACGATGCGGTGGCCCGCCGAATGGAAGCTTTCGGCAGCGAGCGCCTCTTCCATGCCGAGGACCGGCGGAAGCTCAGTGTAGCTTGCACGGATCTTCCCGGCCGCGGCACGCGCGAGCTCCTCGGTCTCCGCGACGACGACCGCCACCATGTGTCCGAGGTAGGAGGCTTCGCCGCCGATCGGCACGAGGAGCGACTCGTCTTTGCGGACGGCGCCGACATCATTTTCGCCAGGAATATCGGCCGCTGTGAGCACCGTATGCACGCCCGGCATCGCCGCCGCTTCGTCGACATCGAGGGCATCGAGCCGCGCGCGGGCGTAGGGGCTCCCGGCGGGCCAGAGGGTGAGCGCGTGGCGCGTCCGGCCGACGTCGTCGACGTAGCGGGCGCTCCCGGTGACGTGACCGACAGCGCTCTCGTGGGGATGCTTCTTCGCGGTCCCTTCGTGGACGGCAATCGGCGCCGCTTCGGAAGGGGTTCTCCGATCCGGCGTCTCGCCGGGCGGAGACAAGCGCTTTCCGTAGCTCTCCGGGGGGAGGATCGGGCCGTGCTCGCCATCGAAGAAGCGCTCAAAGAGCGTGGCGATGAGACCGACCCGGTATCCTTTTTTGGCACGCACGTCGTCAATCGGCGTGTAAATTCCAGCGAGTACGTCGGCTACCGCGGCCCGCGTCGCGGCAATCGTGTTGGCAGAGGCGACGTCGACGGCGCGCCACCGCTTCCCGACGAGCGCCTCCTCGGCCGCATAGGCGCGGAGCGGGGTCGCTGCGACGCCGCCGTAGGCAATACGTGCATGCTGCACAATTCCGTCTGCGTCGACGTCGACGACGAAGGCGGCGGAGACGATGGAGATATCCAGCTCGCGGCGCTTCGAGACCTTCACGCTCGACTGCTCGCGGGTGCAGCCGGCGGTCACGCTGCGGGGGATCTCGACGGCGACGACGACTTCATCTTTCGCGAGCACCGTCGCGCGGTACCCAGTAAAAAAGCTGGCGATCGCCACTTCGCGGGGCCCACGCTCTTTGGATGCAAGGTGCAACGTTGCATCGAGGGCGAGGAGGCACGGGGCCATGTCGCCGATGGGGCTCGCGGTGACGAGGTTCCCCGCGAGCGACGCGCGGCTCCGAATCGGGCGGCTCGCAAAGACGGCGAACATCGCGTCGAGGAGCGGGTACTCGCCAGCGAGCGCCTCTTCGACGCTCGTGAGTGAAACCGACGCGCCGATACGCCACGCCTGCTCCGTCTGCGTCACTTCCAGGAGTTCGGGGATGGTGTCGACGGCGATAAGCGCCTTCCAACGTTGCTGTTTCTTGTTCGCGTAGACGCCGATTTCCGTCGCGCCACAGACCAGCTCCGCCTCGGGATCCTTCGCTTTTGCGGCGAGCAGTTCGTCGAGGTTCGACGGCCGAAGGAAAGCCCCTTCCGCCGTCTCAAAAGCGAAGGAGGAAGCGGCAGGTAGCGCTTTCTTCTTCGTAATCTGAAGGAGATCGCCGGTCAGATCTTTGGTTGCCTTGGCCGCGAGAGCGTCGCTCATCGCGTCGCGGATCGCCCGGTAGCCAGTGCAACGGCAGAGATTTCCGTTCAATTGATCGAGGATACGTTCCTCGTTTGAGGCGGCGGAAAGATCATCCCGGTAGTACCCCTCCGCCATCGAACAGACGAAGCCGGGCGTGCAGTAGCCGCACTGGGAGCCGTAGCGGCGAATCATCGCCGCCTGGACGGGATGGAGCGACTCGGCGAAGCCGTCGACCTTTTCGCCGGCGAGGAGACCGAGTCCAGCGGCGGTCACAATCTCGCGCTCGTGCATCGTGGCGAGCAGCGCGATGCATGCGTTGATCGCGCGCCACGTGGGATTTCCCTGCCCGTCGCGGTCGAGAAGGAGGACCGTGCAGGCGCCGCAATCCCCTTCCGCGCACCCCTCTTTGCTCGCCGTGCGGCCGGTCGCGCGGAGCCATTGGAGGAGCGTCCGATGGGGCGGTTCGCTGCTCGCCGCGAGGGAGACGCGGGCGCCGTCGAGGAGAAACGAGAGGGGACCTTGGGCGGCGGAGGGGGCGCTCATAGACGGCGCCAACCTACCCGTTTGTCCGAAAAAGGGGCATTGTTCTCCTGTCGCTGGGGCTCCGATGGCGTAAGGTCGGCCTCGCCATGTCTATCGACGCCGTCGCCATCTTTCGTGCACCCTACACGCGTTTCTGCGAAGCGCTCGCCCTCACGCCAGCCGCCGACTACGCGACGGCCTTGGAGGAGACCTTCCCCGTCGTCCCGCTCGGCGAAGACGGCACCGCCGTATTCCTTGGGATCGCCTTTGCCGGGGAGCCGGAAGAGCTCGGTGCGTTTGCCCGCCAGGGCCTCGGCGAGGCACTAAATCTTCATGACGACGCACGTGGCTTTCTGGTTGCGCCCGACGTCGGCTGGGGGGACGACGGCTACGCCAGCTATGAAACGGCCATTGAGTATTTCGGCGATGCAGGCGCCTGGATCCCTCAGCTCGGCGACGAAGATGCCGCCGCAGTGATGAAGGAGCGCGGAGCCGCCCTCTACGGCCCCGCCTTCGCGACCTTCGATGCAGCGTCGTCGGCCGCCTTCGTGCGCGCCCAGCTCTTCGGCGACGGGGACGCGATGAAGGGGGCGATGGAGAAGATGCAGGCATCTATCGACGCGAACCCCGAGCTCCTCGACGCCGCAGAACAAATGGCCGATCAATTGATGCAAGGCGGTGCTGCGGGGGGGGCCGGCATCGATCTCAATGCCTTTTTCGCCGGCGGCGACTTGATGCAAATGGCCCAGCGGATGCTCGGAGGGCTCTCGCCGGTCGAGCAGGAGCGCCTTCAGAAAATGGCAGCAAATACCTTTGAGAAGCTCGGTGGCCAAGAGGGGGTCGATGCCCTCGTGAAAGGTCGTCGCAAGTGAGCAATCAGGGCCCCTACGGACCGCCGCCGCCGCCCGGAGGTGGAGGTTACGGCCCTCCGCCGGGGCCCCCTCCGCCGCCCGGCGGGGGAGGATACGGCCCACCGGCGCCGCCCGGAGGGGGCGGTTATGGTCCGCCGCCGGGGGGATACCCGCCGCCGCCAGGTGGGTTTGGCGCTCCCCAACACCCCCCGCAGGGCTACCCCCAGCAGGGGTATCCCCAGCAGGGCCAGCAGCAGGGGTATCCCCAACAAGGCCAGCAGCCGGGCTATCCGCAGCAGGGCTACCCGCAAGGGTACGGCCAGCAGGCGATGCAGCCCTATGGGCAGCCACAAGCCTACGACCCTGCGACGATGGGGGAGCTGCGCGTTCACACGAGCTTCTTCTTTATGCAGTGGATTCTCTTCTTGGTCTCCACAAACGTGGAAATCAATGGGCGAAAAATGTCGCGCCCGTGGGGTTGGTCGACGATCCCGCTCCCTGCCGGCCCCTACGAAGTCCGTGTATCCTTCAATTACATGTTCGGGCCGACCGGCGGCGCCGTCCAGCGGATCGCCATCCACCCCGGCTACACAACGACGCTCCGCTACAGCGCCCCGTTCTTCCTCTTCATGGGGGGCGATCTCAACGTCATCCCGCCGCAGCCGAGCCACATGCTCCCGCCCGTCCGCTGACGGGCGCTACGCGTGCTTCGGGCGTTTTCCGCGAAGAACGAGCGCAACACCAAGCGCGACCAACAGGCCCCCGACGATCGTCGCGGGGCCAATTTTTTCGCGGCCGAGCGACCAGCCGAGGACGACGGCCACAAGCGGCGTGACGTAGGCGTAGCTCGTCGCGAGGGCCGGAGTCACCGTCCGTAAGAGGTGGGTGTAGGCGGTGAAGGCGACGATGCTTCCGAAGACACAGAGGTAAGCGAACGCGCCGATGGCGAGCGCGGAAGGGGCCGCCGTCGGAAAGCGCTCCCCCTTTGCGAGGGCAACGACGACGGTGACCAGCCCGCCCCCGATCATCTGGAGCGCCGACGGGAAGAGACCGCTCCCCATCTCTTTGCCGAAGCGGCGATTGACGAGACTCCCAATCGCCCAGCCGATTTGCGCAAGAAGAAGCAGTGTACCGGCACCGAAACTCGCATTGAGCGAGCCGGAACCGACGACGGCGACGCCGAAGAAACCGAGCGCAAGTCCGAGCCCCTCCTTCCACGAAGGCGCCTCGCCGAGGAAGAAGCCGAAGATGCTGACGAAGAGCGGCATCGTGCCGCAGACGACGGCGGCGAGTCCCGACGAGACCTCCTTCTCCGCGAGCGAGACGAAGCCGTTCCCGACGAGAAACATCAACGATCCCGCGAGTGTAGCGAAGAACAGCCCCCGCGCCGTCGGTCGCACGCTCGGAACATCCTCGGCGGCGGCCGCTTTCGGCTTCCGGAGAAGAGCGAAGGCGAGGAGCGCCGACCCAGCGAGCACGAAGCGACTGCCAGCGGCGAGGAGAGCGGGGACCTCGGCGACGAGCCATCGGAGCGCAAGGTAGGTCGATCCCCAAATCGTGTAGACTGCACCCAGCGCGAGGAGGGCGCTCGGCGCGAGCTTCGGCGCCGGCTTCATCGGCTCTCCGTGAGCGACGCTCGGTAGGCGATCAGCTCGGCGGCGATCGCGATCGCGATTTCTGCCGGCGAACGGGCGCCGATGTCGACGCCGACCGGCATGCGGAGTCGCTGGCGATCGGTTTCAGAAAACCCTTTGAGCTCCAACCGTTGCCGCGTCCGCTCCGCCTTTGCGCGACTGCCGACGCCGCCGACGAAGCCGAAGCGTCGGCGGAAGGCCCACTCGATCACCTCCTGATCGAGCTGATGGTCGTGGGTCATCACGGCGATCGCCGCCTCTTCGGGGAGCATGCGCCCCGCCTCGTCGTGGTCGACAGGGAGAGAGAGCACGCCGGGAAACCGCCCATTTTCTCCAAACGATTCACGTGCATCGGCGAGGGTGACCGCAAAATCGAGCGTCGCCAGGAGCGGAGCGAGCGCCGCCCCGACGTGGCCGCCGCCGACGATGAGCACAGGCAGCCGCGCGGGGACCGGTTCAAGTAGGAGCGTCACGCGTCCTCCACAGCACATCCCGAGGGTTGCACCGAGTTTGTGTTCGACGGTTCGGAAGGGGGCGCTCCGCGGCGCCGCGGCGATCGCCGCCAAATCGGCGAGGACCGCCTTTTCGATGGCGCCGCCGCCGACCGTTCCAAAGGCGACGCCATCGCCGCCCACGTAGATCTTTTGACCGGGTGTCGCCGGGGCCGAACCGTGGCGCGCGACGACGGTCGCTTGGGCGCCCCCATGCCCCGCATCGATGCGCGCAGCGACGCGCCGCAGGAATTCGGCGGGCGGAAGCGCAACAAGAGGGGAGGAAATGGACGACACAGGCATCGGGTAGGGGCGATCTCGCGCGCCTTCCTACGCTTTTTTCAGGTAACCTGAAGCGCCGATCGCCGATGGATCGTCGCCGCTCCCTGCGGCGTACGTGGCGACCGCTCGAAAGCAAAGGACCGTCCGAGTACCCATGGCCACCCACAACGATCGCGTGCTCGTCATGATTCTCGCTGGCGGCGAGGGGAAGCGCCTCGCCCCGCTCACGTCGGAGCGCGCCAAGCCGGCCGTCCCCTTCGGCGGCCGCTACCGAATCATCGATATCGTGCTCTCGAATTTCGTCAATTCGGGTTTGACGCGCATCAAGGTACTTACCCAGTACAAGAGCGCCTCCCTCGAAGAGCACATCTCGCGCGCCTGGCATCTCAATCCGATGTTGGGGTCCTACATCGAGACGATCCCTGCGCAAATGCGCACCGGAATCAGTTGGTACAAAGGCTCGGCCGACGCCGTCTACCAATGCTCTCACGTAATCGACGATGACCAGCCGGAACTCGTCTGCGTCTTTGGCGGGGACCACGTCTACAAGATGGACGTGGCTCAGATGCTCAAGTTTCATCGTCGCAAGAGCGCAGTCGCGACGATCGCAGCGATTCCGGTCCCGAAGGCAGAAGCGAGCGCCTTCGGCGTCATTGAAATCAACGAGGAAGGTCGAATCATCGCCTTCCATGAGAAGGTCGCAAATCCGCCCACCATGCCGGGCCGCGACGACGTCTGTCTAGCGAGCATGGGCAACTATGTCTTCGAAACGCAGGCGCTCCGTGACGAACTCGACTGGGACGCGCGGCGCGATACCCGCCACGACTTCGGCCACGACGTATTGCCGCGAATGGTCCGCGAGGGGCGCCCGGTATTTGCCTACGATTTCATGACGAATGAGATTCCTGGCGAGGAAGCCGAAGTCGGCGCCGAATTTGTACGAACGAGCCGCGGCTACTGGCGCGACATCGGCACCATCGAAGCGTACTGGGAGGCGCAGATGGACCTCATCGCCGTCCAGCCCCAGTTCAACCTCTACAATCCCCGTTGGCCCATCCGGACCGCCAACTCCCACGATCCGCCGGCCAAGTTCGTCTTCCGCGACGAAACCCTCGCGCGCGTCGGAACGGCCACCGAGAGCCTTGTCTCCCACGGCTGCATCGTCTCCGGCGGGCGCATCCATCGGAGCGTGCTCGCCCCCGGCTGCCGCATCCACTCGTTCAGCGAGATCCAGGAGAGCGTCCTCTTCGAGCGCGTCATCATCGGGCGCCACGCGAAGATCCGGAAGGCGATCATCGACAAAGACGTCGAAATTCCGGCGGGGACGGTCATCGGCTACGATAGTGAGGCCGACAGGCGTCGCTTCACGGTCACGGCGAACGGTATCGTCGTCATCCCGAAGCGGGCAAAGATCACCGATTGAGCGGCTATTTCTTTTCGATCTGAGGGCGGTTTTAGGGTGTTTGAATGATCGGGCTCCTCGAAGCGGGGAAACGGTGAACGGGCGGACGATTTTCGTCGGCGACGTTCATGGGTGTCGCGAGGAACTCGACGCGCTGCTCGTTGCTGTGCGCTTTTCGACGGGCGATCGTCTGGTTCTTGCAGGCGATTTGGTCGCTCGTGGCCCCGATTCGCGGGGGGTTCTCCGTCTCTTGCGGACCGTCGGCGCGCGGGCGGTTCGCGGAAACCACGAGGAACGCCTCCTCCGTTGGCACCGTGCGCGCGGCACAAAAGAGAAGATTCCGCTCGGCCCCAATCATTTGGATCTCGCCCGCCAGCTGAGCACCGAAGAATGGGCCCTTCTTGATGCCCTGCCGCTCTGGATCGACCTCCCTGAGCATGGCGTGCGTGTCCTCCATGCCGGCGTCGACCCGACGCTCCCCTTTTTCGCGCAGGACCGCGAGACAATCCTGCATGTCCGCTTGGTCGGACAGCCGAAGGTCCTTTGGGCCAGCCGCTACCTCGGGCCCGAGCACATCGTCTTTGGCCACCACGCGATGGTTGGCCTTCAATTTCATCCATTTGCGACGGGGCTCGACACCGGCTGCGTCTACGGAAACGCGCTGACCGGGCTCGTCCTCGACGCCGACGAGCCGATGCCGAAGTCAGAGACCGAGCGTCGCGCCCGGCTCGTCTCGATTCGCGCGCGCCACGCCTGGTTCCCCGTCGAGTAAGCCATTGATTTCCTTTCGCCCCGACGACGACGCCCTCCTGGCGCGCCTCGAAGAGGAGGTCGCTGCTGCTCATTTTTGGCAGGCGGTGAGTACGCCCGACATTCCCCAACCACCAAGACTTGCAGGTATTTTTTCTGCCCTCGGCGTGGAACGGAGCGAAGCGATTGCGGCGGTGGAGGCGGGGCGTACCGACAGTTTCCTGGCGCGGCTCATCGATGGGGCATCGACGGGTACCCTTCCGATCGCGGCGATTCACGCCGCGGCGGTCCTCTTTGAGCGCTTGGCGCCCCTCCCCCGTTTCGCGGGGACCGACCGGGGGCGCGCGCTTGAGCTTGCGTCGCTCCGCGCGTGGTGCCGCCTCACCGAAAAACCCGATTTGCTTCGGGGGATCGCCGAAGCGGCCGCCGGGGAAGATGCTGCAAAAGTCGACCTCGAAATCCTTATTCAAGACCTCCCTTTCCATACTCTGGAGGCGATTGAAAAACGTGCACTAATCGGAGCGCGCGAGCGAACTGCAGCATCACGGAGTGCGCTTCAGCTCCTTGGAACGGCGGCCTCCCTCGAGAACAATCGCTACGGCCGTCGGGCGCGAACCGCCATTGACCGCATCCTCGACGAAGCGACCGCGGCGCCGCTGGAGGCGATTCACGAGGCAAAAGCTCAAGAAAGCGATAAACTTGCAGAAGGCGCCTTGGTGACGCTTGCCGCCGTCTGGGAGTGGGCGGACCGCCCGCTCGTCCTTGAAACGCAGACGCTTGAAATGGCAGATCATTTCTTATGGGCGTGGAACAAGGCCGATGGAAAGGGTCCTATCAAAGAGCGAACGATGCGCCAGCTAGCGCCGCTTGTTGAATCGCTCGCAGCGCGAATCGAACGCGACTCCGGTGAGATGTTTGCGTGGTCTGCTCTCTGCGCTCAGTCGCTTATCTTTCTCTCGGACGACCTCCTCACTCAGGCGGATCGCGTCGCCACGGCGGAGCGGGCCGTTCGCGTCTGCCCGACCCATCGGAACGCACGCTCCCGGCTCGCCTTCCACCGCGCCGACGCCGCGCTCGCGCGCATCGCGCGAAACACCCGGGACGGCCTGGAAGAGGCCGATCGGCTGCTCGCCGATGGAGAACGCCTCTTCCCCGCCTCGCCCTCGGTACGCAACGCGCGCGAGCGGTGGGAAGCGGCGGCGCTTCGCCTCGGGGTTTCGCGCAACACGCCGACCTAGCTCGAAATTGGGTCGCGGGCGGCGGCGCAGGCATAAGCCGCGAGACGGCCGGAGCGATCGGCTCTACCCTCCCCGCCTGCGTGAACCCTTTTGACGCCTTTGGCATCGACCCGACGCTCGGCCCCGCGGCGATCACCGCCTATTTCCGCGGCCGCATGGAAGTGGCGCGCGACGACGACGAGCGGAATGCCCTTCGAAATGCCTGGGAGGCGCTCGTCGGCCACCCCCGGGATCGCGTGATTCACGCGCTCCGCGCGATGCCTCCGCGGGGACCCACACCGGGGAAACCGCCGGCACGCAAACGGGCTGTACGCCCGGAAATCTCCGTAGAAGCTGAAGATTTCATCGTCCTGCCGGCGATCGGCGATGGGCTCGGCGCCGACCTCTCGCCGCCCGACAACCCCCTCGAAGACCCGTTGCTCGCTGGCGCGCGTTGAGGGTTCATGACCTCCGTACATTCATGCATTCTGCAGCTAACTTGGAACCATCGACCGCGTCACCGTGTAGGGGAGCCTCATGATCTTCGATAGAGCCGTTGGCATCGATCTCGGGACGACGAACTCGGAGGCCGCGTGGCTGCCGCCGTCCGAACGCGAGATTGTACTCTACAAGGATCGTTTCGGGCGCCGGACCTTCGCGTCGGCGGTCGCGTGGGATGAGAAGGCGCAAAGCTTCGTCGTCGGCCACCCGGCCCGCGCGCGGCGCACCGCCGAAGAGCCGCCCGTCGAGTCGATCAAGCGGAAGATGGGGCAGCGCACGAAGGTCCCTTGCGGCCCCCACATGCTCACGCCGGAGGAAATCTCCGCGAAAATCCTCGCGAGCCTCGTAGAGGCGCTCCGCGAGCAGCTTGCCGCAGGGGATGGCGGCCCGGGAACGCTCCCGCTCGCGCGCGCCGTGATTACCGTCCCCGCCTACTTCGACGCGCCACAGGTTGAGGCGACGCGAAAAGCAGGAGAAATCGCCGGCTTGGAGGTCATCGGCATTCTGCAGGAGCCGACGGCCGCTGCCATTTATCAAACCTGGAAACATCCCGAAATCAGTGGCGATAGGACCTTCCTCGTCTACGACCTTGGCGGTGGGACCTTCGACGTTTCGATCCTCCGTAGCCTCGGCGGCGAATACCAAGTCGTCGCTCTCGACGGAGACAATTTCCTCGGCGGCGACGACCTCGACCGCGCCTTTGCCGAGCACCTTCGGAAGCAGCTTGTCGGGCAAGGCTTTGCCCTCGATCTGGCGCCGAGCACCGATCTCCACGACCGTGTTCGTTTTTTGAGGCTCATGCACCTTGCGCAGGAGATCAAAGAGTCGCTGACGATGACCGAAGTCGTGCACGTCGCGAAAACTGAGCTTCTCCGCGATAAGAATGGCGCAGTTGTCCCCTTTGAAGCGGACATTGGTCGCGCCGACTACGAGGCGGTGATTTCGCCGCTCGTCGAGCAGACGATCGCCTGCTGCGAACGCGCCCTCGCCGAAGCCGAAGAGCGGGCGGGTCTCCGCCTAGAAGACCTCGATCACGTCGTGCTCGTCGGCGGGTCGACGCGCGTGCCACTCGTCGTTCGTCGCGTGATTGAAGCGCTTTGCGCAAAAACCAAGGGGCAGCGCCCCCCGCTTCAAGACGACGTAGACACCTGCGTGGCGCTCGGAGCTGCCGTTCATGCGTCGAGCCTTGGGGGGCTCCGCGTGATGACCGATGACAAAGCGGCATCTCTGCTTTTTTCAACACCACTTCTCGGGCAGTCGGCGACGCTTCCCCTACGCTTTGTTGTCGAAAAAGCGCCGGCCGGCTCCAAGCAAATCGCCCTCTGGGACGGCGAAGACATTCTCGGAGAGGCGGCGGTCCCCGATGGGGAACGACCGACGATCGCGCTCACCGTGACGCTCCCGGAAGAGCCGGAAAAGCAGGTGACCTTCGCCTTTCAGAATGCGGTCGCGATGCCGCTAGCCGAGTTCCAAATTCCTTTGCATCGCGGGGACTTGCGGCCACGCCCCACGGCGCTCACACGAGCTGCGGTCGTCGCGAAGGACATCGGCATCGAGGTCGTCCGCGCCGGCCGCCGCGATCGTCGGGTGGTGCTTGCCAAAGGGACCGGCCTGCCGACGCAGGCGTCGACGCTGCTGTTCACCGTCGACCAGAGCGGCGCCGTCGTCCTCCGACTGCTCCAAAATCGCCTTCCGATCAAGACGCTGATCATTGATGTACCGAAGGATCTTCCGATTGGTTCCCCGGTGGAAGTGACGATTCGTTGCGACGAATCGATGCGCATCGAAGCGCGTGCGCTCGTCGCGAATCAAGAGGTTCAGGCGATTGTTGAGGCGCCCGATACACTCGCCTTCGATCCGAAAGGGCAGCTCGACGCGCTATTGGAAGAGTCGGAATCGGCGAGTCGTGCCCTCTGGGGGCACTCGGGGCAGGCCTTCCAAGAGCGGTCGACGTTGCTCGTCGGTCAAATCCGCGATGCCGCGCGTATCAACCCGGATAAACTCCCGCAGCTTTCCGGACAACTCCGCGACTTGATCGATGAATTCAAAGGCGGATCGGGGGACGTTCTTGCGCCGCCGCTTGAGAAATACGAAGAGCGGATGGGGCGCCTCAAGCGGATCGCGTACCGCGTCGAGACGAGCCTCGCCGGCATGAGCCGCGAGCAGTGGGAGGCGCGCATCGAGAGCCTCGACGACAAGGCCCACGAGGCCTTCGCGACGAACGACGCTGCGACCTGGCGGCGGGTAAACAATGAGGTTCAAGCGCTCTTGGAGACGGCGACGCAGGAGGAGTGGAGCCGCGTCGACATCAACGATCCGAGCTACCTGCGGACGCGCCTGTCGAACGTAAGCGCCTGGGCATTCCTCGTTCGCAGGAAGCTGGAGGACCAGGTCACGACGGCACCGGAAGAGCTTCGCGCCGCACAAAATGCAGAGCGTACGCGCATCGAGGGTCGCCTCCGCGAGGTCGTCGAGCCGGCACTGGCCGCATTGAGTGGTGCGGACGGCCTCCAGAAATCGACAAAGGGGATCCTCGACAAGCTCATCGCCGCGGAAGAGGAGCTGGAGCGCCTTGAGGTCGCCTGCGAGCGCCTCCCGCAGATGGGCCTCGTCACCGATCGCGGCGCCAAGTAGCCGATGTTGCTCTATGCCGCCGCCTTCGCTGCCGCCGACGCCCTGGAGCGAAATGCCGGCTCGCGCGCCGCGCTCCCCGCCTACCGGACGCTCGCGACGAGCGCCACCGAGCCGGAACGGACGCGGGCGATCCTCGCCGGTCTGCGATGCGCGCGGGCGGCGGAAGACGTCGACGCCCTCGACGCGTTCGTCACCCTCTGGCCGACCGCCCAAGGGGGACACTTCGACGACCTCCGCGGGCTCGTCCTGGCGCTCTTCGCGGCCCCCAGCGGGCCTGGCAAACCGTTCGCCCACCGCCTCGCCCAAGCGGAGGCGACGCGAACGAAACGGGCCCTCGCCGGCTATCTGTATGGAAGGGTCGCCGAGGCGGTTCGCCCCGACACCGCGCGGGCGATCTACGAGGAGGCACGCACGCGCGCGACCGCCGAGGGGGACGAACGCGTGTATGCTGCATCCACTGCCCGTCTGCTGCCCTTCCTGACGCCCGACGAAGGCGAGACCGCCGCAGCGCTCGCCAAGAGCATCGACGTCGCGCTTGTGGACGACGCCGGCAAGCTCGCCATCGCGGCGGCGCTCATCGGTGCAAAGAGCCGTTTTTCCAGAGCTTCTGGCTTCACGCTCCTCCAAGAACTCCTGCGCGACGCGCGCCCACGCGCTGGAGGGGCTGCCGCTTCCGCTGTTGCCAGTCGCGCGCTCGTGCTTGCGGCCAAGGCGGCCGATCGCCTCGTCGCCACCGCAACTCCGCTGGAGATCGAGCGCCTCCGCGCCCTCTTTGCCGAGACTCCCGATGAACGCCTCCGCGGCACCCTCGTCGGTCGCCTCGAAGGGGCCCTCCAGGCGCGTTCCGGGGCAACTCTCGCGTCGGACAACGGCCCCGCAAGCCGCGATCCCGGCTACCTGACCGCCTTCCTCGCCGCCCGGGATGCCTACGCGGGGACGCCCCCGTCTTACGCCCCAAACCCGGTCACGACGGCGACCTTGACCGCCCTCGCCGACCTCCAGGCGAAGCGGACGGCCGCCTGCGAATTTGCCCTCGACAGGCTCGCACGGGCACTCGCCGGCCCCGATCCTTTGGGCGGCGCAACAAATGCGGTTTCTTCGCTTTTGTTGCTGACTCTTGGGCATGAACATGAAGGGGTCCGAACGGCTGCACAACGTGTCGCCCTTCGCTTTGCTGCGTTAGGTAGTTCACCGAAGTGTGGATTTTTGCTTCTCGCAAAGGCCGTTTTTGTCCCGCTCAGCCCGGCGGGTAGCGCCGTCGATGGCGCCGCCCTCGCCGAGGCGACGCGACTGGCACTGCTTGAAACTGCCCACCGGAGGGCAGAGCCCCATGCGGCAGAAATGCTGTTTGAGAGGAGCCTCTCCCGCGGATGGGCGCTCGCGGAAACAGACCCAGAAGCGGCGCTTTCGGCCCTCCGGCGTGCCCGTTCACTCGCGGAGTAAAACATCGATCTTGTAACCGGAGGACTGCCGGGTACTCTCGCCGCCCATGCAGCTCCGTCCGCGCCGTCTCGCCGCTCTCCTCCCCGCGCTCCTTGTGCCGGGGGCGCTCTTCCTCGCGTCCTGCTCGACGGAGACCGGCGAAGAGGACCTCGATGGCCTCGACGAGACGGCTAACCTCCCGGATGAACTCGTCAATCCGAACCCGCCCGTCGCAGCGGCGCCGCTCGTCTTTTCCGAAGCGTGCGCGGCTGGCGATCGTCTGACGCTTTCGGCGGTCGGCGATGTGCTCCTGCACATGCCGCTTCAGCTTCAGGCGAAGAGCACCGACAAAGACGCGAGCAACGACGATTTCGGCTCGCTCTGGTCGAAGTCGGTTCCGTTGTTCGAAAAGGCGGACATTTCCTACGCAAACTTCGAAGGGCCCGCCGACGAGAGCAAGGCCCCGTCGAGCTACCCGGCCTTCAACTACAATCCGACGCTCATGCCGGCTCTGCTCAAAGCGAGCTTCGACGTCGTTTCTTCGGCGAACAATCACTCCCTCGACAAGGGCTCCGGGGGTGTCCTTGCTACGCTGGCAAACTTCAAGAAGTACGGGCTCCCCTATACGGGCACCAGCGAAGGCGGCGACGTCGCCAGCCACGACTGGTCGACGGTCATCGAGCGGCGAACCGCGTCCGGGAAGACGATGAAAGTCGCCTACTTGGCCTGCTCGTACGCCTCAAATTCTGTCGCTGGCGCTACAAACGGGATCCCCGATTCCAAGAAACAGGTCCTCAACTGCGGGCGCGATCGCGACTTCATCATGAAGACGATCGGCACGCTCGCGAAGGCCAACGATGCCGTCGTTGTGACGCCCCATTGGGGCGTGGAATACGAATTGAAGGCGCGCCCCGAACAGAAGGAACTCGCGCAAGCGTTTGTCGATGCGGGCGCGCTCGTCGTCTTCGGAAACCATCCCCACGTGCCACAGCCCTGGGAGAAGGTCGTCTCCAAGAAGGACGGCCACGAAGGCTTCGTCCTCTACTCGCTCGGGAACTTCGTTTCGAACCAGGTCGAGGGGGTCTCGAGCTCGACAGCGACCTGGAAGTCGACGGTCATGTACGTCGGTCTCACCAAGAAGGCGGACGGAAAGACCGTCGTAAACGGCGCCCGCTACACCCCAATTTACATGCAGAAAACGCCGATTCGCACCGCTCTCCCTGCCGAGTCGGCGGCGGCGGGCGCCTCCGGGAAGGCGACCGTCTCGTTTACGCAGACGATGTATCATGCACAGAATATGACGAAGGCCGATGCGCCGATCGTCGAGACGGCGGCGACCCTCGTGAACGGCGTCCTCACCGCGTGCAAGTGACCGCGACGCGCAGCGCAGTTCCGGCTATGGACGGGGGCGCGATGAGCGAAGTCCGCCCCCTCTCCGTCTTCCGCCGCCGGGCGGGCCGTCTTCTTTCGACGCTCGCTGTCGCCCAGCTTGTTGCGCTGAGCCATCCCGCGACGGTGCTCGCCCAGGCGAAGCCGGCCGTTGCCGCCCCGGGTGGGAAGAAGGCAGCCGACCTCCTCGCGCGGGGCGCTTCCCTCTTTGAGGATCAGCAGTACGAAGAGTCGATCCAGGCGCTCTCGGCAGCGCTGCTTCGGCCGGACCTGACGACGGAACAACGAGTCGATATTTATCGACTTTTGGCCCTCGACTATATCACGATCGGCCACGCGGAAGAGGCCGAGAGCGCCGTGCGTGGGCTCCTCGCGCAAAAGCCCGACTACGCGCTCCCGACGAGTGAATCTCCCCGTTTTCGGGACTTCTTCGACGCCGCCAAGAAGCGCTGGATCGACGACGGGCGCCCCGGCCTCGTGACCGCCGCCGCCCCTCCGCCGAAGCCGGTCCTCGTCAAGAGCCAGGCATCGAGCGAGGTCGCCGTCGGCGAGACGCTCACCATCACGGGGCGCGTGGAAGACCCCGAAAATCGCCTCGCTAAGCTCACGCTCCATTATCGGAGCGGCACAAAGACCTTCGTCGCCCTGCCGGTCACCCTCGCCGGCGGCACCTTCCGAACCCAGGTCCCCGGCGCTGCCGTGAAGGCGCCCCTCATCGACTACTACCTCGAGGGGCAAGGCAAGGACGGCCTCCCGATCGCCACCCGCGGCGACGCCGTCGATCCGCTGCGGACCGTCGTCCGCGAGCCGACGAAGGGCTGGGTCGTGCCGGTCGCCATCGCGGGCGGCGTCGTCGGTGCGGCGGCGGTCGTCGGCGGCCTTGCGCTGGCCGGAGTGTTTAAATCAAACAGCAATTCGGGCCCAGGAACGGCGGTCATCAACGTGAACGTCGCCCCCGCCTTCCGCTGAAGCGCGATTTCGCGTCACACTTCGGGCGCGGCCGCCGCTAGGTCGGCATGCGCCTCCGAAGAAACGTCGTCGCCGCCGGTTTGCTCGTGCTCGCGTCGACGGACGCGAGTCGCGCGGAGGTCACAAAACCTCCTGTTATATATCATTTTTCCGACGAGAGCGGCGGCGCAACTAGCTTCGTCGCCGCCCTGAATCGGACCCTCGACGCGCTCCCGACCGACGTCGCCGAACCGCGCTTCGCCGCGCTCTTTCCCGAGTCAACCTTCGCCAACAACGACGAGCGGGCCGCCACCTTTCGCGAGTTCGTTCGCCTCCGTGCGCTGTTTGAAGCGACCCGAGATGCCGGTTTCTTCGGCGTCCGCTGGGCGATCACCAACGAGGAGCCTGCCTCCACAAAGCTATGGAAGGGGCTCGAGAAATCGGCACCAACGAGCGGGCTCCGGAGCCTCGTCGCGCCGTCGGTCACCGCCGAGTGCGACGAGATCTCGGCACTGTTTGCGTTCCTCGCGACGCAGGTCGGTGTGAAGCAGGTCGGCCTCTTTTGGCCGACAAGCAACCACACGATCGCCGCCTGGACGCCCGCGCTGACGGGGAGGCATCCGACGCGAATCCTGATCCCAACGACGCAGATCTTTCAATCATGCGAGGCAGGTTTCGGAACAACGACGTTTAAGTCTGACGTCCAGAGGACCGTCTACGCCTACCAGGTGCGCGATCTGGCGAAGACGGCAAAGGTCACCGACGGCGCCTTCTTCCTCGCGCAAATTCAGGTATATGCGCCGGCGAGCGACGAACTCCTTGCGCTGTTCCGGCTCGATCGCGGCCAGCGCTACGACACGCCGTTTGGCGCGTGCACTTCGACACATCAATCACTGATTACGTCGCTTTCTTCAAAACCACTTTCCGCCGCCGACCGGGCCGCCTTGACCCACTACTTGACCGAAGAGCGCGGCCTCTCCAGCGGCCTCTCCAGCGGCAGCTCGGTGGCGGTCACCCTCCTGGCGCCGTAGCGCCCCTAGGAAAGTGGGCCCGCCGTCTCCGGCGTCGCCGCTGCCAGCAAAATTGCTGGTCGACGCCGACGGACGGGCCCCTAGGTAGCTGCTCGGAATTGCAATTTACACGGGATGTGATCAAAGCAATG
>DYPH01000180.1 GCA_020720045.1 Sorangium cellulosum | reverse complement strand
TTGCTTTGATCACATCCCGTGTAAATTGCAATTCCGAGCAGCTACCTAGGGCGGCGAGACGCGGAGGCTGCGGGCACTCATGGCGGGAGCGCTACTGCATAAATGGGGCTCCGGCAACGCAAACTGCGACCGGCTGAACCTGCTCCTCGTTCCGGTCCTCGACGACGTTTGCGTCATCAGGTCGCCCCCCCAACACAGAAAAGCCCCAGCGCCATCAAGGCAACTGGGGCTCTTTCGTGTGCGGGCGAAGACCGACTTACTCGGGGGTGCCGTCTTTCTTGGTCTTCTTGGGCGCGTTCGTCCGCGCGTGGGCCGGCGGCACCTGGGCGTCGAGCTCTTTCAGGCCGAAGCCGGTCACACCGAGTTCCCGCGCCGCCTCGTAGCGCTCGATGACCTCGCCGTAGAAGGCATCGCGGAGCGCCGCTTCGCTGCCGGCCGTCGCCGGGCCCTCCTTCGCCGCCGTCGGCGTCATCGCGCGCACCAGCGTGTTTCCGAGGTGGGCGAGCGTGGCGAGTTGCTCGTCGGTAAAGGGGTGTTTCCCGGCGATCGCCCCCGAGCATTCGGCAAAGACACCGGCGATGGCGACGGCATCTCGCGCGCTGTCCAAGGGGCCCGATCCGGAGCGAATCGTCGCCACGCGATCGGCGGGGACGAGCGACAAACCGGCAAACACATCCAACTGAATAAGCGCGAGCTTCCGGAGGGGACGAACCTCGGCGAGGAGCGCCGCAATTTCGCCGTCGCTCATCTCGACAGGGACGCGGCCCGCCGCGAAGTCGAGGGCGGCGGCGAGGGCCGGAATCTCCGCAAGCGAAGCAAAATCGGTGGAAGGCATCTTCGCGCGGATCGCCTCTTCCCGCGAAAGCACCGCCGCGACGCCGCGCGATACATTCACGCGAACGACGGACACATCCCGCGCCGCACGGGGCAGTTTCCCAGCGGCAACACGGGCTTCCGCGAGTGACAGGAAGTGGAGAAAGGCCGCTTGGCCATCGGTATTTGTGAACGGCACACGCACAGCATCTGCCGAGGATTCTTTGGGGGTCTTGGCCATGGCGCCGAGGAAACCGAAAGACCGTTTTGCTGTCAAGAGCGCGCGAGGGGGTGCGCGTCCGATGCGACGTCAGGCGACCGGAGGCTTGAGAAATTGGGCGGCGAAGTCGACGACTTCGTGAAAGCCGAGTTCCGTCGTCTCGTAGAGCGCTCTGAGCTGACCAGCCTTTTCGTAGGTGAGTTTTCCGAGAATACGGTCGCGTTCTACAGGGTTCTTCGGAGGAGCCGCCAGCCCAAGCTGTGCAGCAGCTTCACCGACAATCGACTCCATATTTCTCACAAAAAACAGTACGGAGATCCCCTCCGCTCCAACCGCCTGCCTGACGCTAGACACAACATCGACGATTGAAGCTCCTGGTGACAGGTCAAATAACAGTCGAACTCGGTCCTCGTCGTAGACCAAAGCTATGGCTCGCTTCGTCTTCCGTTTTGCAAACGGAATCATGTTCCCGTTCCCCTTGACGGGATGCGCGAGCACCTTTTGCATAGCCTCATCGAACAACTTGTAGGGCTGTTCTGGAGTCTGCCAGTCCCAAGTCTTTAGGATAGCTGCCCAAAGCACGGCGTTGTGTGGGCCAAAGGTGTCAGCTTGCTTGGCAGCAGAATCCTCGTAGACAATCGTCGCGGCCATCTCAGTCTCCTACGTCCGCAAGCTCATTCGCTACAGACGGGCCAGCAGGCTCGTCCAATACGTAAGGCAAGAGGCCTTGCGTACGCATATCTCCAAGCCCGCGATAGGTTTCGAGCCAGCTTCTGAGTTCCTCTGCATCGACGCCTCGCGCTCTCGTCGCCCGGCGGTCATCGAGGTCAAGAAGCAATGCACTCTTGGCCGGCTCGGTAAGCGCATCCAAGAATGCGTCTGAGTGGGTCCCAACGACCACCGGACAGGACGTCGCAAGGTGCTCCAGCAATCCGGCGACGCGAGAAATAAGCCCAGGATGGAGATGGCGTTCGGGTTCATCAAAGGCGACAATTGACCGACTCTCGGAGAGCATCGTTTCGGCAACGAGCAAGATGAAGGTGAGCTGCCCCTCGGAGAGTCCGCGCGCCGGGACGGGTTCTGGTAGCCGACCAAAGTGGGCGAAGAGCTCAATACGTCCGACGACCGTCGCCCGTGTCGTTAGGTCCTTGAAGTCGATTCCGAGGCCAAGGCGGCACAGGTCGATGAACCGTTCGGCAGTCTCCGGCTTGTTCTTCAGTTCGTGCACGGCAGACGCGAGATTTCCCCCAAGGCGATTCAGGGTCTGTGTCGGGGCAATAGGATCTGGGACGCGCGGCCCTTCGTAGCGATTCTGCTCATTCAGAGCCCATAGCGGACTGACTTCGTACGTCGTCCTCACCAAAATCCGCGAAAGTGTGTCACCGAGGCGCCGCATCTCGTTCGTGCCAAACGCACTCGCCGGAAGCGCCAAGAGGTCTCCGTCAGACAGCCCTTCGACGGTGACCAGCTTCTTTACCGACGGATCATACCATTTGACGTCGGAGAGCCTACGACGGATGGCGTGAAACGAATCGGGACGAATGGGAGCATCGAATCGGTCCAATTTTTCCCGAAGAATCTTGGTCTCAGAGGCGACTCTTCCAAAAGCAATCTCGTATCGAAGTCGCAGGCCATTTCCCTCGATGTCGACAATGAAGACGAGTTCGCTCGCTCCCTGCCGAAGCAAGGTAGCAAGCCCGCCATGAATAGTGTCGAGAACGCCAACCGCACCCCTGACCTCTGAAAACCGCTTTAGGATGGCAAGGGCCTCGATAACTGAGCTCTTGCCGCTTCCGTTCTCGCCGATCAAGACCGTCAACCCGCGCGCGTCGAGGGTGTCGAGCGTGAGATCGGCGATCGCGCGCATCCCGCGAATCTCAAGGCGCGTGATTCGGTCAACACCTTCGTGAGCAGGAGCCATGGCGTGAGCATACGCGAAGGCCGCTAGCCTCGCGCTGCTTTTGAGCGGGCTAAATCCGCGACGCGAGCACCGCTCGGAGCGCCGCGAGCCACGCGTGCAGGTCGGTCGCGTCGCCGGGGATGGCGTCGAGGTCTGCGCTCTCGACCACTTTCTCTAGGGCGAGGGTGCTCTTGTCGCCGACGCCCGCCTTTAAGGCCCGCGTCTGGACGGAACCCTTCGATGCGCCCTCGCAGCCGCGTTCGCCGCAGAGGGCGAGCGCCCACGCTTCGATCACCGGGTCGACGATGCCCGCAACGACCGGTTCGTGGGGGCGCGTGCTTCCGAAGACCTCAACCGCGACCGCGATCCCTTCGCGAATTTCCGCCGCGCGAGTCTTGTCACCGTCGGTATCTCGGACGAAGACGAGGAGGTCGGCGTCGTGCTGTTTGTCTCGTGCCCGAAACGCGGCAGCCCCGACGGCCGACGCCTCGCTCCGCGACGCCTTCCCGCGCAGGCGGTGCAGTTTCTTCCAGGGGCTCCCGCCGACGATTTCCCAGTTTGTCGTGCCGAGCATTGCTGCGACTTTTCGGATGACGGCCCCGACGAACCCGGCTTGTTGCGGGTCCCAATAGCCCTGGTCTCCGGCGTAGGAGCCGATGTCATTCGTCCCTTCACCCGCGAGGAAGATGCGGAGCGGCCGACTCATGGCGCCTCCGGCTCTGCCGCGGCATCTTCACGGAGCGGCGCTTCTTGGTCGCCGTCGCAGTAGTTCACCCAGTATTCGCCGGGCAGGAACACTTTGTCAGCCTCCTTGAAGCGCGGCATCGAAGACAATAGCTGTGCGCGTGTGCCGGTCACTTTGTCACGCGTGACGACCGTAATCTCGTCCCCGCTCAGGCAATTTACGACGAGTGGGCTGTGCGTCGCGAGGATCACTTGGCTCGTCTTCGAGAGGTCCCGAAGGAGATCCATCACAACGGCGATGCGCGCCGGATGGAGGCCATTTTCTGGCTCCTCAATCAGAAAGATCTGCTCACCGGGAAGGCGTTTCAGAGCAGCAAACGCAAGAAAATAGAGCATCCCTTCGCTCAGATTGGCGGCGCCGATCGCCTTACCATCGACCAACGTCACACCGAGTTCCTTCGTACCGTTGTTGACGTTTCGAAGAGAGATGGATCTGACGTGAGGAAAGTACCTTCGCACCTCCGTCTGAAGCTCAAAGAATTGATCGGGGTCCCTGCTGAAGATTGCATCGTACAACGACGCAAGTCCCGATCCTCGCTCGTTACCGAACCAGAGTTGCGCGTCGTGCGCGAGGAGACTGCCTGGCTTACGCATTTCGTCGGGGTCGAGCCGCAGCATCCGCGGAGTCGGCGACGGGTTCCACGGCATTGGCTCACGTGGTCCGTCGGGATAGAGAGCCTGGAGTCCGGAGTCTGCTGAACCTCGGTGTGCCTGAACGCACGTCGTCCCATCTGGGCGCACCAGTTGTTTCGTCGTTTCGGAGAGGACCTCGCGATCCCTTGCGATCAGGTCCATGAGACGCAGGAAGGTGCTCTTCCCGCTGTCGTTGGGCCCGATGATCGCGTGAAGCGGCGTCAGGTTAAAGGTCACGTCCTTCAGGCAGCCGAAGTTGTGCACCTCAACACGGGAGAAATAGGTCTCATCCATGCGTCCATGGTTTACCAGAGGGTACGGGTGAGAATGCGGTCCATCGACGCCTGCAAAGCGGTCCAGGACCAACGCCCGTCGGAGGCGAAGCCCGGGCAACTCAGTTCCGGCCCCGTCGCCTCGGAGGTGGCGACCGAGCAACTTACTTCCCTCCCCGTCACCTCGGAGGCGATGCGTGAGCAGCTTGGTTCCCTCCCCGTCGCCTCGGAGGTGGCGACCGAGCAACTTACTTCCCTCCCCGTCACCTCGGAGGCGATGCGTGAGCAGCTTAGTTTCTTCCCGGGCGCCTCGGAGGCGATGCCCGAGCAACTTTGTTCCTCCCCAGGCGCCTCGGAGGCGAAGCCTGAGCGACTTTCCTGCTCCTCCGTCGCCTCGGAGGCGATGCGTGGGCAACTTGGTTCCTCGGCGTCACCCAAATGGGCGAGCCGTCGAGGTCGGGGAGGGCGGCGGAACGGCGGCAAGTTCGCCAACCGTCCTCCAACCGAGGCGCCGCGCAACCCGGAGCACCGCCGCCGGGAGCGGGACGTCGTCGAGCGGCGTGGCGAGGACTCCCATCGCCATCGACCCTAAATGACTTTGCCGGCGCCATCGACCTTTCCGGGCCCCGTCGCCTCACGTAGCGTGCCGCGACTATGGTGGATGCTAACGTCGCAGATCGTTTCCCGTTTGTGGCCGGCTCGGCCGTGCCGCTGGGCCCATCCGAAGCCAAACTGGCTGCCTTCGTCGAAAAATGGAAGGGCTCCCAGGGCTCTGAGCGGGCGGCGAGCCAGCACTTCCTGCTGGAGCTGTGTGAGGCGCTCGGGGTCGCCGGGCCGCCGGCGGTTCGTGACACCGCGGAGAGCCGCGCCTACCGCTTTGAGCGCCATATCCAGAAGGTCGGCGAGGACGGGAGCGTCGGCTCCGGCTTTGCCGACCTCTTCAAGGAGGGGCACCTGCTCCTCGAATCGAAGCAGGGCTACGAAGCGGGGGCGGCCAAACGCGGGACGGCGCCGCGCCACTCGCCGCTCTGGACGGTCGCCATGGAGCGCGCCTTTGGGCAGGTGCTCGGCTACGCGCGGTCGCTGGCGACGAAGACGCCCTTCCTGATCGTCTGCGACGTCGGCCTCTGTTTTGACGTGTACGCGAGCTTCGACGAGGGCGAGTACGCCCCCTTCGGCGTCGAGCGGGCCGCCGATCGCCTCGCCGGGCGGCCGTCGCGGGTCGGTGGATCCGGCGAAGCCGGGACGCCGCTTCGAATCGGCGGTGGGTTTCAGAAGCACCGGTTCTCCGTCGAAGAGCTCCCCGCCTACGCGGACGTGTTCCGCACGATCTTTGAGGACCCGCGAAGCCTCGATCCGCGGCGCCACCAGGAGGCGGTGACGAAGGAGGTCGCCGATCGGCTCGCCGCGCTCTCGAAGCGCCTCGAAGGGGAAGGTCACCCGCGGGAGCAGGTCGCCCAGTTCTTGATGCGGTGCATTTTCACGATGTTCGCCGAGGACGTCGAGCTCATCCCCCGGGGGATCTTCACCCGGTACCTGGAAGACTTCTGGCTGAAGGCGCCGAAGTCCTTCCCCGGCGGCGTCCAGGCGTTCTGGCGGACGATGAACGAAGGCGGCGACCTCGTGACCGGCGACGCGCTCCGCCGCTTCAACGGCGGCCTCTTCCACAACCCGTCGGCGCTGCCGCTCTCCGCGGAGGCGCTCCACGATCTCCTCGACGCCGCCAAGTGCGACTGGTCCGAGGTCGAGCCGAGCATCTTCGGCACGCTCGTCGAGCGCGCTCTGGATCCGAAGGAGCGCCACAAGCTCGGCGCCCATTTCACGCCGCGCGCCTACGTGGAGCGCCTCGTCCGCCCGACGGTGGAGGACCCGCTGCGCAAGGAGTGGACCGAGATCCGCGCCGCGGTGGTGCGCCTGATGGAGGCGGCGGAAGCGCAGAAGACCGAAAAGAACAAGAAGGCGAAGAAGAAGGAGGCGGTCGACCTCGTGCGCGGCTTCCACCGGAAGCTGAGCGAGCTCGTGATCCTCGATCCCGCCTGCGGCACCGGGAACTTCCTCTACGTGACGCTCGACCTGATGAAGCGCCTGGAGGCGGAGGTGCTCGCGCTCCTCCAGAGCATCGGCGACACGCAGACCTTGCTCGAAATGGAGGGGGTCCGCGTCCGCCCGAACCAGTTCCGCGGCATCGAGCTGAACCCACGGGCCAAGCCGATCGCCGAGCTGGTCCTGTGGCTCGGCTACCTCCAGTGGCAGATCCGCACCTACGGCCGCGCCGGCGTCGTCGACGATCCGGTCCTCCGCGACTTCCAGAACATCGAATGCCGCGATGCCGTCTTGGCCTACGACGGCGAGCCAGAGATCGTCCGGGACGCGAGCGGGAAGCCGGTCCTCAGCGGCGCGGGCGAGGCGGCGGTACCCAAGCTCACCTACCGAAACGCCCGAAAGGCGACCTGGCCGAAAGCCGACTTCATCATCGGCAATCCCCCGTTCTTGGGGAAGCTGCGCATCCTCTCCTCCTTCGGCGAAGGGTATGCCGATGCGCTCCGAAGCGCCTTCGCCAAGGACGTCCCCGACAGCGCCGACTTCGTCTTCTACTGGTGGAAGCTCGCCGCCGACAAAGTTCGCTTCGGCGAGGCGCGCGCCTTTGGCTTCGTCACCACCAACAGCATCACGCAGATCTTCAACCGGCGCGTGGTGGCCACGGCCACGGAAGATGCGAAGGCGCCGCTACGGCTCCTGTTCGCGATTCCTGATCACCCCTGGGTCGACACCGAAGACGGCGCGGCCGTTCGAATTGCGATGACGGTCGGTGTCGCCGGAAGCGGAGTCGGAACGCTAGCAACAGTAATTGAAGAAGCTGCTTCCACCGACGGGAGCGACGCCCGCAGCGTCGTCTTGGCAAGCGCAGAAGGGGAAGTTCGGGCGGACTTGTCGGTGGGCCCTAATGTGCCGGGAGCAACGCCTCTTCGAGCAAACCGCGGACTAACGAGCGCTGGGGTCATGCTTGGCGCACGCCACTTCATTCTCAATCCAGACTCCGAATTGGCCTCGCTTGCCAATGTCCGTCCACTGCTCAATGGGTCGGATTTGCTGCGCACGCCTCGGCAGGTGTCTGCGATTGACCTTTGCCACTTGACTGAAAGCGAGGCACGTTCTGCCTCGCCGGAGCTATTTAATTATCTGTACGAGATCGCTCGTGCAGATCGAGCAAACAAAGTCACTTCGACGGCCGATAGCCGGGAGTATGCGAAGCGTTGGTGGCAGTTCGCGAAGCCCCGACCTGAGTACCGGTCGTTCACACGAGACCTTCGTCGAATCATCATCACGCCGGAGACTTCAAAGCATCGAGTTTTTGCGTTTCTGCCTGCGACAGTGCTGCCAGAGCACCCAATGTTGGCAATCGGGTTGTCCGACGCCGCGTCGCTCGGGGTACTGAGTTCACGAATTCATCTCGTATGGGCGCTCGCTGCTGGCGGCACCCTCGAGAACCGGCCGCGGTACAACAAGTCCGTCTGCTTTGAACCGTTTCCGTTCCCCGATGCGCCGCAGGCCCTTCGGGCAAAGATTGGCGCAGTCG
>DYPH01000322.1 GCA_020720045.1 Sorangium cellulosum | reverse complement strand
CTTACTCTTGGCTCGCCAAACAGAAGGCCCGCTTCGTCGTCCAGAGCTTCCGGGCGGTCGAGCAGTTCCTGCCTACGGGGAGGAACAGCTCTCAGGGGATCGTCGAAGACCAATACGCCCGGACGCAGGGGTGGTTTATCGCGCAATCGGCGGGGAACGGCGGCGCCGAGCCTCGCGGGTCTGTCAGGAACGAGGCTTGCCCGTGGAGCATGAATGCGATGTGCGTCGGCTCGCACCGGTTGAATGGCACCGTCAGCTGCTTCTCGTCGTGGCTGAACCCGGGCGGGAACTTCTTGGACAAGCAGAACTTCCCGGACACCGACCGCGAAGAGCCCGATATTCTTGCCCTCGGCGGAAACTCCGCCCCGAAGGGGGACGCGCCCGGGTGCACCACCAAGACTGTGGAGACGATGAAACTTGCCAGCAGCAGCTCGAACACCGCCTTCGCGGAAAACGGCGGGACGAGCTTTTCTACCCCAATCGTCGGAGCGAGCGCCGCGCTTGTTCACCAGTATTGCGCGAAGCTTGGCGTCGAGCTTGACGGTCTTGAGCTTCGAAATACGCTCATGCTGACGGCGGTCCGCAACGCCCGAGACTGGAACTATTCGACGCTAAAGCCGGGGACCGACGGCTTCGACGGCGCTGGAAACCTCACGCTCAACGCGGCGCGCGCCGCTTGCGATTCCTTCGCCCGCGTCGCAACCGGAAATGGGCCAGTGGCGGTCCACGGGAACGGGACGGCCGATACGAGTGTGCCCGGCGAGCCGCTCCCTCCCGGCGATGTCGTCTATCCGACGACGCCACCCGGCGTGGAACCGCGCAACCAAGGCATCGATCCCGGAGGTCCTCTTTCCGGTATTTCTGCGACCGCGGAATTGAAGTGGCAGCGAAAGGCGGGGGAACACATTCGCTTTGTACTGAGCTGGAACGCCTGCGCGGACACGACAGCGGCGCCCAACCGCGTCGGCGTCGATCTGGACGTCTTCCTCTACAGCCCGACCGTCGGAAAGTACCTCTACACGTCGCAATCAAACGACGACAACAACGAAGGCTTTGACGTCGTCGTCCCGCCCGGCTGGGACGGTGAGTTCATCGCCTACGTCGCCCACCCGGACGGGGCAAAAGGCTGCAAAGATTCCCCCAAGAAGGAGAGGTTTACGTGGAGTTCCTACGAATGATCGCGGCTGCAGCGGCGATTTGTGCAACGATTACAGCTTGCGGAGGCGTGGAGGCTGTAAAGAGTGACTGTAGCGACCATGCGGATATCGGGTCCTGTTTCTCAGAAGAGGGATGCGTGTATTTATGGCGTATTCAGGGAGCGGCTCTGCCGGATGGCTGTTACAAGGAGTGTACAGATGCGGTGTGTGGGACTGGTCTCACATGTCGAGAGGATGTGAGTAGCGGTTCTCTCCCAGGAGAATCAATCGAGGCACTCCCCACTTCTATCTGCGCTCCGAATCTATGAAGACGAAACTCCTTCTTCTCACCCTGGCCCTTCTTGGGGCTGCCTGTAGCG
>DYPH01000321.1 GCA_020720045.1 Sorangium cellulosum | reverse complement strand
CGATCTGTAACCAAGGCTCCCGGGCCAAAGTGTAATCAGAGGACCGGTCCTTCACGTCTACCGAGGCGGTTTTGCGGCGGTCAGAGCGTTCGCGAAGCGCCCTCGACCCGGTTTTGCGGCGGTCAGAGCGTTCGCGAGGTGCCTTCGACCCGGTTTTGCGGCGGTCAGAGCGTTCGCGAAGCGCCCTCGACCCGGTTTTGCGGCGGTCAGAGCGTTCGCGAGGTGCCTTCGACCCGGTTTTGCGGCGGTCAGAGCGTTCGCGAAGCGCCCTCGACCCGGTTTTGCGGCGGTCAGAGCGTTCGCGAGGCGCCTTCGACCCGGTTTTGCGGCCGGCAATGGGCAAAAACCGTCGGTCAGGTCGGTCCGTCTTTGGTTTGCGGGGTCGCCGAAGGCTCACGACGTTCTCCGATCCGGCGTCTCGCCGGGCGGAGACAAACGCGTCGTTCGGGTGCGACGGGTGGCCGCCGCCTCGGTCGCATCGAGGGCGCCGAAAATCAGCGCCTGCGTCGCCTCGTCGAGCTCTTCGATTTCGGCGACCGCCCGGAGTGCATGGACAAGCCGAACCCATTCGTTCCGGGCCCTTACGCCATCGGAGCGGGTCGCTTGATCGAGTTCCGCGCGGAGGAGCTGGGCACGCTCCGCCTCGATCTCGCCAAGGCGCTTGGCCGCGCTCAGCCACTGGTCGACGGTCGTCCAAAGGTTCCCCTTTAGGACCGGGATCTCCGTCAGCCGCTTCTTGAGCGCCGGGTTCGCCGCGAGCCGCTCGGTCAAGAGCGCCGCCTCCCCGGCCTCGCCGCGGAAACTCAGGCGGGCGTGGCCGCGCCCGTGGGGGAGCAGCACCGCGAGGAGCTCAAGGAGGGTGCCGTCGCCGGAAACCTCTGCAAGCGCCTCCAGGTAGCGATGGGTCGCCACGACGGCGCTGTCGTGGATCGCGTCGACGGCGGTCGCCTCGGCGGCGAGGGCATCGAGGGCGGCGGTGTGGGCGCCGTTGGCGGGGCGGTTCGCGGCGACGATGCCGCCAAGCACCGCCTGAAGTTTCGGCACAAACCCGGCCAGCGAGGGGCGCGCAACGAGCGCATCCCGGGCGGGCCCCGGCTCCGTCCAGCCGCGTGCGACCGTCACCATTTCGCCCGTCAAGAGACTATTCAACGCCATCGTTGCTCCTATTTCTCGTTCCGGTGGCGCCCGCAAGGCAGCACTTCCCACGAAGCGGTCCCTAACTAGGCGAAATTTCGGCCACGAAATTCACGCGACCTGCCGGGATGGTCAAGGGGAAAGCGCGAGACGATTGCGAACCGCAACGGAACTCGCGAAGCGCCGGATTTCGAGAAGTCGACGGCGGCCTCGGTCATGACGCTGAACGAGCGTGTCGCTACGAAAACGCCCTCGCCCGCGCTCGCGTCACGAGGTTGGCTGGCGCTAGCGATGGGCTTGACGGTTCGTTGATAAATCGCGCGGAACGCGCGGGAGACGGCGCGGAGTTTGATGCAAACGCGTCCGTCCGCGAAGCGGGAGACG
>DYPH01000048.1:21156-39322 GCA_020720045.1 Sorangium cellulosum | reverse complement strand
GCGCGAAGACCTACGAGAAATTTGGCGGGCGCGTCCCGCGATTGACGACGGCGGGGGACCTCGCGACCGCGAAGCGGTTGATCGCGGAGATGAGGGCCTTTCGGAAGGCGCACCGGGTCGCCTTGGAAGCGGTGAAAGCCGGAAAGCGCCGTGTGACGTTCCCCGCGGGGACGGGGAAGATGCATTTCATCTACGGGTACGCGCGCGAAGTGTACGTGCCTTTGCCGGCGGCGTAGGGGCCGCGCGCCGCATTCTCTGATCCGGTCTCACCGGGCGGGAAACAAGGGCCGGATACAGAATTGAATAGCGCGGGACAGGCTCTCGAAAGGGGGTCTGTTTTCGCGCGTCTGGAGTTTGGGATTCGTGGGGGGAGAGAGGGGATTCGAGGGCTGGAGAGGGCGGATTTGGAGGGAGAATAGGGATTTTGGGGGGTGAGAGCCGGGATTGAGGGGGCGGAGGGCGGACTTTGGTGCATCATGCATGCAAATGGGCTCGTTTTGCGATTTCTTAACGAACCCAAACAACTGATCTTGTTTCTCTAAATCTCGCTATCAGGTGGATCCGCTTCCGGGTGGATCCGCTTCCGGATCCGCCCGGACGCCCACGCTCGTCCGCTGCTGGGTAGCCTCTAAGGCTCAGTCCAACGAGTGTAGCTTCGCGAGCAGCCATGTCCCTATCGGGCGAGGTTTGCGCCATCCCCGGAGCGGAAGGGGTGCCTGGTAGACACCGATCCCCTGGCAGATTCGGCCGCCGCCTTCTACGCTCGCCCGATGGCCGTTTCGCGAGCGATTCTTGGGGTCCTTGGTGCGCTTCTGGTGCCGGCGATGGCCGCTACGGCGCAGGCCAATGGGCGTGTGCCAGCGGCCGGGCAGATCGTGCTTCCGCGCCCCGGGACCGGACTCCCGGCGAGCGAGATCCTCCTCCGGACGACCTTCGGCATCTCCCTGTCGAAGGACACCGGCACCACCTGGGACTGGGTCTGTGAGCCGGCCCTCGGCTTCGATGGCGTGCAAGATCCGACGTTTGGTGCCGTCCGCGGCGCCGATGGCAAGGGGGCCTACGTCTACTCGGCCTTCGAAGGGCTCGGCCGCGCCACCGAGGAGTTTTGCAGCCCCGTCGTCGATCGCGGCTTCGGCGGCGCCATCGATCTCGTCGTCGATCGCGGCTTCGGCGGCGCCATCGATCTCGTCGTCGATCCCGCCGACAGCACCCACGTCGTCGCCGTCGCCTCCAAGTACGATCGGACCGGCGATGACGGAACCTTGTACTATACAAATAAACTTGCGGTGAGCCGCGATGGCGGGGGCGCGTACACGACGCTGGCGCTGCCCTCGGTCTTCGACGCCACCTTCCGTTTCGAGACCGTCGAGCTCGCGGCCAGCGATCCAAAGCGCCTTTATACGTCAGGGTTTCGAGGGCTTGGGCCGACCGGGACTGCCCTCATCGCCCACTCGGAAGACGGCGGGATCACCTTCGCAGAGACGGCGATCCCGCTCCTTGGCGACGAGCGTGGCGTCTACCTCGCGACCGTCGATCCGAAGAACGCCGACGTCGTCTACGCGCGGACCGCCGGCACGCCCGACACGAAAAGCCGCCTCCTCGTCTCCCGGGACGGCGGCAAAACCTTCGCCGTAAAGGCGACCCTCCAGGGGCCGATGCTCGGGTTCGCGCTCACGCCCGATGGCGCCGGCCTCTACCTTGGTGGCCCCAAGGACCGACTCCTCTTCGCAACCCCGACGGCGGCCCCCGAGGAACCGTGGGCGTTGGAGAAGCGTTCTAACGTACAAATTCAATGCCTTGCGACCGACGGAACCACGGTGTGGGCCTGCTCGAACGAGGTCTCCGGCTTCGTCGTCGGCGCCTCCACGGACGGCGGACGGACCTTCGCGCGAAAGCTCGGCCTGTCGACGCTCCGCGGCCCCCTTGCCTGCCCCGCCGGAACGCCGACAACGACGTGCGCCTCGTACTGGCCCCAGCAGGCGGCCGACCTCGGGATTTCGCTCGCCGCCGACGCGGGGGCCGCCGCCGATGGGGGCAAGCCCCTCCGAGATGCCGGCACGACGCCGGCCGGGGACGATCTTGGAGGCTCCGGTTGCGCAGCAGCAAGCGGCGCCCCCGCCTGGGCACCTATTGGCGGAGCAGTCGGCTTTTTTGCAATGATTGCAGCACTTTTTGCGCGACGCCGCCGCTAGTCAGGGGACGAGGACGACCTTGCCGAACGTCCCGTTGCTGGCGATGCGACGATGGGCTTCGGCCGCCTCGGCGAGGGGCAAAACGGCGTCGACGACGGGGCGGTAGGCGCCGGTGGTGAGGCGCGGCGCGATTCGACGCTCAAGGACCGCGTGGAGGGCGATCCGCTCTTCAAGAGGGCGCGAGCGGAGGACCGTCCCCTGGATTCGAACACGCTTGCGGAGGAGCGCCCCGAGGTCGACGTCGGCGGTCCTCCCGCCCGTCAAGCCAACGAGGAGAATCCGGCCACCGAGCGCCATCGCCGCGACCGTCTCGGCGACGTAGGCGCCCCCGACGAGGTCGAGGGCGACATCGACCCCACGGCCACCGGTCGCCGCGAGCACGGCGGTCGCGAAGGTCGGTGCAGGCCCGCTTGGAGAGGGGCCCGCCGGCACAATTCCGTGCAAGAGCCCGTATTCTTTCGCGCGTTCGAGCTTATCCGGCGACCGTGCCGTCCCGACGACGACCGCGCCAAGAGCGTGCCCAATCTGGGCCGCCGCGGTGCCAACGCCGCTGCCGACGGCGTGAACCAAGAGCGTATCGCCGGCGGCGAGGCCCCCCTGCGTCACGATGGCGTCGTAGGCGGTGAGGAACGCCTCCGGCACCGCTGCGAGCTCGGTGAACGGGGCGGTCACCGCCGCCGGAATTCGCGCGACCGCCCGGTGATGGACGGCGACGTACTCGGCATAGGACCCGCCACCGACGAGCCCAAACACCCGATCCCCCAAAGAAAAATCCGATTGGGGCACGCCTTCGCCGATCGCAGCGACCTCGCCGGCATACTCGAGACCGGGGATGTCCTGGGGGGCATCGAAAGGTGCAGGATACAAGCCTTGCACCTGGAGCAGGTCGGCGCGATTGACCGCCGTCGCCGCCACACGCACAAGAAGTTCACCGGCGCGGGGCTCCGGGCGGGGCACCTCCCCATAGGCGAGTTCGCCACCGACAATTCGAACGGCTTTCATCATTTCAGTCATAGGAGTGCTCTTGGTAGGCGATATTCAAACCGAGTTCTTCTTCACGGGTATACAAGCAACATTCGCTTCCAGCTGGAAAATCACGACAAGGCTCGGGCCGAAGCTCGTAGATGTCGCATTGACTGCTCTCCGCAAGGTGCCTACACCGCTGTTCTTCGTCCGGAAGAAGCGTCATTAATGTCTTCCCGTCCTTGCGTCGCGTGAAGGGGGGCTTCGCGAGTTCGGGGCGCCCCCCCTCGCGGAACCGCTCCAGATCGGCTTCGTGGAGGAAGACCTCGTTCGCCTTGCAGCATGCGCCGCAGGCGAGGCAGTCGAGAAGCAGCGCCTGGGTGGCGGCAGGGAAGGTGCCGTCGCGTTCGATTCGGCGGCGCACGATCCAGTGATCGCCGGGCGGGACGGTCGCCGTTGTGAGGCCGGCAAACACCCCGCGCACCGGCGTCGTCCAGCGCTTTTTTCCAAGATCTAAGAGGGAAAAGAGCGCGAGCTGGGTCGCGAGCGGGAGGTCGCTCCGGGAGGAGGTCGCTGTCTCCCGCGGGATCGGCCCGACGACGAGCGTCGCGTGCTTGACGGTGCGCCCGTTGGGGCGGACGCGAGTGTCCCAGACGACCGCATGACCGCCCGCACGCACCCAGGCGGCTGCCTCTGCTTCGTAGGCCTTGGAAAACGATCGGACAACGGGGCGGTGAACCGTGAAGGAGCTCGAAGAGGCCATCGGTCGCCGATGCTAGCCCGACTCGCGATTCAACGACGCTGGAGACTCGGCGGGAGCGTCGGCATCCGGAAAGTGGGCGGCGCCGCAATCACGCACGACGAAGCATCGATGCCGCTCCGGGCGAGCTCCAAGGAACCGTCGACGCTCCTCGCAATCACCGCCCCTGTTTTCGTGCAGGAGAGGGCGGTCCCCCCCTCGGCGACGAACGTATCGAGACCGATCGAGCCTCCGCGTGGGGCCCGGCGACTCGCCGTCTGCAGGGTCTGCGGATCGATGCGGAGGAGGAATTCTGGAGCGGTTACAAGGACCGTCGCCCCGTAGACGGTGGCGATTCCGACGGCGGCATCCCGGGAGGAACTCGCCGCGACGTCGGTGGGATAGGCGAGCATCGCCACCGTGCGCGCGCTCGCGATGGAAAGGATCGCGACCCCAAATTCGGTAGGAACAAAGACATGTTCCGCGTAAACGGCCGGCCCGCCAAGCGGCGAGGTGCTCTCGATTTCGAGCTCGGGCTCCTCGTTCCGGTTGAGGACCAACAACGTGTAGAGCGCACCCAAATGGACCCGTCCGCGATCGTGGAGGACGACGGCGAGGTGCTTCCCGTCGGCCCCGGCTCCGACGAGCTCCCGCGGGCCGATGGCGCGGCGGCCGCGGATATTTCCGGTCATCGTGTCGAGGACGGTCAGTGTGCCGTTGCCGTCGGTCACGACCAGGAAACTGCCCGCGAGGGCGAGCGGCGGCTCGGTAACCAGATCCCGCGCCCACGGACGGCTAGCGAGCGGCAGGCCGACGAGCGTCCGCCCGTCGCGGTCCCGAAAGACCGCCTGGACCGACGTGGAAGCATCCGTCTTCACGTTGGCGCCGCTTCTCACGGTCACCGAGCGGGCGTCCTCGGCGGCGCGCTTCGCGAGGGCGGCGAGCGCTTGGGCCCCATCGTCGTCGCGGAAGGCCGCGTGGGGAAAAGCGCGCTCGGAAGGCGTACGCAGGGCAAGACACCCGGGCAGCAACAATGCCGCTATGCATGCAAAATACACGCGCTTAACCGAGCCCACCAAGGTGACCTACGCACATTCACGGCCCTGCGAAAGCAGAGTCGGCCCTGCGCGCGCGGATCGCCCTTGGCGACGCTCGGAAGTGCGCTATTCGTCCCGCGCCCCCGATGGAAATGCCCCGCCAAGCCCCCGCGCCACGACGCAGCCGCCCGCTTTACCTGTTCGCGGCGCTCGCGGTCTGCTTCGGCTTCGCCTCAACGGGGGCGCTCGGCGGCTGCACAACCCTTCAAATTTACTCAAGTCCGTGGACCGCCGTCGACCCTGCGACGATCCCGGCGCCGACGGAAGAAGGGCGCGTCGCCGTCGCGGCGCGTGTGGAGGCGCAGCGGCAGGCGCTCTTTGCGGTAAAAAAGGTTGGAGTTGCGGTCGCTTCCGCTGAGTTCGTCCTCGGGATGGCGATGCTCGCCTTCGTCGCGCGCGTGCTCGCCCAGCGGCCCGGCGCCGTCGGACGGTTGCGGCAGCTGGTGCTCGTCCAAGCGGTGGTGCTCGTCGTTGCCTTTTTCGCGCTGAAGGGGCCGCGCGCCGCCGAGGCAGAAGTGAGCGCCGAGCTTGGGAAGGCGATCGGCCACCCGGAGGTCGCGGCGTCGGTTGGCTACGTCGCCGGCACGATGCTCACCTTCCGGACGATGCTCGCAGGGCTTGTTCTTCTTGCCCTTTCCCGGCCCCGCGTCGTCGACGGCGAGGACTCCGACGAGCCCGAGTCGGTCGGCCGCGCCGGATGAGCGAGGCGGCGTCCGCTCCGCGTCGGAAGGTCTCGCGGCTCCCGTCGACGCTCGTCGACCAGATCGCCGCCGGGGAAGTCGTCGAGCGCCCGGCGAGCGTGGTGAAAGAATTGGTGGAGAATGCACTCGATGCAGGGTGCACCCATGTCCGCGTAGAAATTGACCAGGGGGGCCTCGCGCGTCTGCTCGTCTCCGACGACGGCTGCGGGATGGATCCCGACGACGCACGTCTCGCGGTCGAGCGGCACGCGACGAGCAAAATTGCTCACTTTGAGGAGCTTTCGGCGCTGCGGACCTTTGGGTTTCGTGGCGAAGCGCTGCCGAGCGTCGCCTCGGTCTCGCGCTTCTCGCTGACGACGCGGACCGCCGACGCCGATGCCGCATTTTCCCTGGTGATTCATGGTGGGGAGCGCCTCTCCGAGGGGCCGCAGGGGGCCGCCGTCGGCACGACGATCACCGTCAGCGACCTCTTCTTCAACGTGCCGGCCCGGCGGAAATTCCTGAAGACGACCGCCACCGAGGCCTCCCACGTCGCCGAGGTCGTTCACCTGGCAGCACTCGCCCATCCATCTGTAAAATTTACCTTTTTCAAAGATGGAAAGCTCGCGCGCGAATACCTGAGGACGGCAACGCTCGCCGAGCGTGCCCGCGAGGCCCACCCCGGCGAGCGCCTGCTCCCGATGGCGGCGGCCGTCTCCTCGGGCGTCTCCTTCGAGGCGTGGCTGAGCCTCCCCGAACGGGCGCGGGCAGGCATGACCGGTTTGTATCTGTTCGTCGACGGGCGGCCGGTCCGCGACCGGATGCTCGCCCGGGCGATCGCCCAGGGGTACGGCGCCTTGCTGCCGGCAGGACGCTACCCGGTCGGCGTTTTTTACCTGGAAGTCCCGCCAGATACGCTCGACGTGAACGTCCACCCCCAGAAGGCGGAAGTCCGGTTCTCGGATCCGCGCGCCGTCTTCGAGGCGGTGACACGGGGGGTTCGCGAAGCGCTTACGCCTTCCTTCTCGCGCCCCCTCGGAGCGGTCCCCTTCGAGGCAGCCCGCGACGATCGTCCGACCGGCGATCGTCCCAGCGGCGACCGCACCTACAAACCGGCCCAATTTCTCGGCGCGCAAGGCCCGTTGGAGCTTCGCGAGCGCCTACCGGCACCGCGCCCAGCGCCAGTCGCCGTTTCACCCCCCGCTCAAGCCGCCCCCATCGCACCGGCGCCGGTCCTGCCTGCGCCTACGCCCTTTTTTGCCCCGGTCGCTGCGCCGACGCCCGCTCCGGTGCCCTCGGAACCGGGCCCGAGCACGCTGTTTGGAAGCGCCAAATTCTACGCGAATCTTCGCTACTTAGGGCCTTTGCGTGAGCGCTGGCTCCTCGCGGAGGGGGCCGAGGCGCTCTTCGTGCTCGATGCCCACGCCATCGAAGAGCGGGTCCTCCTCGGGCGGCTCGCGGCGGCCCCCGCATGGGCGAGCGAACGGGTCGATTCGCCGCTCCCCTTCCCCCTCGACGCCCGACGGGCCGCCGCCTTTGACGGGGCGAGCCACTACCTGGCTGCGCTCGGCTTCGACCTCCGCCGTACCGGCGATCGCGCGCTCGCGGTCGTAGGAATTCCGCAGCTCTTGGCGGGGCGAGCACTCCCGGAAACGCTCATTCATGCCCTGTTTGATTTGGCGGCGCGGGGCGCCCCACTGGCCGCCGCCCATCCGCTCCTCGCCTGCCAGGCGGCGACCCGCGACGAACTCCCGAGCCCTGACGAAATACGCGATTTTTTAGACATTCTTGACAGCGCCGATTTCTCCCTCCCCAGCATCCACGGGCGCCCGCTCGTGACCCGCCTCGCCTTCGATGAACTCGAACGCAAATCCCGCTAACGCGCAGATGCGCCTCGACGACGCCGTCGCTCTCTTTCGGGGGAATGACGAATTTCCCTGCGTCGTCGGCCCGACGGCGAGCGGGAAGACGGGGCTCGCCATCGCCCTCGCGAAGGCCCTCGACGGCGAGGTCCTTTCCATCGATAGCGTGCAGATCTACCGGCGCTTCGACATCGGCTCCGCCAAACCCACGCCGGCTGAACAAGCTGAAGTTCCTCATCATTTGATCGACATCGTCGACGGTCACGACGCCATCGACGCCGGCACCTTCGCCGCCAAAGCCGACGCCGCCATCGCCGACCTCCGCGCGCGAAACAAACGCCCGATCCTCGTCGGAGGAACGTTCCTCTGGATGAAGGGGATCGTGCAGGGGCTCGCGGAAGCGCCCCGCGGGGACGCGGGAGTACGGGCGGAACTCGCTGCGCTCGCCGAGCGCGAAGGGCGTGGGGCCGTCTGGGAGGCGCTCGCCGCCGTCGATCCGGCGAGCGCCGCCCGCCTCCATCCGAACGATTTCGTCCGCACGAGCCGGGCCTTGGAGGTCTTTCGGCTCGGCGGCGTCCCGCTCAGTAAACTCCAGGAAGAACACGGCTTTCGCCAGTCTCGGTACCCCTACAAACTCGTCACGCCGGGCCGCTCCCTCGAGGAGCTTGAGGGGCGACTGGCGACGCGGGCCGCGGAAGCGATCGCCGGTGGGTGGGTCGACGAAACGCGCGCCCTCCTCGCCGACGGCTACCGGAGCGCCCGGCCGATGGGGTCGGTCGGCTACCGAGAGGTCGTCTCGTTCGTGGATGGCGCGCTCCCCGAGGCCGAATTGCTCGGCGCGATCGTGCGGTCGACGCGGGTATTTGTCCGCCGTCAGCGGACCTGGCTCCGCGACGAAGCGATCACCGCGATCCAGGGGTGAAGCGGTAGCCCCCTTCGAGGCTTCGAAAGTCGTCGGTCGTCGCGAGCGTCGACACCGTCGGCTCCGGGGTCTTTGAGGTGAGGATCAGCGCCTTTCCGTCGAGGCGGTAGCTCCCGAAAACGCGAGCATCTTGGAGCACATGGACGGCGGTCCCGTCGGCGTGGAGCTGGAGTTCGTAGCAGCCATGACCCTCGGAGCAGGATCCGACGAAGACGGTATCGGCGGCAAAGTGCTGCCGGTCGGCGGTGAGCCCCGGTGCGGCGATCGAGGGGGCCGGGGAGGAGACGGCGGCAGCTGGCGAAGAAGCGGGGGCAGCAGGGGCGCACGCCGCGAGGAAAAGAGCGACCGAAACCGAGATCATGCGAACGAAGGTCATGCTCGCCAGTACGGCGCGGCCTGGCCCAAGATCTAGCGAACAATCGATATTTTTGCGGCGCTCAATGCCACAAATTGTGTCTCCGCCGACGTCAATTCAGGAGCACAAGGGCTGCGCCGTCTTTGCCGCAGAATTTGTGGGTGCCATCGAATTTGTCGCCGCAGACCGGGCAGATCTTCCCTTTGAGGGCTTCCGCACCACCGCCTCCGACGAGCGTTGCGGCCACGAGTTCCTCGCCGTGCGTCGGGCAGACTTTCACGCCGACGGCAAAACCGCGCGTGCAGATCGGGCAGACGAGGCCGCTCGGACCTTCGTCGGCGGTCGCAACGGCGAGCTTGGTGCCGTCCTCCGGGCAGTGGGCCATGGGCGGCTCGTATTCGCGCCGGCAGACCGGGCAGGCGAGCTTCTGCCGGGCGCGGGCCGCCGCTTCCGCTTCGCGACGTGCGTCGGCCGCCTCGCGCTCCGTACGCTTTCGCGCCGCGACCTCTTCCCGGTTCCGAACGCTATCTTCGTGGGCCCGGAGTTCCGCCTCGTAGGCGTTCTTTCGGTGGTCATTTCGCTGCTTGGTCGCCGAAAGACGCTCCGCATGGCGCGCCTCCAAGGCCGCCGCTGCCGCCTCCGCGCGCGACTTCCTCTTCAAAAGGACAAACGCGAAAATTCCCAAAGGGACCGCGAGCGAACCGACAATTGCGAGAAAGAGCATTTTCCGGCGTTTGCCGGGGTCGTCGCTCTTTGCCTCGCCGCCGCCGCCAACCGGGGGCGGAAGAGCGACGGAAGCCCCCTCTTTTCGCTCCCCTTCCGCGTCGAGCCCTTCCTCTGCGAGGAGCGCTTCGTAGCGATCGGCGGCAACGATCTGGACGATCATCTTCGTTTCACGCCCCCCCGAAGAGACGACGATCGCGTACTCACCCGGGGCTGCTTCTGCCTTTGTATCGACGAGGCCGCGCCCATCGACGGTGAGCGGAGCCCCCTTATCGGCGGTGTAGTCGATCTTGCCCTCGACGGGGCAGCCGGCTTCGTCGCTCAACACGCCGCGAAGATTGAACTTTTCGCCGGGACGAAGCAGCTTTTTGCTGGGACGGACCTCCAGCTTGGCGGCGACGCCGCGGGGGCCGTCGCAGGCATGGGCCAGCTTCGGAGGCTCCACGACCGGCGGCGGCTTCGGCGGCTCCACCACCGGCGGCGGCGGCGGCGCTTTGGCCGCGTGGGCGATCGACGTCCAGTTCCGGGTGCGGCGGACGTCGGCGAGGCAGCGGCCGTCCTTGAGCGTGACCCCGTAGGTGCCGGTCTCGACGAGATCGATGCGGTTTTCACCCCCCGTAATCGCCGTGGAGAGGATGGCGCGCCGCGGATCGCCGGCGGGGGTCGCGCAGTGGGTGCGGAAGCTCTTCCCGTCGGGGCCGCGGCTGTGGGCGTCGCGGGGGGTCGGGTCGGTGCATTCGGTGGTGCGGAAGGGGCGCCCGCCGCCGCTGAAGAGGAGTTCGTCCCCCTGGCTCGTGATCGTCACCGTCTCGCCGCCCCCCTGGGAACCGTTCTGCGGGCGGGGGCCGCAGGTGTCGTTCCACTCGCGGACCGTATAGGTCTCGGAGAGCGGCGACTGGCGCCAGGTTCCGTCAAAAAAGCCCGGTTCCTGGGCACTTGCGACGGTAGAAACAGCAGTGATTGCAAGGACAATCGCGGCCATCGATGGTTCGACGGCGCGTCCTAGGAGAAGAAGCTCAGCGGCGCGTCCGTCCGCGAAGCGGGAGACGGCGCGGAGTTCGATGCAAACGCGTCCGTCCGCGAAGCGGGAGACGGCGCGGAGTTCGATGCAAACGCGTCCGTCCGCGAAGCGGGAGACGGCGCGGAGTTCGATGCAAACGCGTTTCGCGAAGGCGGACACGCGCGGCACCGTACTCCGAAACGGGACCGTTTGGGGCGCGTGCCGCGCAGCAGGAGCGATTCCCCAAGGAACTTCGCCTTTCCATCGGGGTGCGGTAAGTCGCGCACCATGAGGTCGTTGTTCCACTCCGCCCCCCGTCGGTCCCTGACCGTCGCCCTCGCCCTCCTCGCTGGGTTCGCCCCCGCAGCGGCCTACGCGCAAGACGCGGTCGCCCCCGGGAATGGCAAAGGGTTCGACACCCACCTGTTCCGCCCCGCCCTCGATTCCAAAGGCTTTTTCACCGTCAACGGAACCGAGGTTCTTGGCGCGAAAGATCTCTCCTTTGGGCTCGTTCTTGACTACGGAAATGGCCTTCTCCGCGTCCCCGATAAGGGGCAACCGGGGGCGAACCTCATTGAGCATAGCTTCCAGGGCACCGTCCATTTCAACTACGGAATCGCCAACCGACTCATTGTCGGTATCTCCGCGCCGATCAACCTCCTCGCGGCCGGCGCCCAGTACGACAATGCTACGCCGCCGAACGCAACGGTGAACACGACCCAGTGGAGCGCCAACCAGCTCGACGCGCAGTCGCTCTCCTACGTGGCCGCCCACGGAAAATTCCGAATTCTCCGCGTGGAAGACGGTTTCGGTCTCTCGGTCGCGGCGCAGGCCGGCACCTCTATCGGCTCCGCCCCGAAGAATGGCGCCGCCGATCCCGGCTTCTGGTACTGGCCGCAACTCCTCGCGGAGAAGCGCTTCGGGGGATCCCAGTGGCTCAAGATCGGTGTCAACGGTGGCTTCCGGGGCCACTCCGCCTCGGGGACGAAACTCGATTTGAAGAACGGGACGTTCGTCGACGGAAGCCGCGGCACCTTTGGTGGAGCTGTTGCGATTCGCGTCGCGCCACCGCTCGATATCGTCGGTGAGACCTACGGCACCTACCTCCTTTCGAGCGCGGCGAGCGCCGACACGAAGCTATCGACGGAGGCGGTCGTCGGCGTGAAGCTTTTCGTCGAGCAGAACAGCTACCTCATGCTCGGCGGCGGAAAGCGGCTGACCGGCGGCTTTGAAGGGGCCGACTGGCGCGGCTTTCTCGGCTTTATCTTTGAACCTTCCATCGGCGACGCCGACGGCGACCACATCAAGGACGACGTCGATCACTGTCCGGCCCAGGCGGAAGACTACGACGGCTGGGAGGATAGCGACGGCTGCCCCGATCCCGACAACGACAAGGACGGCATCCCGGACCTCAAAGATCGCTGCATCAATGAGCCGGAAGACCATGACCAAGACGAAGACTGGGACGGCTGCCCGGAATCCCGGGATGGCGACCGGGATCGTGACGGAATTGTCGACCGCCTCGACAAGTGCCCCGACGTCGCCGAAGACAAAGACGGCATCGAAGACGACGACGGCTGCCCGGAAGACAACGACAAGGACGGCATCCCGGACGCCGTCGACAAGTGCCCGATGGACTTCGGCATCAAGGAATTCCAGGGGTGTCCGGAGCCCGACACCGACCACGATGGGATTTTTGATCTGAAGGACAAGTGCCCGACGGTTCCGGAAACCTTCAATGGTATCGATGACGAAGACGGCTGCCCGGACAAAGGGGACGTGGAAGTCACCGATGGCGGCATTGTGATCTTGAAGAAGATCCAATTCAAGACGGGGTCTGCCGAGATTCTTTCGGCATCAAACCCGATTCTCGATGCGGTCGCCGCCGCGATCAAGGGGCACCCGGAGTTCCTCCTGGTGGAGGTCGCCGGCCACGCCGACGAGCGTAACGACGACGACAAAAACCTGAAACTCACCCAGAAACGCGTCGAGAATGTCGTCGCCGAACTCGCCAAGCGTGGCGTTGCGAGCGATCGTCTCCGGGCAAAGGGCTACGGCGAGTACTGCCCGGAAGACCCCGGTCACAACGAGAAGGCCTGGGAAAAGAACCGGCGCGTCGAGTTCAAGATCGTGAAGAACAAGGACAACGACACGAAGGTGGAAACCGGCTGCGAAAATGCTGAAAAGCACGGCGTCTACTCCGATTAAGCTGCGCAGATCGTGTCTCACAAGGAACGAGTAAGACTTCGGTCTTGCCCGTTTTTTTTCGCGTTCGTCTACCGGCGCGCAACCCGTCGTTCCCGTGGAAAAGTTCCTACCGCGCCGAAAGGCTGCTTGTAGATCCTGCGTCTCTGCGAATTCGGTGTCGCCGCGCCTCGTCGCCCTCCTTGGCGCGCTCACCGGGGTAGCGCCGCTCTCGATCGACATGTATGTGCCGGCATTTTCTGCGATTGCGGCCGATCTCCACTGTTCTCCCGCAGCAGTCCCGGCGACGCTGGCGAGCTTCTTTGCCGCGTTCGCGCTTGGACAGCTCGCGGCAGGGACGATCGCCGATCAACTTGGCCGGCGGACGCCGCTCCTTGTCGGGCTCGCCCTCTACACGGGTGGTTCGCTCGCGTGCGCGGTCGCGCCGTCGCTCGGGGCGCTGATTGCCGCCCGGGCTCTCCAGGCGCTCGGAGGCGCCTTCGCGGTGGTGATTCCCCGCGCGCTCGTGCGCGATCGCAGCGACGATCCTGCCGTCGCGGCCCGGCTTTTTTCGCGCCTTATCCTGGTAATGGGGATCGCCCCGATCGTCGCGCCGAGCCTCGGCGGCGTGCTGCTCGCGGCCGTCGGGTGGCGGTCGATTTTCGGGGTCCAGGCGGCGATCGGTGCTGCGCTCCTCGTCGCCGTCGTTGGCGGAGTTCCTCAGGACCCCGCGCTTGGCGGAACGGTTGGGGCCCGTCCGTTCGCGACCGGCGTTGCGAGAGCCGCTGTGGGGGTGGGCGCGCTTTTCGGCGACCGGCGGTTCGTCGCGAATGCACTCGCGGGTGCCTTCGGCAACACATCGATGTTTGCGTACATTTCCGGATCCCCGTTCGTCCTCCTTGAGATCCACCACGTGCCGGCCGGTCGCTACGCGCTCTATTTTGGGGCCAACGCCGCGGCGCTCATCGTCGCCTCCCAACTCAATGCGCGGCTCGCACGTTCCGAGGCGGTTCTGGTCCCCCTCGCGCGTAAGGGCGGCCTTTTCGTCGGTGCGGCGGGACTCGCCGTCCTCGGCGCCGCGACTTCGGGGCACCTTCTTCCGCTCGTCGTCGCGCTGTTCGTGTTCGTCGGCTCGCTGGGGTTCCTCACGCCGAACACCACTGCCCTCGCTCTCGCCGGGCACGGCGATCACGCCGGCCTCGCCTCGGCGACGCTCGGGTTCCTTTCGTTCTCGCTGGCCGCCGCCGGCGCCACGCTCGTAACCCGCCTCCACGACGGCAGCGCACGCCCGATGGCTCGCGGTCGCCACCTTTGCCCTTCTTGCTGCGGGCGCATCCCTGCTCGCCGTTTCCTTGCCGCCTCCGGCGGTTCCGGGCGCAGGCAACAAGGCAAAAACCCCCGAACTACTTTCGTAATTCGGGGGGATTCGCGGTTAGGAGCTACTTCGAGAACCGATCGAGGCAGGCGCGGTCCCCTTGCGCCTTGCAGACGCTGCGGAGGATTTGAACCTCCTCGGGGGTCGCCTTCCCTGCGCGCGCTTTGCCCTCGAGGATGGCGCGAGCACCGGCAAGGTTGCCCGAACTCATCATCTCGCGGGCGCGGTCGGCATCGCTCGCCTTGGCGGTGGCGGTCGGCTTCGGCGTGGCGGTCGTTCCCGGAACCCCCGGAACGCCGGTCGCCTCCGGGGCGGCGGCACCGTCAAGTTCGGCGAGCTTCGCCTTGGCCGCCTCGCGCGTCTCCTGGAGGAAGCCGTCGACGGCTATCTTCGTGAATTCAGCGCGCTTCTTTGCGGCATCCTTGAGTTTGTCGGCAGCGGCAAAGTGGATCTCCATCCACTTCTTCTCGACCTCCAAGAACTCGGGGGCGAGCCGGGCCGCAGAGCCCTCTTTGATGTCCCCTAGGCGGGCGTGGGCCTTGTCGCACTCGGTGACCGTGCACTTCTTCTGCGCCTCGGTCAGAATTTCACGCTCTTGGGCGAGGATGGTCGCCGGTTGAGGCGTCGACTGGGTCGGCGTCGGCGTCGGCGTGCTCGTCGCGGTGCTGCCCGACTCGGCGGGGAGCACCTGCGCGTTGCCATCGTGGGGTTTGCTAAAGATAACGATGGCGGCGACCGCGATGGCGCCGAGTACGAGACCAGCAATCACGAAGGGCAGGAACGAGGTCGGCTTCTTCGCCGGGCTCGCGGCGCGCGCGCCCATGTACGCGTCGGCGTCGCGGTCGCTGATGGCAGTGAGCTGCTGGCTCTCCGTCGACCCGGGGAGGAAGATCTGCCCGGCGCCGACGAAGCGGAAGCGGACGTCGCCGAGTTCGATGGTGTCGCCCGCTTCGATGAGGCCGCGGGTGAGTTCGGCGCCGTTGACGCGGACGCCGTTCGACGACTGCTTGTCGACGATTTCCCAGCGCCCTTCCCCGAGCTTGTGGATTTCGCAGTGAACGCGGGAGACCGAGTTGTGGTTGACCGAGACTTCCGCGTCTTCCGCCCGCCCGATGACCATGCGGTCTTTTTCGAGGGGATACTCTTCACCAGGCGTCGGCCCGACGAGCATCACGAGGCGGTTTGGCCGCTCCATGAGCTGCTGGCCGCGACGGATACGCCCCGGGGCGAGGGTCGCCTTGAGGTCGGCCGTAGCGACCGCGTCGGCGGGCTGCTCCATCGGCGTAGTGTTTTCGTTGACCGTCTCGTCCTGAATAACGATTCGGTAATCGCCGATCTGGAGGAGGTCCCCGTGGACGATGTCCTGGGTGTCCGCAATGCGGATACCGTTGACGAAAACGCCGTTGTACGACTGGAGGTCGTCGAGGACGTAGTGGGAGGTGCCACCATTGGTGACCTTCCGCAACTTGGCGTGATCCCGCGAGATATTGCGCTCAGTGAGCCGAATGGAATTTCCTTCCTTTCGGCCTACCGAGTATTCGTCGCGGGTGAGGTGAACGACCGTGCGTTTACCTTCGTCGTCTTCGATGACCAGCTTCCACATCGGATTGCGAGGGTCCAGGGGAGACCGAGGGCACGGTCCCAGGTCGTGCGCGCCGCAGATGCGGCCGTTTCGAGCGCGGCGGAGTGCCTGGCCCGAACCGTGCGTGAACGGAAACGCGAGCATCGAAGCATGAAGCGTCCTCGCGATTCAATCGATTCTTGGACCGACTTCACGTTCGCCGAAAGACCCGGGAATTTCCGCCCCGTGCCGAAGCGCCACCACCGGGCAAGAAGGGGTCAAAATGCTTGGATTCTGCGGTAGCGCTCGAAAAAAAACGCGCGGAATATTAAACGTACGGTCGCGCCCCGCCGTGCGGCTCGGACGCCCCGCGCTCGCGCCGACCGCCGTTCAGGACGCGAAATGGCAACCCCCACCCCGCGTCGCGAGCCTCGGATCGACGGTTCCCGGCGACTTCTTTGTCTCGTCCCGGCGAAGCGCCGGATCCGAGAACTTGTTCCTCGATCCCCGCGAGCGGGCGAGGACGACCTTGCAGTCCCTCCGCTCGCCACGCCATCGGCCCGACGACGAATCAATCGTGGTGGAGGACGGCGACCCCGTCGAGATCAAAGCCATTGGTCGTCGCCTGTTCCTCGCCAGGAGTGCACGGCTGGGTCGTACGATCGGTAATTTTTACAAAGCGCGCGCGAGGGAGGCCAAAGGCGGCAAGGTCAAAGCGATCACCACCGGCTGCGGCGGGATCCAGGGGGGAAACGGTCGCCGTCGGACCGGCAAAAACCGGCTTGATCCCTGCGCAATTTGTGTACGGGCGCTTCCCATCACAGGCGAGCGCCTTCCAGGTGACCCCATCCTCGCTGACGGCGACCTCCCCCGGCTCCGCGTAGATGGCACCCGGGTTTCCTCCAATGAAGAAGGCGTTTTCGAAGACGACAAAGTCATCGCCGGGGCCATCCACGATAGCGTGATTTCCCGCCGCATCGCCAAAGGTGAGCACGATGGAACCGCCATTTCCCAACGAGTAAACGTCGAGGCTCCCCTGATTTCCGCCACCGCCGACCGGCGGTCCGACGACGATGCTCGGGAGTTGGTCGCTCGCAAAACCTCCACAACTTCCGGGTGTTGTAGAACTAACTCCGCTAGCGAACGCCGTCGCAGGGAGCGTCGCTCCGCCGGGCCCCGCATAACCGCCGTCAACCACGGTCCAGGAAGGGGGCGCGGCATCTTCCGGGGCCCCACCGTCGATGGGATTCGCGGAGGCATCGCCAAGGGCGGCGTCAGAACCGACGAGGGCCCCGGCGGGGTCGCTGCAGGCGGCGAGCGGAACACCTGCGACGAGCGGAGCGAAGGCGAGAGCGACCAAAAGGCGGCCGAAACGGACGAAATGCATGCAAAGTCTCCGGAGTGATCCCTTCTGCCTCGGAAGGGGCGAACGGACGGGCCTCGGGGGGAGGGTCCCGCCGCGCGGCAGCGCGGAATCGGAAGCAAGTATTCGGACTTACGGCAAAAGCCGCTCACCGTTGCGGGACAGTTCCGGAGTTTCACCGGGATTCCCTCCGCCGAGGCAAGAGCCTCGACGGCCAGCGCGCGTGCGTAGTGCCCGTGCGCCAGTACGACCGACCGCCTGCGCCTAGCGCGGCTCCCAACGGGAGGCTCGCTGAAAGCGACCGAAACCGACGACGGCGCGGCGGCATCGGCGGGGTATGGGAAAGATTCTCGTATTCGGCGGTGGCGGCGGCATCGGCGCGGCGGTCGTGGCGCGCTTGAAGGGGCGGAGCGACGTGCAGATCGTCGTCGCGGGACGCAACCGGGAGGCCCAAGCGGCGACGGGGGCCGACCAAAACCTCGTGATCGATGATCTTCTCGCGGCGAACGCCATCGACGACGCATTTTCCGCCGCCGAGAGCGACGGACCGATCAGCGGTGTCGTCGGCGCCGTCGGCTCGATCCTCTTGAAGCCGGCCCACGCCACCTCGGACGCCGATTTCGACGACACCATCGCCCGAAACCTGACCTTCGCGTTTCGCGTCCTCCGAGCGGTGGCCAAGCGGCGTGAAACCATGAAATCACTGGTGCTTTTCTCGAGCGCTGCCGCCTCCGTAGGCCTCCCCAACCACGAGGCGATCGCGGCGGCGAAGGCCGGCATCGAGGGGCTCGTGCGGAGCGCCGCGGCGACCTACGCGGGGGCCGGTTTGCGGGTGAACGCGGTCGCACCGGGCCTCGTGCGTACGAAGCTCGCCGGGCGAATCACGGGGAATCCTGCGGCATTGGCCGCATCAACAGCCATGCATCCGCTCGGGCGGATCGGCGAGGTCGACGACGTCGCGCCGGTCGTCACGTGGCTCCTCTCGCCAGAGTCGTCGTGGGTCACCGGCCAGATCGTCGCCGTGGATGGCGGGCTCTCCGCGCTCCGCGCACGGTAGGCGGGGCGCCGGATCGGGGAGCACGTTTGTCTCCGCCCGGCGGGGCGCCGGATCGGGGAGCACGTTTGTCTCCGCCCGGCGGGGCGCCGGATC
>DYPH01000048.1:3746-21056 GCA_020720045.1 Sorangium cellulosum | reverse complement strand
GGAGAACGCTTTTCTCGCCGGTTTTTCCCCCGCGACGCCCGGTTCCCCGTAGTCTCGCGGGCCCCTATTCTCAAGGGCCCGCGTCGAAGTGGGCCCGCCGCCTCTCGCGACGCCATTTCCAGCAAATTCGCTGGCGGTCACGACGGGGCGGGTCCTTTGTCGGCGTCGACCAGAAACGTTCCTGGCGGCGCCGATGACGGTGTGAAGACCGGCGAACGTTATGGCGATTCCCTTCGGAGACGACTCCCTCAGCCTCAAAGCCCGCATCGGTTCCGGTGCGACCGGTGAGGTATTTCGCGCCCAGCTCCAGCGGAGCGGAGACGCCGTCGCCGTAAAATTGCTCCACAAAAGCCTCTGCGCCGATCGTGAGGTCGTCTCCCGCTACCGGCGCGAGGTGACGGCGCTGATGAACCTCAAGCACGACGCGTTCGTGAAGTTCCGCGGCGAAGGGATCCTCGACGACGGCCGGGTCTTCCTGGTGATGGAGCTCGTCGACGGCGACACCCTCGCCAACCGCCTCAAGAAGCGGGGGCGCTTCGACGTCCGCACGACCGTCCAGATGTTCATCGACGCCTGTGACGCCTTTGATGAGGCCCACCAAATGGGCATCGTCCACCGGGATGTGAAGCCAGAAAACCTGATGGTTGAAGAGCCGCCGGGGCAGCCGCCGCGCATTCGCATCATGGACTTTGGGTTCGTCCGCTTTGTGAACGAAGAACTGGCGAGCGAGCACACCGCCCTCACCAAAGCGGGTATGACCCTGGGAACTCCAGGATTTATGGCGATGGAGCAGCTCCGTGGCGAGCCAGCCGACCAGCGGTCAGATCTCTTCGCGATTGCAGTCTCTCTCTACGAAGCGCTCACCGGTCAGTTGCCCTTTGCCGGCAATACGCCTCGCGCACTTTTTCAAGCTCAATTGAAGAGTCACGTCGTTCCGCTCGCCGATCGCCTGCCGGAAGAGCCGCTCGCGCCGAAGCTCTGGGCGGTGATCGCGGCGGCGCTCACGACCGAGCGTGAGAAGCGGACCGCTTCCGTTTCCCTCTTCGCCGATGGCCTTCGGGAAGCCCTCGGCCTCCGACCGGCGCCGGCGACGACGCTCTCCCCGGGCCCCCTCCGCCACTCGGCACGGAACGAACCGGCACCGGCGGGGCGCAGTTCCTCAAGCATCCTGCTTGGCGCCATCGGCGTCGTCGTGATCCTTGGCGCCGCCGCGGCCGCGTTTTTTGCAATGCGAGGCCACTGATCCGCGCGTTTCTTGCGCAAGAAACGCAAGAAAAACGCAAGAAAAACGCAAGAAAAACGACGCGTTTGTCTCGACCCGGCGAGACGCCAGATCGGAGAAGGCGTAGCGTCGCGGGATGCGCCCCCTCCCGACTCTTCGCCGCCTCGTGCCGCTTGCCGCTCTGATCGCCTGTGGAGCGGGCGACGACGTGGCCCCGCCGCCGGCATCGATTCGCTACGAACTCTTTGACAGCACCCACGAGCTATCGACGGAGACGCTCGCCGCCCTTCAATCGATCAGTACGACCGACGGTCAAATCCGCTTTTCGGGGAGTCCTGCCGAGCTTGCGAAGGTCGGTACAAACGAGATTATCCTCGCGGGTGCGTCGGCGAAGACTCCGAAAGGTCTCCTTCGCCAGGTCCTTGGGATTCGCGAGGTGGGGGGAGAGACCATCCTCGACACCCAACCGGTTGCTGTTCAGCTCGCCTTCAAGCACCTCCACGCCACCAGCGAGACGCCGCTGACCGCTCTCGACGGCAAACCCGGTGTTGCTCCAAAAAGCGAGTATTCCAAGGGGTTTTCCGTCGGGGGCGGCCAAGAGATCGACTGGCAGGTCTTCGACAAAGACGGCAAGCGGGACACGAAAGACGACCAGCTCTACGTCACCGGTGGCGTGAGCGGGACCCTCACCATCAAGGCATCGGTCGACCTCGACTGGATCGACGAACCGGAGCGAATCGTCGAAGAGCTCGCCTGTGCAGCCAGTGTCGGCGTCGTCTGTACTCCGGAGCTCCCCGATTTGAAGGTGGGGGTCACGGCGACGGCCCAAGCGAAGGTAGCCATCGATGCCGAGGGGGCAGCTGCGACCGAATTTGTGAGTGAGATTATGCCGATTGAGGGGACAAACGTCCCTCTTGCGCCGATCGCCATCGGTCCGGTCGTCCTCTGTCCGGAAATCGAGTTCGTCGCCCAAATCGAGGGGGCAGCCAATGCGCGCTTCCACGCCAAGGCCGGCATGGATTATTCAATCACTACTGGCGCCTCGATCGGGCTGAAGAGTGGGCCCCATTTTGACCCGCCGACCGTGACAAAAAACGCGTCACTACCGGTCGTGGAGACGGCCCTTTCGGCGACCCTCAAAGCTTCTATCGGCCCCCGGATCAGCGTTCGTGCGTGGGATGCGATCGGCCCTCAAATCTCCATCCTCGGCTACGGAAAGCTCACCGCCGACACCGCCACGAACCCCTGCTATTCCGTCGGAATTGGCGCCGATCTCGGCGTCGGTCTGTCGCTCCGGATCCCGTGGGCCCTCTTTGAGGCTGAAAAACTTGGGAAAATCCTCGGACTATCCGGTGACATCTTCAACTACCAGTTCCCGAAGACGTCCCTCTTTGATGTCCCCAATGTGCTCTCAGGGACGTGTAGGAAACTCCCGTTGAATGTCTACCCGCCCGGTGAGGGGCCGAGCGAAGAAGCCTACGTCGCGCCGACCTTTCTACCCTGGTCGACGCGCTTCACCGATACGAGCACAAACGGCTATCAATTCCCCCACAGCGGTGAGGCGGCTGAGCACCTGCTGACGACCGATCGCGCCATTGATGGCTCCTGGCTCGTCGCCGGCGAAGGGCTGTATGGCGTCGCCAAACTCTCCGAGCAGGGGAACCTCGTCTGGGTGCGCTCGCTCACGATCGACGGCCGAAACGCCGACGAACTCGAGGAGACGCGACCGCAGGCGATCGCCAAACAGGCCAAGAATACAAGGATTTGGGTCGCAACGAGCCGCTTCGTGATCGGCCAGCTCGATCAAGGGGGCGACGTCGTGTTTGCGCGCCGCTTCCTCCCCGATGCCGCGACCGACCCGACCGGGACCCTCGGCGATTCGCTCGCGCCGACGAACCTCATCCCGACCCCCGACGGCGGCGTGCTGGCGACCTTCGCAATCCGCGATACGCCCGACGACGGCCCTGCCCTCCTCCTGCGCCTCGACAGCCGGGGGAAACTGCTTTGGTCGCGCACGCTTCGCTTCGAGACGCCGAAGACTTACCTCCCCTCCGCGCTCCTCGGACGCACGGAGAAAGGCTTCGATCTTTTTGGATTTAGTTGGGATTCTTCGCGGGAGAATGCCCATTTGATTCATCTCGATGAGCAGGGCGTTGTCACGCGGGCAAAGCACCTCGACGCCTGTGGGGATGCCCGCGTACGACCGACGCGTGCGATCCGCCTCGCCTCGGGCGCCATCGCGCTTGCTGGCAGCTATGATCTCGCGCCGGAACGCGCCTTCCTCGCTCAGCTGGCCCCCGATCTCTCCTTCGCCGGCTCGGAAACGTGGGCGACGGGGAGCAGCGTCAGTGACGTCGCCCCGACGGCGCTGGCTCAATTGCCGATCACTGGCTTTGTGACCGCCTCGAGTATCGTCCCGACGTTTGGAGCAAACATTCGCCTTACCCAGCACGACGCGCGCGGGATTCGCACCACCGAACAGGAATATTCCAGCGTCGACGGCGGGGAAAAACGGGAGCTCTTCCCTGGCGACCTGCGCCTGACCAACGACGGTGGTCTCCTTCTCTTTGGCGCCCAAGCGGCGACGACGAACGCGCCCGGCGGCCTCTGGTTCTCGAAATTTCCAGCAAATTCGCTCACCATGGACCTCTCGGCGACCGACGTCTCCCGGCAGAAGGTCACCTCCGTGGCGGCGGCGTGCACGCTCAGCGTGAGCGACTCGCCGGTCGCAACGACCGTTGTCGGGGGTGTCCTCGTCGATTACACCTCGAAACTACACGCAATTTCGCGGGCGCTCACGACAACACCGCTCCCCGTCAAATAGCGGGCGGACGCGCAGCTACGGTCCTGCGCGCCGTTTCCTCACCCCCCTCGGCGGTTCCGGGCGGACGCGCAGCTACGGTCCTGCGCGCCGTTTCCTCACCCCCCTCGGCGGTTCCGGGCGGACGCGCAGCTACTCGTCGTTCCCGAGAACCCAGCGGACGGTCGCGAAAATCGACCGCCCGGGGAGCGGGTACTCGAAAGAGTCGCCGAGGGGGGCGCGGACCGGCCCCTGGACCCCCGGGTAGGTGCCGATGCGTGCATCGAGCACGTTTTTCCCGTCGAGGGAGACGCGCATCCGCCGAACGCCAAAGGGGTTTTCCCAACGAATTTGGGCGTTGTGGAAGACCCGGGACGGGACGGTCACGTCGCCGACGAGATCGGCCTGGATGCCGCCGACGACGTCGACCCCCCAGCCGACCCGGATCGGGCCGAAGCTGTATCCTGCGTCGAAAGTGCCGTCGACGACGGGGCGCCCGGGGAGCCGGGGGCGGACGCAGCCGACCTGGTTCGCCACGCAGACGTCTCGGTTTTCGGTAGCGAGGACCGTCGTCGAGGCGCGCGCAAAGACGTTGCCATAGCGCCCCTCAAAGGAGAACTCGGCGCCGCGAATGGAAGCTTGGCTCACGTTTGTCGCGCGGGCTCGGCCATAGGCGCCTTGAGGAACAAAAAGAATGAGGTTTTCCGCGAGGGTAGCGAAGGCAACCGCCTCCGCAATGAGCCCATGTTTCTTCGTCCCGGCGAGGAAACGGGCGCCGCCGTCGACGGTCAACGCCGCCTCGGCGCGGAGGTCTGGGTTCCCGAGGAACGCGCCGCGGTTGCCGTAGAGCTCAAGAAAGCTCGGCACCCGGCTCGTGTAACCGACGTGGCTCAAGAGCCGGAGGCCGCCGAAGGGGATCTCGAAGCCGGCGTGGGCCGAGGGGCGTACCCCCCCGATTTCCTTGGCGGCCACATCGACTCGAGCCGGCGTCGTGTCCCGGTAGCCGTCGAGCCGCGTCGAGGCGGCGAGCGTCCCCTTGGCGACTTTCCACTCAAGGTCGGCGCCGATCCCGAGGGTCGTCCGTCGCGCCGACGGGGGCGCCTCTGCGCCGAGCCAGGTCGATGGTTGGAACTTTTCTAAGCCGCCATCGGCGCGTACTTCAATCAGAAGATTCTTCGTCGGCCGACCACGCCAGCCCGAGGAGGCGCCGAAGGCGATCAGGTAGTCGTTCGTCCGCCAGGCGTTCCGCGTCGCCCGTGCAAAGGACTCTTTGTCGCGGAGGGAAAGCTCTTCGCGCCGCACAAATGCCCGGACGGAGAGCACCCCTTTGCCAACGCCGCCGGCGAGTTCCATCCCGCTGACACCGCGGCTGGTGTCGAGGCGCTGGAACGGGGTCGGTGCGCGCACGGTGCCAGGAAGGTTCTGGTAGCCGTATTGAAGCATCGAAACAAAGGTGAGTCTTCCGACGGTATCGGGGGCCCAAGTCACCTTTGAAGAACGGACGAGAATCCCGCTTAGCTGGACGTGGCCAGCGTTCTCCCGGGTGGCGAAGCGGTCTTCACCGGCGGCCGCCGTCGCCTGGGGATCGAGGTAGGTGAACGCCCCATTCGACCGGGACGCCGTCATCGAAATGAGGGTGTCGGTGCCGAGGACGCTATGGGCATCGGCTACGCGGAGGCGCGTCGTGCCGAAACTACCTGCAGTTGCTGCAATTTCTGTGCGGGCGACCTTCCCCCCGTTGGAACTGAACGACGGGGGCAGGATCTCAAGGGTGCCGCCGAGGGAGCCGGGGCCGAGAGACGCCGGCGCGAAGCTTCGGTGGACGCGCACCTCGGCGCCAAGCCAGAGGGGGAGCGAGCCGAGGTCGACGGTCGGGTCGGAGCCGCCGCGAAGGGGAACGCCGGCAAGGTAGACGGCGACCTGACTTGAGGCAGAGCCGCGGATCGAGAGCGACGCAAAGGCGTCGTTCGCCCCTTGGCGGCGCACATGCAGACCGGGGAGCGGCTCGATGAGGCTCGCCAAATCGCTCGATTCCCTCGGATTTTCCCCTTCTTTTGTACGGCTCTGGAAGCCGCCGGCCCGCGTCCCTTCGACGCGGACCTCCTCAAGAGGCTCTTCCGGCGCCCCGCCGTGCGCGCGCGCCGCCGTCGCCAAAATGGCCAGCGCCGCGGAGGGGGCAGTCAGGAGGCGGAACGTTCGCACGCGGGGCGCGGAACTACCCTGAACCGCTCAAGAACGGAAGCGGTGGGTAACGCTCTTCGCAGCGCGCGCTTCCATCGTCACCGGCGCGCCCATCGGCTAACCTAGCGCCCCTATGGGTCAAATCCTGCTCACCATTCTGAGCATCGGCTTTCTGATGATCGTGCACGAAACCGGGCATTTCCTGGCGGCGCGGCGCTTCGGGATGCGGGTGAAGACCTTCAGCATCGGCATCGGACCGCGGATTTTCCGCCACAAACCGGAAGGCTCGGAGACGACCTACCAGCTCGCGGCGATTCCGTTCCTCGCCTACGTGCAAATCGCCGGGATGAATCCCTTTGAGGAGCAGGATCCCAAGGACAAAGGCTCCTACGCCAATGCCTCCTGGTGGGGCAGAATTATTACGGTTTTTGCCGGGCCGCTGGCGAACTATCTCTTCGCGTCGGTCCTTCTCTTTGGGGTGTTTGCCATTGGTGGCGACGCAAAACCGGAGCCCTCTACCCGCATTGAGATCGCCTCGCCGGACGGGCCGGCCGCCCTCTCGGGGATGAAGGACGGAGACCGCATCGTCGCCGTCGACGGCAAGACGATCGCGACCTGGGACGACCTCACCGGCGCCGTTGGCGGGAGCGCTGGGAAGCAGCTCGACATCACCGTCGACCGCGCCGGTGAGACGATGCATTTCAAGCCGGTCCCGAAAGCGGGGGGCGACAACAAAGGGAAGATCTTCGTCCGTCAACCGTACATTCGGGTGAAAGTCTCCGTCGGAGAAGCGGCCCGACGCTCGCTCATGCTGCCGCCGATCATCGTCTATGAGCAGATCAAGGGGATCACCTTGATGCTCACGGGGCGCATCAAACCGGAGCTCTCAGGGCCGGTCGGTATGTTCCGAGAAGTGAAGAAATCTTTCGATAAAGACCTGACGGAAGGCTTCTTCTTCGTCGCGCTGATTTCGGCCAGCATCGCCGCCTTCAACATGCTCCCCTTCCCCGCCCTCGACGGCGGTCGTCTCCTCTTTCTCGCCTTTGAAGCGGTCTCCCGCCGGAAGGCCGATCAGAAGATGGAGGCAAAGATCCATGCGATCGGTCTCGCGATGCTCCTCGGAATTGTCGCCATTGTGACCTTCCGCGAAGTGCTGCCGAAGTGACGGCAAAATCGCGGGCCGACGTCTCCGAGGAGCGGCGCGCGGCGCTCAACGCTGGGCACGTTGCGAGCACCGATTTGGTCGAGTGCCTCGTCGTCGACCACGTCGCGCTCGCCCGCGCGGTGCTCCCGAAGGCAGGTGTCCCACTCCCCATCGAAGAGGCGCTCGCCAAAATCGTGGGCGCCCCACTGAAGGAGCGACTCGCCTTCTTCGCGAGCCTCCTTGCTCGCCACCCGAAGGGGCGAACGGCGCTCGCGGCCCACGTTTCAGACACCGTCCGGAGCTGGGTCACCCTCGCCTACGAAGGCGAAAAAGATCCTCAAAAACGACTACTTCTGCTGCGCCCCTTCGCCGCAGATCCTCATTTCGGCGTCCGCGAGTATGCCTGGATGGCCTACCGGAGCGCCCTCCTCGCCGACCTTGACGCCGCCCTCGCGCCGCTCCTTCCGTGGACCGCCGAAGAGGATGCGAACCTGCGACGCTTCGCCGCCGAAGCGACGCGACCCCGGGGCGTCTGGTGCGCCCACCTCCGGACGCTCCGAACCGATCCGCGCCGCGGCCTGCCAATCCTGGAGCCGCTCGCCCGCGACCCGGCCCGCTACGTCCAGCTCTCCGTCGCCAACTGGCTCAACGACGCGAGCAAGGACGACCCCGCCTTCGTCGAGGAGGTGACGGCCCGTTGGCTCGCCGCCCACCGGTGCCCGGAAACAGTGCACATTGCAACACGTGCATTGCGCACACTTCGGGCAAAGAGCACAACTTAGTCCAAGAAAAACAGAGGTCTATCATGAACGCCTACGCGACGGGCCTCGACAAAAATACGGCGAATCACATCCCGCTTTCGCCGGTCTCCTTCCTCGCACGGGCGGCGGCGGTCCACCCGGATCGGGTGGCGGTGATCCACGGACCGGTTCAATTTACCTGGCGGGAAACCGAAGCGCGCTGCCGACGCAAAGGCGATCCTCGTCGATCGCGAGTTTGCCGATACGCTGCGAAACGCCCTCGCCGGCATCGACCATGACGTCCTCGTCGTGAACGTCGACGACCCCCTCTATACCGGTTCCGGCGAGGCGATCGGGACGATTCAGTACGAAGATTTCCTCGCGAGCGGCGACCCAACACCTCCACTTTCGGGCCCTGTCGATGAGTGGGATGCGATCTGCCTCAATTACACTTCGGTCTCCCAGGTCCTTGAGTGGGATCTTCCGAAGCATCCCGTGTACTTGTGCTCGTCCGCCCAGAACCGCCAACGGCGGTGAGGAAACGCCGAGCACGGATTGGACGCTCCCGATGTTCCATTGCAACGGTTGGTGCTTCCCGTGGACGAGATGCGATCCGGGCCCACAAAGTGACCCACTACTGCGGCGCTCCGATCGTCCATGCGACCTTGGTCAATGCTCCGGCCGACCTCAAAACTGGCATTGAGCATACCGTCCACGCGATGGTGGCGGGGGCTGCGCCGCCGGCCGCCTTGATTGAAGGGATGGAGCATCTTGGCTTTGAGATCACCCACATCTACGGTTTGACGGAGGTCTACGGGCCTGCCGCCGCCTGTGAAAAACAGGAGAGCTGGACGGCGCTTCCGATCGGCGAACGGGCCGCCAAGAACGCGCGGCAAGGGGTCCCCTACCACCTGCAAGAGGCGGTGACCGTCCTCGATCCGGCGACCATGGAACCGGTGCCCCACGACGGCGAGACGATGGGGGAGCTGATGTTTCGCGGGAATATCGCGATGAAAGGCTACCTGAAGAACCCGACGGCGACCGAAGCCGCCTTTGCGGGCGGGTGGTTCCACACGGGGGACCTTGGGGTCGTCTATCCGGACGGCTACGTAAAAATCAAAGACCGCAGCAAAGATATTATCATTTCCGGCGGTGAGAATATCTCAAGTATTGAAGTCGAGGACGCTCTTTACCGGCACCCTGCCGTTTTGGCGGCGGCGGTCGTTGCCAAACCGGATGCCCGCTGGGGGGAGACTCCGTGCGCCTTCGTCGAGCTTCGAAGCGGCACAACGGCGACCGCCGAGGAGATCGTCGCCCACTGCAAGACGCTGCTCGCCGGCTTCAAGGTCCCGAAAACCGTGATATTTGGAGAACTTCCGAAGACGGCGACCGGAAAAATTCAGAAGTTTGAGCTCCGGAAGCGCGTCGGCTCGGCGAGCGCCGTCGACGTCTAAACGGGGGAGCGCCATCGGGTGTGGTAGCGGGGGGGGCATGAGCGACTTCAGCATCGGCTTCCTCGGCTGCGGAAACATGGCGTCGGCGATCCTCAAGGGGCTCCTGATCGCGAACCTCGTTCCGAAGGGGCAGATCTGGGCGAGCGACGTCAAAGAGGAGCGCCTCGCCTGGGCGGAGAAGACCTTCGGCATCCGCACCACCGCCGACAACCACGCGCTCGTGAAGGCGTGCGACGTCGTCGTCCTCGCAGTGAAGCCGCAGGTAATCGACAAGACGCTCACCGCGATCGCCGACGATATCGGTCCGAATCACTTGGTAATTTCGGTGGCGGCCGGCGTCTCCCTCGCCGCCATGGAGGCGAAGCTCCCGCCCGGCACCCGCGTCGTACGCACCATGCCGAACACGCCGGCCACCGCCCTCGCCGGCGCGACCGCCCTCGCCGCCGGCACCCACGCGACCGGCGCCGATCTCGCGCGCGCGAAGGGGATCTTCGAGGCGATCGGGCGCGCCGTTGTCCTCGAAGAGTCGATGCTCGATGCCGTCACCGGCCTCTCGGGCAGCGGCCCTGCCTACGTGATGCTCATGATCGAGGCGCTCGCGGATGGGGGCGTCAAGGTCGGCCTTCACCGCGATATTGCTCTTCTTTTGGCGGCTCAGACCGTCTACGGATCGGCGAAACTCCTCCTCGAAACGGGCGAACATCCCGGCCGCTTGAAGGACATGGTCACGAGCCCCGGCGGCACCGCGATCGCCGGGCTCCACACCTTGGAGAGCGGCGGCCTCCGGCACACGCTGATCAATGCCGTCGAGACGGCGACGAAGCGGGCCGCCGAGCTCGGCGAGCAAATGGACCGGAAGATGCGCGGCGATCGCTGACCGGTGGGGCCCGTCCGTTCGCGACCGCCAGCGAATTCCCTGGCGGAGGCGTCGCGAGAGACGGCGGGCCCACTTCAACAGGGGCCGCTCAGAGCGGGATGCGGTAGCCGACGGAGAAGGCGAGTTCGAGGGCGACGACGCGGCCGGTGATGGTCGCGCAGTCGCCAAGGGCTGAGCACGTCCGAGACTTGGGCAAAAACCAGAGGTTACTTCGGAAGGCGGAGCCGAGCGTCCAGCGGTCCGAGAGGTTGTAGGTGATCCCGGCGTTGGCGCCGATGCCGAAGCCCTCGGTGGCGATCGAGATATCTCGGGTGCCGTAGTTCGTCGGCGTCTGCTCGCCCCCCTTCGTCGTGAAGCGATCGCTAATGATGACGGCGCCAGCGACGCCGCCGACGTACCCCTCGATAAGCTTGTTTCGCAGCACGTAGGCGCGCCCCTCGGTGCCGAGCCACAGGTAGCTGCGGGCGTGGGTGCGGTCGAGGGAGGAGGCGCCGCCGTATTCGTCGTCGGCGGTCGGCGACGGACAAAAACGGGCCCCTGCCCCCAAGGCGAAGCGACGATCGCCGCGCCAGAAGACGTGGACCCCGGTCAGGACGGTGGCGTCCCCTTTTCCGATCGTCCCGATGGGTGTGTCGCCACCGACGCGACCGCCGATAGGGGCCCCCGGGAGAGCAATGATTCCGCCTTCGACTTCCGCAAAGGTGTGAGGTCGTTCAAAAAGTGCGCGCGTGGTCGCTTGCGGAATCGGTGTCGCCTCGGGCGTGGATGCCACGGGGGGCACGGCAGCCTGTTGGGCGGCGACGTCACGGGGGGCGACGAGGGCCGCCCCGACGAGGGGGGCAAGCGCAAGCGCCCGCAAGGATTTCAAAGCCATTTTGCGCTTCCAGAAGGGGTCGGCGAGGCGGTCGGCGTCGGTGCGGTGCCGGAGCCTCCGGCCGCCTCCACAGCGAACCGGCGGGCGGTCGTCACGCGCGCGCCGTCGAGGGTCGCGGAGAAGGTCGCTTCGACGGGGCCGCGATCAAAAAAGGTGTAGGTTGCACGAAACACACCGGCCCCAGCATTTTCCGCCGGCAGGCGCGTTTTTCCGCCGGCGCCGACGAGCGTAAACGACGGGTCTGCCACCGTTCCGGCGAAGGGCTTCCCGCCGACAACGACGCGGACGGTCAGCGTCACCGGCCCGGAAACGCGCGGCGCCGCCGGCTCGACTTGAAAGCTAGCCTGGGGCTTTATGCCCGCGGGGGCGGTGCCCAGCGGCACGGTTGTGTGGGGGGTCGGCCCGGAGGCTGCCGCGCTTGCGCTTGGCGCCGGGGCACCTTCCAAGAGCCCGAAAAACTTCTTGGTTTCGTCGGTTTCGCCGAAGGTTCGCGCGCGCTCGGCGAAGCCTTTCGCAGCGACGCGGTCGCCGGCGGCGAGGCGAGTGCGCGCCTGGTTGAGGAGATCGGCGGCGGCCGATTCACGGATCTGACGGAAGCGGGCGTCGTCGGGGAATCGCCGAAGACCTTCGTCGGTGATCTCCCTGACGTTGTTCACTTTTGGCTCGTCGAAATGGCCGCGATCGAGGGCGGCGCGCGCGCGGACGACGAGCTCTTCGCGGGGGTCGCTTTCGGAGGCGTCGGCGCCCGCGTACCGGTACCGGTAGCCGAGGGCGACGAGGGTGACCGCCGACCCGACGAGAAAGCAGAGCGCGACGATGAGCGCCCGGCGACCGCGGCCCGGCGACGGAAGACCGGCGATGCTTGCGTCGAGATCGGGGTCCTCGTCGGCGTCGCCCCTTGAATCTGCGGGCCCCCCGTCCACGGGCGCTTCGGCCGCCGGCAGCGGAACGCCGTGCAACGGCGACACAACCCCGCCGGCCTGTCGCAGGAGCCCCTCGGAAGAACCTGAATTTGCGGAAAGTTCTGGGGCAACGTCCCGTACGGCGACCGCGAGGGGGACCGTCCGATTCGGGAGCGGGGAGCGCTCGTCGAGGCTCAACGCTGGCGCTGGCTGCGCCGAGCGGAGAATCGGCGAAGCTGTGGGGGCCATTTTTACCGTGCCGTGCGGGACCGGAAACGTCCCCAGGGGGCGGGTACCACGGTCGCCGTCCGGCACGTCGGCGGGGGTCTGGCGGAGCGTGGTCGAGGGGCGCCCATCGGTGCGCGTATCGGCGCTCGGCGCGCCTTCGGTCGACGGCGGGGCCGGACTGTGGAGCGGGGAGAGCGCATCGCCAAAACCCAAAGAATCGAGGAGACTTGTACGCCCCACGAGCCGCGCGACCCCGAGGTGCGCGTCGCGGGCGGCGGTGAGGAGCGAGCGACCGAGCGCGCGGGCATCGGCGTCCCGCTCGGCGGGGTCCTTCGCGAGGTTCCGCAAAATGACGGCCGCCAGCGGCGCCGGAACATCCCCATCGAGGGGGGGCGGTGCATCGTGGATCTGACGGACAAGAATGCCTACCGCCTGCTCGCCATCAAAGGGCGTTCTTCCGCAGAGCATCTGGTAGAGGAGCGTCGCGATCGCGTACACATCAGACGCAGGCGTTGCCGCTTCTCCGCGGGCCCCTTCCGGCGAAATATAGCGGGCAGTCCCGAAGATAAGCCCGGCGGCGGTCGCGTCGGAGTTGTCGGTTGCGGTAAGCCTGGCGATGCCGAAATCGAGGACTTTCACGAAATCGTCGTCGGTCCCACGACGAACGAGCATGACATTGTCCGGTTTGAGATCGCGATGAACGACCCCCTGGACGTGACCTTCGCCGACGGCGTCGCAGATTTGAAGAATAATGCGGAGCGCCCTCTCAAGGGGGAGCTTGCCGGGCGCATTTCCGCTCGAGCTTGCCGCGCTCGGCGGGCGCCGCAGGAGGGCGCCGAGCGTCGGCCCCTCCAGGTGCTCCATCACGATGTAGAGGGAGTCGTCGGCGAGGTGGCCGGCCAGGTAGACGTTGACGACGTTCGGGTGGCTGATGCGTGAGGCGACCTTCGCCTCACGATCGAAGCGGGCGGAAAGCTCCCGATTTGCCGACAATTCTCGGTGGAGGATCTTTACGGCGACGTCGCGGTCGATGCCCGACTGGAAGGCCCGGTAGACCTTCCCCATAGCGCCGCTGCCGATCGCTTCGCGGATCTCGATGTGGTCGAGGATCACACGACCGACGTAGGGATCGAGGGGGACGGATGGGGGCGGAGCGGCGTTCGGTCGCTCGCCAACAGCGATGGGGGCAGCGTCGAGCAGGGGGGCGCCGTCCTTCGGACAAAACGCCGAATCGGGCGCGTAACGCACCCCGCACCTCGGGCAGAGGAGAGAGAGCTGCACCGCCGCTTCGCTCACGGCAGGGACCTTAGCTCGGATGGGGGGCGCGTGGCTCGAAAAACCGGGAAAGTCTCATCGAGTCGGTCGTTCGGCGGCGCCCCCGCTCGCCGGGAAGAGGGGGGCGAGGCGCTCGACGAGGAGCCGAGCAACCAGCGCGAGCACCACCGCCGGCGCGACGTGGAGGAGGAGCACATGGCCGAAGGTGTCGCTTGCCGAGCAGACGGCGTGCACGGCGACCGCGGAACCGAACGCAGAAAGGACGGTGCCGAAGAGCCAACCGAGGGGGGTCGCGCGGCCGGCCCTGCCGAGGACAAACCCGATGACGGCGGCGGCGACCGTGAAGAAGGTCTCCAGGACGCCACACGCAACGGGGCCATGGGAGAGCGCCGGAACGACAACCGATCCGAGGAGCGCGAGCGGGGCGACCACGAGGAGCGCGATGCGGGTTTTCGGCGGAATCGGGAGCGCCGCGACGAGGGCGACCGCGAGCGCAGCCCCACCGCCGACGAAGAGCGGGCGCCCGATGGTTGCGCCGTGGTGGACGACAACCGCGAGGACGAGCACGCCAACGCTGGCGAGAATGATCGGCAGCCCGGTAAGCGGACCGGCGAGGCCGTCGGAGGCGAGAGCGAGGCGCGTGCGCACAACGGCGAGGCGCTCCTGGGTCAGCTCGCCAGAACGTTCTGTCTTTTCAACAGAGTAGCGAGCACCGAGCAAACAGGAGACGCACGTCCCACAGGGCTCTTGCGCGCCATCGCAGAACATTTCGGATGGATTCGGTTCGGTCTTCATGACGCCCCCTCGAGGCCCTTCAATTCATCGCGGAGTCGCTCATAACCGCGAAACGCTCGTAACTTTACTGCCCCTTCAGACAATCCAAGAACTTCCCCAATTTCTCGAAAACTCAGTTCTTCGAAACGGTGGAGATGAATGATCTGCCGTGGGACCTCCGGAAGTTTGCTCAGCGCCGCCAAGAGCAGAGCGATGCGCGGATCCTCGGGGGCTTCGGGAAGATGCTCAGGCCCGCGGGTCGTCTCTTCGCGGTCAAGATCTTCCAGATTTCGCTTCCGTTTTCGCCACTCGTCCAAGCGGACTCGGCCGGCGATGCCAAATATCCACCGTCGTACGCCCGCCGTTGAAGCCCCCGTTGCGGTGGGCACGCCGTCTCTCGCGACACCATTGCCGCCAATGTCGCTGGCGCTTTCGTCGACTGTTCGGAATGTTTCACGGCCGCGATGCATATTTAAAAAGGTATTTTGAAGCAGATCTTCGCAGACCGCTGCGTCCCGGAAGGACCGGAAGAAAAAGCGATAGATGGCAGCGGCGTGGCGCGCAAAGAGGGCGTCGAACGCGCGGAGATCGCCGGCGCGGTAGGCGTCCATGAGGGCTTCGTCGGAGAGGGCGGTCACAGAGCTCCTGAATATCCGGTCTTCTCCCGGTTGCCCCCTAGAACGGCGCCACGGCGGGCGGCGTTACGGAGCGGGCCGAAATCTTTGTCGCCTGGCGAGCGGGGCCGTGGAACAAGGGCGCCGTGGCTGCGAAGAAGGAGACCCGCGAGACGCTCCGCGAGCGCGAAGAGCTCTTCGAGCGGGAGACCGCCCACGGGGCGTACAACGTCTCCGTTCCGAACTTTGAGGGGCCCCTCGACCTGCTTCTGCATTTGATCCAGAAGCACGAGCTCGAGATCATGGATATCCCGATCTCATTCATTACCAAGAAATACCTCGAGTATTTGCAGGTGATGACGCTGCTCAATCTCGACATTGCGAGTGACTATCTCGTGATGGCGGCGACGCTCGCCCACATCAAGTCGAAGATGCTCCTCCCGCAAGTCCCCGACGGGCAGGAGGACGGCATCGATGGCGAGGAGCTCGACCCGCGCGAGGCGTTGATCCGCAGACTTCTTCAGTATCAACGCTACAAGCAGGCTTCCATCGACCTCGCCCAGCGGGGGACGACCGGCGTCGATGTGTTCCTCCGCGGCTCAGACATCGAGCAGGCGACGAGCTCGGTGCAGGCGCCGCTTGCCGAGATTCCCTTGTTCTCGCTCATTGAGGCTTTCAATCGAGTACTTTCGAAGTCGAAGGTTAAGTTCACCCACGATATCGTCGCCGATCGCATCGGCATCAATGATCGTATTCATGAGATCGTCGACGTCCTTCGCCTCAAGAAGAGTACCCCCTTCGAGGACCTCTTTAGCGGCCTGGTGACGCGCTTCGACCTTGTGATCACCTTCTTGGCGCTCCTGGAAATGGGGAAGCTCCGCCTCCTGCGCCTCTACCAGACCGACCCGCTCGCCCCACTCCACGTCGAGTACACGGGGAGCGCCGACGGCCCCCTCGACCTCTCGAACACGCAGATCAGCGCCGATGGGGGGCCCGTTCAAAGTGGGCCGGCGATCCCGCCGTTGCGGCGCCGCGCCGACGACGCCGACGAGGAGGAAGAGACCGATCTTCCTGAGGTACTGCTCCCGGCAGACGACACCGAGACTGACGGAGATCCCTCGGAAACCGGGCCCGTCGGAGGTACCGAAGTGTAAGTAAAGTGACCACAAGGGGCGAGTGCGGCTAGAACGCGCGGGGTGGAGCCGGAAACGCCTGAACACGAGCCGGAGTCGCCTGCGGAGAACCCGCTGGATGACGTCGTGCTTGCGCCGAGCGACGACGACTCGGCCGATGAGGTCGCCGCGGCGCTGGCCGAAGCGGCGGCGGCGCGCGCAGCGGCGGGTGACGATGGGAGCTTCCCGGAAGTCCCCGCTTGGGCGCAACGTGTCGCCGATGGCGCGGGCGCGGGCGCACACTCGGACGCGGCGCGCGAGGCGGCACGCTTCCTCGGGCACATCATCGAAGCAGTTGTATTTGCGAGCGATAAGCCGCTGCGTACCGGCGACGTCGCCAAGCTCGCGAACGCCGATCTGCGCGCGACCCGGGAGGCGCTGGAGACGCTGCAGGTCTTCTACGCCGACCGGGGGATCACGCTGAGCGAGGTCGCCGGCGGCTGGCAATTCCGGACGAACGCGAAGTATGGCGTGTTTGTCCGCGATGCGTCGTCGATCAAGCCGGTGCGATTGACGCGCGCCCAGATCGAGACGCTTTCCATCATTGCCTATCGGCAGCCGATCACGCGGCCGGAGGTCGATGAGATCCGTGGCGTCGATTCCGGCGCGGTGATGACGCTGCTCCTGGAGCGCGATCTAATTCGGATTTTGGGGAAGAAGGACGAACCGGGGCGGCCGATTTTGTACGGCACGACGACGACCTTCCTCGAATTCTTTGGGCTCCGGTCGCTGCGCGATCTGCCGACGCTCCGGGAATTCACCGAACTCACCGAAGACTCGAAAAAGATCGCCGAGCGGGAGCTTGGGGAGAGCTTTGACGAGATCGAAGCGAAGCGCCGTGAAGCGGCCGAAGCGGCCGAACCGGAACCCGTTGTAGAGCCGGCCCCCACGGAAGCACCCAAGACTGTGGAAGATTTCGAGCACGATCCGACGGCCCCCGTCGAAGAGGCCCCCGCCCCCGTCGAAGCGGGGACTGAGGGGGTGCCTTCGGAAGACGGCGAAGACGACGAAGACGACGAAGACGACGAAGACGACGAAGACGACGAAGACGAC
>DYPH01000048.1:0-3646 GCA_020720045.1 Sorangium cellulosum | reverse complement strand
AAGACGACGAAGACGACGAAGACGACGAAGACGACGAAGACGACGAAGACGACGACAAAAAAGAGAAAGGCGATCCGTGAGGGTCGCCTTTCTTCTTGGGGAAGGAATGCCGATTATTCGTCGGCGGCGGGGTCTTTGTAGGTAGCGGCGAGCTTCTTCACCTCGTCGCGGAGCTTCTTGTGGGCGGCAAGCTTCCGGAAGATCTCCCAAAGTTCGGGATCGGTGAGCGCTTTGATGGGGTCTCCGCCCTTCGACTTTTTCACAATCGAAGAGGGGCCCTTCGCGCGAAGCGCTTCCATTTTGTCGACGTACTGTTTGGTCGGAAACAGCTCCCCTTTTTCCCAGGCGAGGACCGTCGATTGCTCGATGCCGAGCGTGGTTGCGAGCTCTTTGGCGGTGCAGGCGAGCTCTTTTCGCAGGTCTTTCAGCGCTTCCGGGGTCATTCGTCGGCCCCCGTACCGCCGGCGATCGTCATCTCGGAGACGCGGAACGTCGGTGAGGCGGTCGAGGAATCGAAGCGGAGATCGCTTCCGACGGCGTCGACGCGCTGCCAGAGGTCGTTGAAATTGAGGCTGATGGTGACTTCGCTGACCGGGTAGGCAAGCTCGCCATTTTCAATCCAGAAACCGGCGGCGCCACGGCTGAAATCGCCGGTGATCGCGTTGAAGCCGAAACCCATCATTTCGGTCACGTAGAGGCCACGCTTCGTGCCCTTGAGGATCGCTTCCGGAGAATCGGCGCCGGCTTTGAGGAAGAAATTCGTGGTCGAAGCGCCGACGCCGCCCCCACCGCCGCGGGCGGCGCTCGCGGTGGTTTCTCGATTGAGTTTTCGCGCGGCGTAGGAATCGCAGAGATACATTTCAAGGACGCCGTTTTCGACGACGACGTTCTTCCTCGAAGCGACCCCCTCCCCATCAAAGGCGCGCGAGCCGGGGCCGCGGAGGAGAAACGGGTCGTCGACCAGGGTGACAAGGTCGCTGGCGACGCGGGTCTTCTCGCGGTCGCAGAGCCAGCTCGACTTGCGCCAGATGGAGCCGCCCATGGCGGTGCCGGCGAAGGTGCCTACCATCGAACGGGCGGCGTCCGGGTCGAAAATTACAGGGTATTTCCCGGTCGGAATCGTGCGGGCTCCGAGCTTACGGAGGGTGCGACGGGCCGCTTCTTCGCCGACCTTCGCGGCGTCTTCGAGGTCGGCCATGAAGCGCTTGGCGGTCCAGAAGTAGCCGCGGCGCTTCTTACCCCCTTCGTCTTCGGCGAGGGGGACGACGGAGAGCGATTGGTAGGAGCCGATGGTCGTCGCGGTGAAGCCGCTCGAAAGGACGATGACGCTGCCGCCGGCGTTGCGCCCCATCGTGGCGCCGTCGCTGTTGGTGATGCGCGGATCGAAGGCGCGCGCAGCCGCTTCCCCGCGGGCCGCTTCGGCGATCGCTTGGGCGGCGGTGAGGTCGCCGCCGCGGGGGTCGTAGAGCTCAAGATCAGGGAGCGATTTCGGATCGCAGAGGAGCTTGGGGTCTACGGGGCCGGCGTAGGGATCTTCCTGAGAAAGCTCGAGAATTTCGAGAGCGTCTTCGACGAACCGGGCGATCCCGCCCTCGGTGAGATCGCTCGTCGAGGTGCTCGCGACGCGGTTCCCCTTCATGACGCGGAGGCCGGCGCCGCGGAACCCGGCGTCTTCAACCAGCTCCGTTTCGCCGAGGCGGACGGTGACCGAGAGCTCGGAGCCGGTGCGGAGGACGCATTCGGCGACGGTCGCGCCGCCCGCGGTGGCGCTTTTTACGATGCGATTGCCGAGGTCCTGAAGGACGGAGAGGTCGGCGCGGAGGGCGGCGGTACGGTCATCGCTCATGGCGCTGCAGGCTAGCTGGAACCGCGACGGAGCACGTACTGGAAAGGAGCGCGCAGGTTCCGGCTTGACGGGCCCCGCGAACCGGGATTCGTTGCCCCCATGCGCGCACTCGTGATCACGGCGTTCTTGGGTCTCAGTGCGCTCGCCGTTGCGTGCGGCTCCGGTGGGGAGGAGGCCCCCGCGCCGGAGGATGCAGGCACGACGGATGGATCGGTGCGGGACGCCGCCGCCACCGATGCCCGCGCCGATGCAAGCCAAGACGCCGGAAGCGACGATGCGGGGGCCGGCGATGCAGGCGCCGATCCGTGCGCGCCTTGCACCTGGAGCGGCTTTGGAAACGCCGGGCCTGTGACCCCCGCCGCCGGCATGGCCGAACTCTCCGGCCTCGCTGCGAGTGTAGCCCGGCCTGGCATTTTGTACGCCCACAACGACTCTGGCGACACCGCCCGCTTTTTCGCCCTCGACGCGACCGGACAGCGCGTCGGTGAGTATGCCCTAGGCGGCGTTACAGCGACTGATTGGGAGGACATCGCTGTTGGCCCCTGCGGCAGCGATCTCGCCGGGAGCTGCGTCTTTTTGGCCGACATCGGCGATAACTTGCGTGACCGTGCCTCGGTCACCATCTACCGGGTTTCTGAGCCGCAAGGGGCTTCCGGCTCGGTCGCTTCAAGTTCAATTTCATTCACCTATCCAGATAGCCCCCACGACGCGGAGGCGCTCTTCGTCGACGGCGCTGGCGCCCTCCATGTCGTGACGAAAGAGACGAACGGCGCGAGCACCATCTTTTCGCTGGGGGTGCCCCGCGGAAACGCTTCCGTGGTCGCGACGAAAGTCGGAAAGTTGCCCCCCTTCAATCTAGGGATCGACCTCCCGAGCCGGGTCACCGGGGCCGATTTCTTTCCGGCGGCTCAATGCCCGAAGCTCGTGATTCGGACCTACGGGAGCGTCGAGCTGTTCACCGGCCAACCGGGGGACACCGTCGCGACGCTGATCGCCCGCGCGCCGAAGACGCTCCCGCGCATCCTCACCGAACAGCAGGGGGAGGCGGTCGCGTTTTCCCGGGCGGGGACCGAGCTTTTCACCGTCGGCGAGACGGCGAGCGCCACCCTCCACCGCGCCGACTGCCGGTGAATGGGCGGCGGCTTGCCATCGTGACCGCCGTGTTGAATGGCGGGATCGCGACGCTGGCGCTGCTCCACTACACCCACGTCGCGATCGTCGTGAATCACGGGACGCAGCCGACGATCCCCTACGAATTCAAGCTTGCAAGCAAGCCGTCGGCCCATTGCACGGTGCCGTCGGTGCCGGTCGACGGGTGGAAGACCTGTTTCTTTTTGGGTCGCCTCCAGAACGACGACACGATCCTCGCTCGCTTCGGTCGCGGCTCGAAAACGGTCCTCGCCAGCGGCTTTCAGCCTCGCGAGCCTCGAAAACGGTCATCGCCATCGGTTTTCAGCCTCGCGGGACTCGAAAACGGTCATCGCCATCGATTTTCAGCCACGCGAGACTCGAAAACGCTCATCGCCATCGGTTTTCAGCCTCGCGAGCCTCGAAAACGGTCATCGCCAGCGGTTTTCAGCCTCGCGAGCCTCGAAAACGGTCATCGCCAGCGGTTTTCACTCACGTGGGACTCGAAAACGGTCATCGCCAGCGGTTTTCACTCACGCGGGACTCGAAAACGGTCGCCGCCATCTCCCCCCTGGCACGGACCAGGCAAATTCGGTCGGGGCCACCCCCTACCCGGCCGCGAATAGCCCGATTTCCAAGGAATTTGCGTTGGCATGGGCCCTGGGGGTCGGC
>DYPH01000179.1 GCA_020720045.1 Sorangium cellulosum | reverse complement strand
CCTAGGCAGCTCTCAAAATGCGCTCGCGTTTCTGCGCGTCGAGGTGCTCCGCTTTGCATCGTCGTCGAAGCTCCTCGTGACGGCGAGGAGGCCTGTGGACGCCGGTCCGCCCGGCGATGCCCCCGGATGGACGACGCACCAAAGTCCCCACGCGACGACGTTCACGCGAGGCGCGGAGACGCTTGTCCTGTTCCCCGACGGCTCGCTTGAGTTCTCCGTGCACGGCGGCCCGATCGATCGCGCTGCGGCGCGGGCATCGCTGGAAAGCGTGCCTCTGCTCGCCCCCTTTGCGGTGCTCGCCGGCGAGGATGCCGAGGTGATGGCGTGGGGCACGACCCGGCGCTTCGACGGAGCGACGACCCCGTTCGCCGCCGGCCTGGTTAAGCTGCAATGCGCGACCGACCCCGGCACAGGCGCGCTTCGGGAATCCGGGTTCGCCCCCTCCGAGGAGGACGACGCGATCTGGGTCACCGCCGCCGGCGATCGCACGGTGATTTGGGCCGGTGCGACGCTCTACGGGTACGTCGGTCACGTCCCCGGGTGCATCGGCGCCTGGGAGGATGAGCCCGACGAGGACGACGCCGAAGCCTGAGTCGCTACTCTTCGATCACGACGGCGATGTGGAGATCGAGGGCCCTTCTTCACGTGGGCCCGCCGTCTCTCGCGACGCCGCTCCCAGCAAATTTTCTGGCGATCGCGAACGGACGGGCCCGCGAGAGGCTCTTGCAGAAGGCATAGAGGTCGTCGGCGTCGCTGCAGCCGTCGTCGTCGTCGAGCAGCCCTTGCGCGTTCGCGAGCGTCTGCGCGAGGTCGACGCACCGGTAGTCGCCGAAGCGGGTTCCGCGCGGGAGCGTCACCCCTTTCGGGAGCTCGATGGCGACGCATTTGGCAAGCTGGAGGGCCGACGCAACGTCGTAGGGGTAGGTGCCGCTGCCGCCGCGTTCGAGTTCCGCGGCAAAATCGGCCACATCGGCGCCATCGACCTTCACCGCGCCATCGGCGAGGTAGACGTCGACCCACGCGCCGTCGAGCTGCTCGGTAATGCCGGCGTTTGGGACGGTCGCGACGAAGGCGAGCACCTCTTCGCGGGAGAAATTCTTGTGGAGGAACCAGCCGTAAGGGACGCCCATGGAGGAGAGGCTCCAGCAAAAGCGACCGGTCCTCAACTTTCTTCGTCACGCGCCGACTGCGCGAGCGTCCCCCCTTTGAGAGCCGCGTAGGTCGCAGCTCGCACAACCCGTCGAAGTGGAGGTCCCCCATGCTTCAGTTTTTCCGCGCCGGTGGTTTCCCGATGTTCGTCGTCCTCGCCGCCGGCATCGCCGCGATCGTGCTCGCCCTCCGCCACTCGCCGCGCGCCGCTGCTGCTCAGCGAGCCGTCCTTTTCCTCACGGCGGGCGCCTTCGCCCTCGATCTTGCGGCGGTGTTCACCAACGCCCCCGACTACGCCCTCCGCGATCATGCCCCGCTCCTGCCGATGGTCGTTACCGGCATCGGGGAGGCGTTGAGCCCGGTCGTCCTTGGGCTGCTGCTTGTCGCGGGCGCCGCCCTCGCTGCGCGCCCGGCCGGAACCGCCAAAGGCGGTGAGGAAACGGCGCGCACGTAGGTCGCCGCCAGCGATCGTCCCCCCGTCCGTTCGCGACCGCCAGCGGCCGGGGCCCGCCCCCTTGTGCGCCGTTCGCTGCTCACCCGCCTCGCCGCGGCGCTGCACGAACGCGATGACTCGACCCCGGCTGGTGGCGCGGAGGAACAAAAGGCGCTTCCGCGTCGCCTCCGACGTGAGGGGGAAGGAACAAAGTTGCTCGGGCGCCACCACCAAAGGCTAGGGAAGAGGAACAAAGTTGCTCGGGCGCCACCACCAAAGGCGAGGGAAGAGGAACCAAGTGGCTCCGTCGTCACCACCCGGAGGCAAGGGAAGAGGAACCAAGTTGCTCGGCGTCACCGATGATGGCTGCCGCGACAGCCGTCGCCCTGACGAGCACCTACGTCTACCTGCTCGGCATCCTCCTCCTTCCTCAACATCGAGAGCTTCTCGACGAAATAGCGCGCCGCCTCGAACGGCCGGCGCAAAAATACCTAGCGAACTCCGCCTTGTGCGCCGGTAAGGCTCCGGACGGCGGCAAGCAATGCGTCGGGGCGGACCGGCTTCAACATCCACCCGCGCACGCCGAGCGCCCGCGCGTGGGCGATCACGTCCGGTTGCCCCTCGGTGGTCAGCACAAGGACCGGGAACAGCAGCTTTCCCGTCGCCGCCAGCCGTTCGAGAACCTCAACGCCGGAGCAGCGCGGCATGTTGATGTCGAGCACCATGAGCGCCGGCGGACCGCTCAGGAACGGCTCCTCGGCGAGCGCCGCGAGGGCAAGATCGCCATCGGCGGCGTCCTGGACCGTGTAGCCGGCCCCTTCCAGCGCGCGACGGAGCGTCGAACGCACCATCATCGAGTCGTCGACGACCAAAATGGTTGCCATGGCCGGTCCCTAAAACAAAAAGAGGTCGCCGGCACGGGCGGCGTGCTGGCCATCCTGGCGCGCCTTCTTGAGATCGACGTCGCAGGAAGGGTCAAAATCGACGCGCACCCACAGCGGGATCCCGTTCGTTTCGAAGGCGTGCGCGCGCGCGTCCGGCGCGACCGTCCGGCCGAAGGCCAGCGCGGGGCACTGGACGGCCGTCGGCGTCGACACGTGAACGATCACGTCGCGCTCGTAGAGGCGCCCCTTAAGGTCGCCAAGGAGGAGGTTGGCAAGCTCCCCCGCCCAATCGCGAACCTCCGCCTCCGAAAGCTCGGCGCCGCCGACGAGCACGAAAAGGTCTGGGGAGGTCGCTATCAGGAGCGTCCCGCGGAGCGGCCCGAAGAAGCCGATGACCCCAGCGACCGACAGAGACTCGGGCGCGCGCCCGGTGTCGGCCTCCTCCCGGTGCCTTGCACGCGTGCCAAGCGCATCCAACGTCGCCTCCACTGCGAGGACGATCAGCTCGTCGAGGGCAGAAAGGGACGCGGGGGTCACGGGCGCCCGCTCTCTTCAAACCGCATGGTGAATCGCGCGCCTTCGTTGGCTTGAGACTCGACGCGGAAGAGGCCGCCACACCCTTCGACGGCGGCACGCATGGCGCTCACGCCGACGCCCCGCCCGGCACCGGCATCCGGCGAATCGACGGAGGAGATCCCGGAAACGAACGGATCGCCGCCTCTCCCCTCCTCGCCGCGCTCTCTCGCGCGGGCGCGAAGCGCCTCGATGTCGATCCCCCGTCCGTCGTCGGCGACGACGAGTTCCAGCGTCGTCGGCGACGGCCGCGTGACGGAGACGGAAACGGAGCCGATCGCCGGCTTGTTGCCCCGGCACTCGGGCTTTTCAATCCCGTGATCGAGCGCATTCCGCACGAGCAGGGGGAGCGCCTGAAAGACTGGAGCGAGCCGCGCGGGGACCGTCTCATTCGCGCCCATCAGGCGAAAGCACACCTGCTTGTCGAGGCGCTCCGCGAGCGCTTGGGTGAATTCGCGCAACGGACCGACCATTTGCTCGACGGAGCGCTCCTGGGCCCGATCCATCCATTGCTGAAGCTGAGGACCGATTTCGGCGTTCGCCTTGCTGGCGACCTTCGCGAGTTCGTCAAACTGGGCGGCAGAAACCGACCAAGACTCGCGCGTCGCGCACTCGCCGTCGAACCCAAGGATTTCTCGATTTTCTGCAACAAACGTTGCGAGTTCGCGGCCGATCTCCGCGAGGCTCTCCGCCGTGACGACACCGGCATCTTCGGCGCGGTGAATCTTGGTGACCAGGTCCGACAGGCCGTACGCGGCCGCATTTCCCTTCAGCGTGTGGAGCACGCGCCGGCGAAATTTGTCGTCCGCATCGGCGGAGGAGGCGGTCGTCGCTGCACGAAGTTGGGCATTTGTTTCGCGAAGAAAAAGTTGGAAGATATCGCGCTGTCGGAGGATCGTCACAAGCGCGCGATTCCGTTGCGCCTCCGCCTCTGCGTGCGCCAGCGCGGTGACGTCCGAAATCGTGAAAAGGAGTTCTCCAATCGCGCCCCCCTCGCGAATCACACGCCCCTCGGCACGCAGCAATCGTGTCCCGCCGGCAACGGGCAGAGCGAACGTATTCGGTAGTTGCTGAAGGGTGACAAAATCGGGAAGAACGTCGTCAAAGACCTGCTCAATACCGAGGGAAAACTCAGCGAGCCGCGATCCCGTAAGGCCGAGGAGTTCCGGGAGAACGCCCCCTTCGACGTTACCGGTCCCCAAGAGCGTTTCGCAGGCGACCGAATAGCCATTCTTGACGCGCTGATCGGGCCCAATGCACAGGAAGCCAAACGTCACATGATTCAGGATGTTCTTGGCGGCTGCCGCGCGCTTGGCGACCTCCGCTTCCAGATTTGCCGCATTGTGCTCGGCCTCGGCGGCGCGCGCCTCCGCGACCGCTTTCCGTTGGCGAACAGCGGCTTCCCGGGTCCGTGCCGCGGCGAGCTGGCGCCCAATCAGCGATTCTGCACCGTTGTACAAATCCTCGACTTTGGCCTTTAAGACCTCGATCGTCGTTCGCGCAGCGCCGAGTTCACGGCGAAGCTGGTCGTATTCCTCGCTCATCGCTCGCCCCCGTTTTGCGTCGCGTGATGGATCGCCACGCCGACCACCGTTTGGTTGATGTGGAGGCCATTCCACTGTTCACCATAGGTGTCGAAGCCGACCGTCGCGCACGACGCCGCCGAGAACATCGAAGCGAGGACATCTTCCTGCTTCTGCTCCAGCGCCTCCAGCGAGCGGACGATGCAGTTAAAGAGCAGGAACAGTCCAATGGTCTCCGGCGGAGGGAGTTCGGCGAGTGCAGCCCGTAATGCGTCGACCTGTGGCGCTCGGCTCCCGATGGAAAGCACCATTCCTGGCTCGATGGCGCAGTAAAAAGTCATCGAACCGTCCGCCTCGATTTGCTGCACGGAACGGACGTAGAGAGCGTCCCCGCAGCGAAAGATCAGGGGGTTCTGGGACGCGATCCCGGGGGTCACCTCGGAGGCGGGAATCCCAAGGGCGGCCGCGTAGGCTTCAAGGGCCGGGACCCCATCCATCTCGCGCACGCGCCGTGCGGAGACATCGGCGCGAGTCACGGCGAGTCGGCGTTCCGAAGTGGTAAAGTGCTGGTGTTTAAAGAGGGTGAAGCCCTCCGAGCAACGCACCAGGACGATCGTCGCAGCGCCTTGCATGGCCTGGCGACCGTGGATGACAAACGTCGATGAAAACGAAAGATCATCCCCAGCACTGCCGCCCACAAAGGCGATTCCATCGAGGGCTTCTGCGAGGATCGCGGAGACGCTCTCCTCCTTTTTCGCGATCCCATCGGCGAACAGGAGGCAAAAAACCTCGGAGAGGGCAACCGATTCCCGGTCGAGGTCCAGCTCGCCGAGCATGTCGTCGACGGCGCGCGTAGCTGCCTCGCCATCAAACGACGAAAGGTGCAGCGACCGCGCGCTCCATCGTGTGCCTGGCGCATCCACGGCAGCCACCGCAAGAGCGCCAGCGCACCGCTTGCTGTCGGTGAACGGCGCCGGGGTCGTTGCGCCTACGACGAGGGTACGCGGAAATCGCTCCTGGAGCGCGGTGGCAACCTGCGCCGGGTCCTGTTTTCCTCCCGGGAACGCGAAGACGATTCCGGGAACAACATTCCCCATTTCCTGCGTCGCAGCGGCGACGGCGCGGTCGGCGTCGTCCTCGCGGGACACCCCCCTGTAGACACGCATCATTGTGCTCTCCCCCGAAGCAACTCTGAGGCGCTCCAGACCAACGGGGAAGCGCTGATTCTGGAACCGATGGGCGCTTCAATCGGAACGGTCGTCGAGAGGCTGGGTCTCTGCCGAGGCGCCTGACTGTCAAAAAAACGAAAAATACTCCCGGAGGAGTTCCAGGAGCGGGGCCCCTTCGCGCGTTCGCCGGGCGAGCGGATCGGCCGTGCGAAGCTGCATGTTCCGCGCGTAGGCTTCGCGCGTCTCCTCGAGCTCGCGCGCACGTACCGCTTCCGGCTTCCCCTGGGCGAGGATCGTGGCGAGCTCGTTGGTGTCGAACCAGAAGCCGTGGCGCGGGCACCGATCGAGCGGGAGCGCCCCAAAGAAGAGCATCTCCATCGTGGCGTCCGGGCACCCGCGAACGGGGCACAGGAGCTGCCCTCCGATTTGGCGCTGGGCGAGCCTCGCAAAGAACAGCTCGCCGTTCTCCGGGTTCGCCAACGCCACCTGGCCGCGCACGGTGCTCTCAGACGCGAAGATTCCCCAACACGCGGCACACTCATGCATCGGCCCGCCGGAGCCGACGACCTCCGCCAAGCGAAGCGTTTCGTGACAGCGGGGGCACCGCAGGATGCCGTCGTCGACGGGCTGGCTCCGGTAATTCATAGGCACTCTCAAAAGGCTCAGGACGGCAGCAGGCACGCGAGAATTTCGCTCAGCGTCCCGACGGCGGGCAGCTCCGGTTCTGGGCCGTTCGGGAAGAGCTGGGTGAAGGCCGCTTTGCCGTGCACGCCATGGCGCCATTGGCCCGCGGGCGTGAGCGCTTGAACCTCGCGAAGACGCGCTTCGAAGCGCGTGGCGACCCGCTCTTCGTTGAAGTTGGCCTCCTGTCGAAGGACCGCCGGGACCTTCGCGAGCAGGCCGCTTTCGAGCGCTTTCGCGTCGGTAAGATCGAACCCGGTGGGGGGCGCCCCGAACGTCTCCCCCAGCGCTTCCCACCAGTCGTGTTGGGCATGTCGCCCCCGCTGGAGCACCCACCAAAGCGCCCCTGCACGAACCCAGGAATCGCGGAGGCGATGTTCATCCCCGTGGACGTCGGCCACGCGCTCCGGCGTGAGGAATTCGTTCTCGAGGGTCCAGCCGTCGGTCACCCAGAGCTGGGGCGATGCCTGGCGCTTCGCAAGGACCTCCGCGTCGGTCCACGTGTCCCGGTCGACGAGGGCCCACCAGTCCTTCTTGGAGCCCTTCGAAAGGCGCTGCAGGGTCTTGGAACGGGTGCCGGTCGGGATGACGCGCACGAGATTGGGAAAGCGTGGACGGCGCCCTTGGAAAAGTCGTTCGATCCGGCGCTTGTCGCTGTCCCCCTCGACGAGAAGGACGCTCTTGCCGAGTGCTGACTGTTCCTCCACGTCCCAGTAGCTCCCATACATCTCGCCGATCTTGCGATCGATTTCGGGGAGTGCCGTCATGACGCGGTGTCCAAATCGAGGATCGCGTTGCGGTCGGGAAAGTGGGCCCAGACCTCGGGCGCGTGCGACGCGACGATCAGCTGCCCGCGGAGTTCTCTTGAGGTGATGATCGACGCAAGGACCGCCAGGCTTCCGCGCATCAGCGAGAGGTGCTGATGGAGTTCCGGCTCGTCGAACAGCACGACTCCGCCAGGGCCGAGCCACCGCAGGATCATCGCGAGGTTGATCAGCAGCGAGCGCTCGCCGGCGCTCAGCAGGTCGACGGTCAGCGTCACCCCGTCCCTCACGAAACGCGGGCGACGGGTGGCGGCGTCGAACTCATCAAGGAGCACGAGCCCCGGTCGAAGCTCGGCAACGGTGTTCTGAAGGAGCTGCCAGTGGGAGCGTCGGGCCAAGTAGAGCGTGAGGAGCAAGCCCTCGAGGTGGGAGCGCCCGTGACTCGCCGTCGGTAGGTAGCGCGCGACCGCGGGGAAGATCTCCCGGGGGGACCGCTCCAGTTCGCCGGCCCGAAGTTCGGGGACCCATTTATTCTCTGCCTCGATCCAGACGATGTTCGGGATCGTCCCCGCTTCGAAGCCCGCCTCGACGCGCTCAAACGCCTCGGCCCACCACGAGAGGAGCTCCTTGTCCCAGGTTGGCTTCCCGTTGACGACGCGCAGCCCGTTGGGGGTGCCCGCCGTGAGTTCGGCGATCGCGGAGACGTTCCCGACGGCGAGCCAGAGACGGGAGCAGGGCCCTGGGAGATCGGAGACCTCCATCGCTGCGAGGCCGTCGCCGAGGGCCTCCTTGAGAAGCCCGACCGGGGTGACGTAGCCCCCTTTCGCGACACACCGTCGAAACCAGCGCCAGAGCTCGGCGAGGACGGCGAGGTAGGTCGTCTTCCCGGAGCCGTTGGTGCCGCGTAGGCACGTGGTTACGCGCGGAGCGGCTCCGTCGAGGAAGGAGTCGGTCCGCTGCTTGAGAGCACGGATGCCGCGGATTCGAACTTGCTCAATGCGCACGCGTGCCGTCCTACCACGGAATTTGCTGGCTCTGCCGATGGAGCCGCTACCCCCGAACCGTCTTCGCAGCGCGGTAGGTCCCTAGGT
>DYPH01000320.1 GCA_020720045.1 Sorangium cellulosum | reverse complement strand
CGCTACAGGCAGCCCCAAGAAGGGCCAGGGTGAGAAGAAGGAGTTTCGTCTTCATGGATTCGGAGCGCAGATAGAAATTGGAAATGGACCAGTAGATTCCCCCGGTAGTAGCGGGGTGCCATCAAACAAATCTTGGCGACAGGAAAAGCCGGGGGCGCATCCTTGATCGCTGCACGGAGTGTAACATCCGTCTGGCAGATTTTCGCCTTGAATCCGCGACATGTAGACGCATCCCTCTTGCCTGTTGCAGGAGTCGCGATCGAGCTGCTTTGCGCAGACGTCCTGCGCGCCTTCGATGCTTCCACAGCCTGGGATAACTGCGGAAAGCGTCATCACGACGGCGACTATTCGTAGGAACTCCACGTGAACCTCTCTTTCATGGGGGAATCTTTGCAGCCTTTTGCGCCGTCCGGGTGGGCGACGTAAGCGATGAACTCACCGTCCCAGCCGGGCGGGACGACGACGTCAAAGCCTTCGTTGTTGTCGTCGTTTGATTGCGACGTGTAGAGGTACTTTCCGACGGTCGGGCTGTAGAGGAAGACGTCCAGATCGACGCCGACGCGGTTGGGCGCCGCTGTCGTGTCCGCGCAGGCGTTCCAGCTCAGTACAAAGCGAATGTGTTCCCCCGCCTTTCGCTGCCACTTCAATTCCGCGGTCGCAGAAATACCGGAAAGAGGACCTCCGGGATCGATGCCTTGGTTGCGCGGTTCCACGCCGGGTGGCGTCGTCGGATAGACGACATCGCCGGGAGGGAGCGGTTCGCCGGGCACACTCGTATCGGCCGTTCCGTTCCCGTGGACCGCCGCCGGCCCATTTCCGGTCGCGACGCGGGCGAAGGAGTCGCAGGCGGCACGTGCCGCGTTGAGCGTCAGGTTGCCAGCGCCGTCAAAGGCGTCGGTCTCCGGTTTTAGCGTCGAATAGTTCCAGTCTCGGGCGTTGCGGACCGCCGTGAGCATGAGCGTATTTCGAAGCTCAAGGCCGTCAAGCTCGACGCCGAGCTTCGCGCAATACTGGTGAACAAGCGCGGCGCTTGCGCCGACGATCGGGGTCGAAAAGCTCGTCCCCGAGCTTTCCGCGAAGGCCGTGTTCGAGCTGCTACTTGCAACCTTCACGGACTCGGATGCCCGACTTGTGCATGCCGGCGTCGGACCGTTATAGGTTTTCGCTACGCCATTTCCTCCAAGTGCCAAAATATCGGGCTCTTCGCGATCGGTATCGGGAAAATTCTTCTTGTCGAGAAGATTTCCGCCAGGATTAAGCCACGACGAAAAGCAACTGACGGTGCCATCGACCCGATGGGACCCGACGCACATCGCGTTGATGCTCCACGGGCAAGCCTCGTTTGTCACAGACCCGACAGGATCGTAACCACCATTGCCCGCCGACTGTGCGATAAACCACCCCTGCGTCCGGGCGTATTGGTCTTCGACGATCCCCTGGGAGCTGTTTCTCCCAGTAGGCAGGAACTGCTCGACGGCCCGGAAGCTCTGGACGACGAAGCGGGCCTTCTGTTTGGCGAGCCAAGAGTAAG
>DYPH01000319.1 GCA_020720045.1 Sorangium cellulosum | reverse complement strand
CTTGCCGGGTTCCTGGCAAATTGTCACGATTCAAATCATGTGTGGAATCATTGGCTACATTGGACGTTCCGAGGCGCTGCCGGTCTTGCTCGAAGGGTTGCGGCGGCTTGAATACCGCGGCTACGATTCGGCGGGGGTCGCGCTCCTCAACGGCGGGCCGATCGAGGTCCGGAAGGCGGTCGGCCGGATCGCCAACCTCGCCGAGGCGATTCAAAAGAACCCCGTCCACGGCACGCTCGGGATCAGCCACACCCGGTGGGCGACCCACGGCGGGGTCACGCTCGAAAATGCCCACCCGCATTTTGACCGGAGCGGGCACCTCGCGCTCGTCCACAACGGGGTCATCGAAAACTACCAATCGCTCCGCGACGGCCTGATCGCCTGCGGCCATGTCTTCAAATCGCAGACCGACACGGAGGTTCTCGCGCACCTTGTCGGCGAGGAGTTCGAGGCGGCGGACGACCTGACGAAGGCGGGCCTCGTCGGCGCGATCCGCCGGGCGCTCCGCCAGATCATCGGCACCTACGGCATCGCGGTCATCCACGAGGACGTTCCCGGCGTGATGGTCGGCGCGCGGCGCGGAAGCCCGCTCGTGCTCGGGATCGGGAAGGACGAGCATTTTCTTGCCAGCGATGTCAGCGCGATCGTCGCCCACACCCGCGAGGTTGTGTTCCTCAACGACTACGAAATCGTTGCGGTCGAGGGCGACCGGTTCGACATCTCGACCGTCTCCGGCTCGGGCGTGGACTTCCAGGTGAGCAAGGTCGAGTTCGGGGCGGATGCGGTGGACAAGGGGAAGTTCCCGCACTTCATGCTCAAGGAAATCTACGAGCAGCCGCACTCGATCCGCGACGCGATGCGCGGGCGGCTATCCTCCGAGGAGGCGACCGCAAAGCTCGGCGGGCTCGACATGACAAACGGCGAACTCCGCTCGGTTGACCGGATCGTCCTCAGCGGGTGCGGGACCGCGTTCCATGCGGCGCTGGCCGGAGAATACATGATCGAGAACCTCGCGCATGTGCCGGTCGAGTGCGAGTTCTCGAGCGAGTTCCGCTACCGCAACCTGCCGATGGACCGCGACACGCTGGTCTTCGTGATCAGCCAGAGCGGGGAGACCGCCGACACGCTCGCCGCCCTGCGCGAGAGCCAGCGCAAGGGCCACCGCACGCTCGGGATCTGCAACAACGTCGCCAGCACGATCGCCCGCGAAAGCGACGGGGGTGCCTACATGCACGCAGGCCCGGAAATCGGCGTCGCCGCCACGAAGTCGTTCACCTCGCAGCTCACGATCCTCTCCCTCATCGGACTCCTCCTCGGCCGGATCCGCCACCTCAGCCACGCCGAGGGCCGCACGATCATCGCCGAAATGGAGAAGCTCCCGAACCTCGTCGCACGGACGCTCGAACTCGATGCGCATATTAAAAAAATCGCGGAAAAATACGCGCGGTCGAAGAATTTCCTCTTCATGGGCCGCCAGGCAAACTACCCGATCGCGCTCGAGGGCGCGCTGAAGCTCAAGGAGATCAGCTACATCTCGG